>CAZUUU010000013.1:0-39550 GCA_964622685.1 uncultured Methylibium sp.
GCATGGCTGGTGTTGTTGATGTCCTCGCTGGTGCAGGCGAAGTGCACGAACTCGGAGGCGGCCTGCAGTTCCGCGTCGCCGGCGAACTGCTGCTTGATCCAGTACTCGACCGCCTTGACGTCGTGGTTGGTGGTCTTCTCGATGTCCTTGATGGCCTGGGCATGGGCTTCGGTGAAGCCGCTCACCAGCGCCCGCAGGCGCTCGCGGGCGCCGGCGGACAAGGGCTTCAGCTCGGGCAGGCCGGCGTCGCCGAGCGCGATGAACCACTCGACCTCGACCTGCACGCGACAGCGCATCAGGCCGAACTCGCTGAGCAGCGGCCGCAGCGCGGCGAGCTTGGGGGCATAGCGGCCGTCGAGCGGCGACAGGGCGGTGAGGGCAGACAGGTTCATGGGGGACGGGCGCAGACGGTTGCCCGGCCGCCATTGTAGGAAGCCCGCCCCGGGGGGATCAGCGCGCGGCGTCGCGGAAGCGTGCGATGCGCTCGGCGTCGGCCGGGTGGCTGGAGAAGGCGATGCCGAGCACCGAGTCGCTGTCGTCGCCGTGGCCCTTGTCCTTGCGCCACTGCGCGAAGCGCTCGAAGAAGAGCGCCATCGCGGCCGGCGATCGGCCGTCGGCGCGCAGCACCGCGATGGCCTCGTCGTCGGCCTGGCGCTCGAAGTCGCGCGAGTAGCCCAGCGTCCCCAGCAGCGCCGGCAGGCCGGCCAGCACGCCGCTGTAGTCGCCGAAGGCGATGCTGCCCACGGCGCCCAGCACGCTGGCATGCACCAGCTGGCGCATGCCGTGGCGGTGCTTGACGTGGCCGTACTCGTGCGCCAGCACGCCGACGATGGCCGACTCGTCGCCGCCCACCAGCTGCACCAGCTCGTCGGTCATCACGATCGTGCCGCCGGGCAGCGCGAAGGCGTTGGGGCCGATGCGCGAGGCACGGAACTCGACCCGCCACGGCAGCACGCCGGCCGGCTCGGCACGCTGCAGCGCGCGTGCGAAGGCGGCCCGCAGCGCGGCCTGCTGCGCAGCCGGCAAGGCGCTGGGCTTGAGCCACTGGCGGTCGATCTGGTCGAAAGCGAGAGCGCCGATCTCGGCATCGACGCGCTGCGGCAGCAGCGTCAGCGCGCCCTGGGTCGCCAGCGGCACGCCCCAGCGCCAGCCGGCGATGCCAACCAGCAGCAGCAGCGCGATCGCCACCAGGACCTGGCGCCAGCTCTGCTGGCTGCGCACGACCAGCGACTCGCGCACGCCGGCCTGCCGCGCGAAGCGGTCCCAGGCCGCCGCGTCGAGGGCGTGCAGCTCGCCGCCGCCCAGCGCGTCCGGCAGGTGGGCCACTCGCGCGCCGTGGCGCGTGCGTTCGGGCCAGCGCAGCTGCGACAGCGGCAGGCTGGGCAGCACGCCGGCGGACCCGGTGTCGTCGTCCACGGGCTGCAGGTGCAGCGTGCCGCCCTCGGCACGCAGCCGCACGCGCCGCGGCCGCGCGCTGCGGCCGTCGAAGTAGTCGGCCAGCGGGCTATCGTCGTCGCGCACGGCCGGCGGATGTTCACAGGCCGAGGTCGACGCCGAAGACGTCGCCGGCCGCATCGCCGGCGGCGTCGTCGCGGCGCGCCCTGGCACCGGCACTCAGCTCGTCGAGCGGCCGGCGCGTGCGCAGGCTCACCGCCTCGAGCCGGATCCGCGCAACGGCGATCGCCGCCCAGGGCCAGTACAGGCCGAGCGTGACGATGACGAGCAGCCAGTTCTTCAGCAGCAGCCGCGCCAGCGCGCCGAACGGCAGCCGGCTCTTGAAGCGGACGTCGTCGCTGCCGGTGCCGGACCACAGCAGGTTCTGCAGGCGCGAGGTCGCGTAGGCGCGCGGCAGCACCTGGGCCAGCAGGAACAACAGCGCGACCAGCGGCGCGAGGGCAAGGACCGCCGCGCCGATCGCCTGCCGGCTCGCGGCGCCGGCGCCGCCGAGCAGCACCGCGCCGAGCACGAAGCCGAGGCCGATGACCAGGAAGGTCAGAAGCGCCACGCCGGCGATCCGCGCGAACGTCGCGTAGCTGGCTCCGACGCCGGCGTCGAGCCTGGTCTCGAGCGAACCGTAGGTGTAGTGGCCGTGCTGGTAGCGCTTGACGCGCAGCCAGAAGTACGGGATCAGCGCGTACACGCCGATCAGGACCGCGAACGGCAGCAGCAGGAGCAGCGGCCCGCCCTGGCTGCGGACCGCGCCGCCGGCCATGACGCCGAACAAGCCGCCCGCCGCCAGGAAGACCAGCCAGGGCAGCAGCAGCGCGCCGTAGGCGCCGCCCATGCTGCCGGTGAAGTGCATGCGCAGGCCGCGCCAGCTGGTGTTGGCCAAGCGGAACTGCAGCGAGGCACGCCACAGCGCGGGCCACAGCAGCGCCAGCACGGCCAGCGCCGCCAGCTCGGCCGCCGGAGAGACGTAGCCGGCCAGCGCATAGGCGCCGGCCAGGCCCAGCACCAGCAGGTAGCCGCGCAGCATCTTCAGCGGCTCGCCGTGGAAGTCGAGCGCGTGCCCGGCGACCTGGGTGTTGGTGTGGAAGTAGCGCAGCTTGCGCACCTTGGCCCACGGGTAGTAGAGCGACAGCGTCACCAGGATCAGCAGCAGGTTGACGATCCAGATGCGGAAGTACTCGCTGCCCGAGCCGGTGAAGCTGATCGCGTGGCGGTGCGGCAGCGGCGCATCGTCGGCGGCGACGCGCGGCTGGCTGCGTCCTTGCCCGAAGTCCAGCACGATAGGCGCCGGTCCGGGCGCGTTCATCCCGCCGGCGGCGGATCCGATGTCGGCCATGTCCTCTCCTCCCTGATGACCAGCCGGCACTTTAGGTGCGCCTCGGCGCGGCGCCGGCCCCCAACACGGGGGTGTGGCGTCGTGCCATCGGGCACACGGCAGGCCTTCTCTAGAATCGTCGCAAACGCTCCCACCCCACCATGAAACTCATCGGTTCGCTCGCCAGCCCCTATGTCCGCAAGGTCCGCGTCGTGATGGCGGAGAAGAAGCTGGACTACCAGTTCGTGCTGGAGGACGTCTGGCAACCCGGCAGCACGATCGTCGAGTCCAACCCGCTGGGCAAGGTGCCCTGCCTGGTGATGGAAGGCGGCGAGGCGGTGTTCGACTCGCGCGTCATCGTCGAATACCTCGACATGCTGTCGCCGGTGGGCAAGCTGATCCCGGCCTCGGGGCGCGAGCGCATCGAGGTACGCACCTGGGAGGCACTGGCCGACGGCTTGATCGACGCCGGCATCCTGGCGCGCCTGGAGCAGACCTGGACCGGCCGCAGCGCCGAGCAACGCAGCGCCGCCTGGATCGACCGGCAGCTGGCCAAGGTGCATGCAGCGCTGGCCGCGATGAGCCAGGGCCTCGGCGATCGACCGTGGTGCGCCGGCAACCACTTCTCGCTGGCCGACATCTCGGTCGGCTGCGCGCTCGCGTGGGTCGAGTTCCGCTTCCCGCAGATCGGGTGGCGATCCAGCTACCCGAACCTGGAACGCCTGGTCGAGAAGCTGGTGCAGCGGCCGAGCTTCGCCGACACCCGGCCGGTCGCGGCCTGATTTCCCCGACGGCCGGTCGCGGCCCGATCTCCTAGGCGGCGGGGCGCGCCGAGAGCTGCAGCGTCACCGCCCAGCCCTCGGCATGCGGGCCGCTCTCGAGGCGGGCCGACAGCGCGGCCGCGCGGCGCTGCATGTTGGCCAGGCCGCGGCCGCCGTGAACCAGCGTCGCCGGGACGAACAGCGGCATGGTCTCCTGCTCGTCGCTGGTGCGCTGCTGCAGGCCGTTGTCGACCACCGACAGCAGCAGGCCCTGCTCGCCGGCCGATTCGAGCTTGAGCCAGACCACGGTGGCCTGCGCATGCTTGATGACGTTGGTCAGCGCCTCGCGCACGATGCGCAGCACGTGCAGCGTCTCGGCGGCCGGCAGCTCGACCTCGCTGGCCGCATCGTCGACCTGCCAGACCAGCCGCACGCCGGCCGCGCGCAGCGAGGGTTCGACGCGGAAGCGCAGCTCGGCCAGCGCCTCGATCAGCGGGCGCTGGTCGGTCTCGAGCGAGTCGAGCGCGAGCCGCAGCTCCACCAGGCAGTCGTCGAGCGTGAGCTTGAGGTCGCGCAGCGGCTCGTCGACGCTGCGCGGCGCGCCGCCCGGCGGCGGCAGCGACTGGCGCTCGACCTGCGAGGTCAGCGCCATCGCGGCGACCAGGCGGCCGCCCAGGCCGTCGTGCATCTCGCGCAGGATGCGGTCGCGCTCGGCCAGCACGGCCTGCTCGCGTTCGTGCTCGCGCCGGCCGTCGAAGACGCCCTGCAGCTCGCGCTCCTTCTGCGCGACGCGCTCCTGCAGGTCGGCGTTGAGGGCGCGCAGCGCGGTCGTCGAGCGCGTGAACTCGTCGACCAGCAGCCAGGCCAGCACGGCCAGTAGCAGCAGGATGGTGTAGCGGCTCCAGGTCAGCGCGCCGTAGTCGCCCAGCACGCGGAAGACCCAGAAGTCGCGCGCGCCGACCGCCACGGCGATCGCCGCGACCGCGCCCAGCATCAGGGCCGCCGGCGTGCGCTCGCGCCACGCGGCACTGGCCAGCACGATCAGCAGCCACAGCACGTTGAGCAGCGTGCCGGCCAGCACCAGGGTGCGCAGCAGCGGCGCGCTGAACGTCCAGGCCCCGGCGCTGAGGAGCAGCGCGATCACAGCCCAGGCCACCAGCAGCCGGCGCGCCAGCAGCGAGTCGCGACCGACCGCCGCCAGCGCGTACAGCGTCATCAGCAGCGCGAACCACGCATAGGAGGCATGGAAGATCACGGTGCCGATGGCGGCCCAGGCGCCGTCCGCCCCGCCGAGCTGCATGCCCGACACGCGCCAGGCCCACAGCAGGCTGGCCGCGCCGAAGCAGGCATAGAGCGAGCGCCGCGTGCGCCAGGCCAGCAGCAGCGCCAGCGCCCCCATCACCGTGGCCGCCGAGCTGACGACCCAGGCGCCGAAGACCTGGTTGCGGCTCAGCGCCGCGTGGCGCGCCGACAGTTCGGTCAAGGGACCGACCCACACCGGCGACAGGCCGGCCTCGCGCCGCGATTCGCCGCTGACCTCGATCTCCAGCCGGTTGGCGGCCGCCTGCAGCAGGGCCTGCGGCAGCGGCAGCAGCAGCGGCAGCTCGCCGTCGCGCGGCGCCGAGGGCCCGACCGCGAGCAGCAACTGCCCGTTGATCGCGATGCGGTAGGCATTGCCGACGCGCGGCACGAACACCGCCGACTGCGGCGCGCGCAGCGCCGCGTCGGGCAGGTCGAGCCGGTAGCGCACGCTGCCGCTGCGGCCCGGCGCACCGGACTCCCAGGCATCGGGCAGCGCGATCTCGCGTTCGGCGCCGGCCTCGATCAGGCGGGCGGCACGCAACTCGACGGCCTCGCCCGGTGCGACGGAACTGCAGGCACCGAGCCCTGCCGCCAGTGCCAGCAGGGCAGCGGCGGCGAGGCGCCTCAAGCCCATCCGGGCCGGGCGTGGGCCTGCTCGGTCGCGCGCGCGCGCTGGCCGAGCTGCAGCTTGCGATAGACGTTGCGCACCGCGATCGCCACGGCGCGCGGCGTGGTCAGCAGGCGCTCGGCGATCTCCTCGCCGACATAGCCCTGGGCCACCAGCCGCAGCACCTCGTGCTCGCGCTTGCTGACTTCGTGGTCGCGCTTCGACGGTGCCTCGATGTCCATGACGCCGGTGGCGCCACCGTCGGAGTCGACGAAGCCGGAGTCGCGGAAGCTCGAGTCGGTGAAGCCCTCGTCGCGGAAGCGCTTGAGCAGGTGGCGCGCGATGGCCGGCGAGATCGGCGACTCGCCGCGCGCGGCCTGCTCGACGGCGCGCACCAGCTCGTCGGCGGTGCAGCCCTTCAAAAAGTAGCCGTCGGCGCCGGCCTCGATGGCCTGGATCACGCGCGCCTCGTCGCCGAACACCGAGAACACCAGGATGTGCGGGTGCCAGACGCCGTCGATGGCGGGCGCGTGGCTGAGCTCGCCGATGAGTTCGGTGCCGTCGCCGTCGGGCAGGCCCAGGTCGGACAGCAGCACGTCGGGCCGGCACTGCGGCAGCTCGACGCGCGCGATACCCAGCCGGTTGGCATGGCCGACGCAGCGGATGCCCGGCGCCTCGTCGAGCGCGTCGCGCACATGCTGCGACACCAGCGGGTCGTCTTCGACCAGATACACCTTCAGCACTCGCGACTCCTCAACGATCGTTCTCTCGGGACGGGCCGGCGCATTCTCACCGTGGCCGCCGCGCGAACGCCCCCGCGAGCGGGGGGAGAGACAGCTGACGCTAGCCTAGTCGCTGGACCGGGTCGGCCGCAAGCGCGACCTGTTGCGCCGCGAACGAATGGGCGCTGGCCAGCGGCCAGTACAGCCGGAACACCTGGTGCGGCCAGTCGATGTCGCCGCGCTCGGCCGCCAGCAGCGCCCCGGGCTTGACGAAGGGCACGAGGTTGGCCAGCAGCTTGACCTCGTGGTCGGCGACGCGCCGCACGATGTGGGCCGCGCTGACCTGGCGCGGGTGCTCCAGGCCGGCGGCCTGCACCAGCTCCTTCAGCGCGCGCAGCGTCTCCTGGTGGTACATGTAGACGCGGTCGGCCTTGGTCGGCACCACCAGCGCCTTCTGGCGCAGCGGGTCCTGCGTGGTGACTCCCGTCGGGCAGTGGCCGGTGTGGCAGGCCTGGGCCTGGATGCAGCCCAGCGCGAACATGAAGCCGCGCGCGGCGTTGCACCAGTCGGCGCCCAGCGCCATCAAGCGCGCGATGTCGAAGGCGCTGACCACCTTGCCGGCGCAGCCGAGCTTGATCCGCTCGCGCAGGCCCAGGCCGGTCAGCGTGTTGTGGACCAGCAGCAGGCCTTCCTGCAGCGGCGCGCCGACGTGGTCGGTGAACTCCAGCGGTGCCGCGCCGGTGCCGCCCTCGGAACCGTCGATGACGATGAAGTCGGGCACGAGGCCGGTCTCGCGCATCGCCTTGGCGATGGCGAACCATTCCCAGGGGTGGCCGATGCACAGCTTGAAGCCGGTCGGCTTGCCGCCCGACAGCTCGCGCAGGCGGTCGACGAACTGCAGCAGGCCGACCGGCGTGTCGAAGGCGCCGTGGCTGGCCGGCGAGACGCAGTCGACGCCCATCGCCACGCCGCGCGCCGCGGCGATCTCGAGCGTGACCTTGGCGCCCGGCAGCACGCCGCCGTGGCCGGGCTTGGCGCCCTGGCTGAGCTTGATCTCGATCAGCTTGACCTGCGGGTCGCGCGCCGCCTCGGCGAAGCGCTCGGCGCTGAAGCTGCCGTCGTCGTTGCGGCAGCCGAAGTAGCCGGAGCCGATCTCCCAGATCAGGTCACCGCCGTGCTCGCGGTGGTAGCGGCTGATCGAGCCCTCGCCGGTGTCGTGCGCGAAGCCACCGCGCTTGGCGCCGGCGTTGAGCGCCAGGATCGCGTTGGCGCTGAGCGCGCCGAAGCTCATCGCCGAGATGTTGAAGACCGAGGCACTGTAGGGCTGCGTGCACGACGACCCCGGGCCGGCACCGATCGTGACGCGGAAGTCGTGGCTGGCGATGTGCGTCGGCACCATCGAGTGGTTGATCCACTCGTAGCCGTGCGCCGCCACGTCGAGTTGGGTGCCGAAGGGCCGCTTGTCGGGCTCGCCCTTGGCGCGCTGGTAGACCAGGCTGCGCTGCTGGCGCGAGAACGGCGTCTTCTCGCGGTCGCTCTCGATGAAGTACTGGCGGATCTCGGGCCGGATGAACTCGAAGAAGAAGCGCAGGTGGCCGATGACGGGGTAGTTGCGCAGGATGGAGTGGCGCTGCTGGCGCACGTCGCGCACGCCGACGCCGACCAGCACGGCGAAGACCAGCGTCCACAGCACCGCCGGCGCGCCGCCGCCGGCCACCCAGGCCAGCGCCGACAGCAACAGGCCGACGGCACAGGCCAGCCAGGCGGTGTAGCGGAGCGGGAACTGTTCGTTCAGTCGCAGCAGCCAGGCGAGCATCGCGGGTCCTTCGGGCGGGCGGCCCGCTGCATGCTAGCCGCCGGCGCGGCGGCCGGCCACCGTCAATCGGCGAAGAAGGCGGCCAGTTCGTCGGCCGTCAGGTCCGGCAGCTCCTCGGGGATGAAGTGCCCCGCCGCGACCGCACGGCCCGTGACGCTGCCGCTGCACGCCGCGCGCCAGTCGTCGATCGGCCGGAACAGGCGTGCCACGACGCCGCGCTCGCCCCACAGCACGTGCAGGTCGCATTGCACCTGCCGTCCCGCCGCGCGCGAGGCGCGGTCGTGGTCCAGGTCGATCGCCGCGGCGGCGCGATAGTCCTCGCAGGCGGCGTGGATGCCTTCGGCGTTGCAGAAGCCGTGCTCGTAGTCGGCCAGCGCCTTGGGTTCGATGAAGTCCAGGTTCTTGCTGCCCCAGCCCGACAGCGTCCAGCGCAGGTACCAGGCCGGGTCGGCGCCGATCTGCTTCTCGGGCAGCGGCGCGGGCTGGATCAGGTAGAACCAGTGGTAGTAGGCCTGCGCGAAGGCCATGTCGGTGCGCTCGTACATCGTCAGCGTGGGCACGATGTCCAGCACGCAGAGCTTGCGCACCGCCTCGGGATGGTCGATCGCCAGGCGGTGCGCGACGCGCCCGCCGCGGTCGTGCCCGGCGACGAAGAAGCGCTCGTGGCCGAGCGAGCGCATCAGCGCCAGCAGGTCGGCGGCCATCGTGCGCTTGCTGTAGTTGGCGTGGTCCGCATCGCCCGGTGGCTTGGCCGAGCGGCCGTAGCCGCGCAGGTCGGGCAGCACGAGGCGGTAGTCGCCCGCCAGCCGCTGCGCGACGCGGTGCCACAGCGCATGCGTCTGCGGATAGCCGTGCAGCAACAGCAGCGGCGGACCGTCGGGGCGCCCGCCGCTGCGGGCGAAGAGGGTCGTGCCGTTGACCGCGTGATCGCCTGCCTCGAAGCCGTCGAACCAGCCCATGTCCTGCCCTTTCGCGAGACCGTGGCGTGGCTATACTGCCGCCCACAGCGCCGATTTGATCCGGATTGCGGGCGCTCTACAAATGCAGCTAAAGCGCCCGCGCTTCAGCGCAGGCTCACGTCGCTGGCGACGTGATGCTGTAGCTAAAGAGGGGCCCCGCGACTCGAACCGTCACCCGGCCTCGCTAGCTCAAGCGACGCCGGGTTTGTCTTTTCTGTGGTTCATCGCGCATGGGTTCCGTCGGCATCGTCACACCGCAAAGCCTGAAGTTCGCAGCACCCCTGCCACTGAAGAGCGGCGCCGTGCTGCCCGAGTGCACGCTGGTCTACGAGACCTACGGCACCCTCAACGCCGAGCGCAGCAATGCCGTGCTGGTCTGCCACGCCCTCAATGCCTCGCACCACGTGGCCGGCCGCCATGACGCGCAGGACAAGAACGAGGGCTGGTGGGACAACCTGGTCGGCCCCGGCAAGCCGCTGGACACCGACCGCTTCTTCGTCATCGGCGTCAACAACCCGGGCTCCTGCTTCGGTTCGACCGGGCCGACACACGAGAATCCGGCGACCGGTCGGCCCTGGGGCGCCGACTTTCCGGTCGTCACGGTCGAGGACTGGGTCGACGCGCAGGCGCGGCTGCTCGACGCGCTGGGCATCGTGCAGCTGGCCGCGGTGATCGGCGGCAGCCTCGGCGGCATGCAGGCGCTGAGCTGGACGATCCGCCACCCGCAGCGCGTGCGCCACGGGGTCGTCGTCGCCTCGGCGCCCAACCTCAGCGCGCAGAACATCGCCTTCAACGAGGTGGCGCGCCGCGCCATCGTCACCGACCCCGACTTCCACGGCGGCCACTACTACGCGCACGGCGTCGTGCCCAAGCGCGGGCTGCGCGTGGCGCGCATGGTCGGCCACATCACCTACCTGAGCGACGACGTGATGGCCAGCAAGTTCGGCCGGCAGATCGTCAACGGCGAACTCGCCTACACCACGCAGGACATCGAGTTCCAGATCGAGAGCTACCTGCGCTACCAGGGCGACAAGTTCAGCGACTACTTCGACGCCAACACCTATTTGCTGATCACGCGCGCGCTCGACTACTTCGACCCGGCGCGCGAGCACGGCGGCGACCTGAGCCGCGCGCTCGCCGGCGCGACCGCGAAGTTCCTGGTCATCAGCTTCACGACCGACTGGCGCTTCTCGCCCGAACGCTCGCGCGAGATCGTCAAGGCGCTGGTCGACAACAAGCGCGACGTGAGCAGTGCCGAGATCGACGCGCCGCACGGCCACGACGCCTTCCTGATGGACGACCCGCGCTACCACGGGCTGCTGCGCAGCTACTTCGAGCGGATCACGACATGAGCGAACGCAAGGACCTCGAAGTCATCGCGAGCCTGGTGCCGCCCGGCTCGCGCGTGCTGGACCTCGGCTGCGGCGACGGCGCGCTGCTGGCGCTGCTGCGCGACCGCCGCGGCTGCAGCGGCTACGGCGTCGAGCTCGACGACGCGCAGCTGCAGCAATGCGTGAAGCGCGGCGTCAACGTGATCCAGCGCAACCTCGACGAGGGCCTGGCGATCTTCGGCGACGCGAGCTTCGACGTGGTGCTGCAACTCGACACGCTGCAGAACCTGCACCGCACCGAGGACCTGCTGCGCGAGACCGTGCGCGTCGGCCGCGTCGGCATCATCAGCTTCCCGAACTTCGCGCACTGGCCCAACCGCCTGAGCGTGCTGCGCGGCCGCATGCCGGTGACCAAGGCCCTGCCCTACCAGTGGTACGACACGCCCAACGTGCGCTTCGGCACCCACGCCGACTTCGAGGTGCTGGCCCGCAAGACCGGCCTGCGCGTGCTCGACAGCTTCGGCCTGCAGGACGGGCGCGTGGTGCGGCGCTGGCCCAATGCGCGGGCGAGCACGGCGGTGTTCAGGGTCGAGCGGGCTTGAACGTTCGAGCGGTGTCGAAAAGCCATGGCGGTGCAGGCAGCCGCCTTCGCCGTCCCGCTCAGAGCCTCAAGCCCGCGGCGACACGCTCGCCGCGAAGGCCGGCGCCCGCCACGCCTTCGTCGCCTGCTCGAAGGCATAGCCCAGCTCGAACAGCTTCGCTTCGCTCCACGCCGGCCCGACGAAGCTCAGGCCCACGGGCAGGCCGCCCACGAAACCGGCCGGCACCGTGAGGTGCGGGTAGCCGGCCACCGCGGCCGGGGTCGAGAAGCTGCCGCCGTAGTGGTCGCCGTTGACGAAGTCGGTCAGCCAGGCCGGGCCGCCGGTCGGCGCGACCAGGGCGTGGAGCTTGTGGCGGCGCAGCGCGGCGTCGATGCCCTCGGTGCGCGACCAGCGCCGGTTGTTGGCCAGCGCCGCCAGGTAGTCGCGGCTCTTCAGGCCGCCCAGCGCCTGCGCGCGCACCAGCAGCTCCTGCGAGAAGTGCGGCATCTCCTCGGCGCGGTGCCGCTCGTTGAAGGCGATCACGTCGGCCAGCGAGCGCACCGGCGCGCCCTGCCCGAACTCGGCGAGGTAGGCATTGAGGTCGGCCTTCAGCTCATAGAGCAGCACACTGAGCTCGGTCTCGCCGTAGCGGTCGGGCGGCGGCAGCTTCACGTCGTCGACCAGCACCGCGCCGCGCTCGCGCAGCACCTGCAGCGCCTGCTCGTAGAGCGGGTCGACGCGGTCGTTGCCGCTGAAGGCGCTGCGCACGATGCCCAGGCGCGCGCCCTTCAGGCCGTCGACGTCGAGGTGGCGCGTGTAGTCGACGCGCAGCGGCGCCTTGCCGCTGGCGGCGTCGCGCGGGTCGGGGCCGGCCATCGCGCTCAGCAGCAGCGCGGCATCGGCGACGCTGCGCGTCATCGGGCCGGCGGTGTCCTGGCTGTGTGCGATGGGCACGATGCCGTCGCGGCTGACCAGCCCGAGCGTCGGCTTGAAGCCGACCAGGCCGCAGGTCGAGGCCGGCGAGACGATGGAGCCGTCGGTCTCGGTGCCGACCGCCAAGGGCACGAGGCCGGCCGCGACGGCCGCGCCCGAGCCCGAACTCGAGCCGCTGGTGTTGCGGTCCAGCGCGTGCGGGTTGCGCGTCAGGCCGCCGCGCGCGCTCCAGCCGCTGGTCGACCGCGTCGAGCGGATGTTGGCCCACTCGCTGAGGTTGGTCTTGCCGAGGATCAGCGCGCCGGCCGCGCGCAGGCGCGTCACCAGGTGCGCGTCGCGCGGTGCCCTGGCGCCGACCAGCGCCAGCGAACCCGCCGTCGTCTGCATCGCGTCGGCGGTGGCGACGTTGTCCTTCAGCAGCACCGGGATGCCGTGCAGCGGCCCGCGCGGCCCTCGGTCGCGACGCTCGGCGTCCAGCGCGGCCGCGAGGTCCAGCGCCTCGGGGTTGAGCTCGATCACCGAACGCAGCATCGGGCCGTTGCGGTCGATGGCCTCGATGCGCGCGATGCAGGCGCGGGCGAGGCTCAGCACGTTCAGCGACCCGGCCTGCATCTGTGCCTGCAGGTCGGCGACGCTCGCGTAGGCGATCTCGTCGTTGCTGCCGGGGCGCGTGGCTGCGCCGGCGGGGGTCGTGACGGCCGCGGTCGGCACGGCGACGCCGGCGGCCAGCTGATGGATGAAGTGGCGACGCTGCATCGAAGGGTCTCGGTCGTGCGTTGGCAATGAGGGACTTGCGGGGATGCTAGCGGGCACTCGCCGACCCTAGACTGCTCGCATGCCCGCGCCCACCGACACCTTCGCCGCTGCCGACGGCACCGCCCTGCACTGGCACCGCTGGCCGCGCGCCGGCGCGCACGGCCGCGTGCTGATCGTCCACGGCCTGGGTGAGCATGCCGGCCGCTACGCCCACGTCGCGGCCCACCTCAACGCGGCCGGCTACGACGTGCTGGCCTTCGACCAGCGCGGCCACGGCCTGTCGGGCGGGCCGCGCGGCGACACGCCGGACGCCCAGGCGCGGCTGCAGGACGTGGCCCTGGCGATCGACGCGGCCCGTGCGGACCGGGGCGGGCCGCTGGTGCTGCTGGGCCACAGCCTGGGCGGGCTGGTGGCGGCGCGCTTCGTCGCCGGCGGCCTGGAATCGCCGCGGCCGGCCTGGGCGCGCGAGGTCGACACCCTGGTGCTGTCGTCGCCGGCGCTGGACCCGGGCATGAGCAGGCTGCAGAAACTGCTGCTGGCCGTCGCCGGCCGGCTGGCGCCGCACCTCGCGCTGGGCAACGGCCTGGATCCGGCGTGGATCTCGCGCGATCCGGCGGTGGTGACCGCCTACCGGGCCGACCCGCTGGTGCACGACCGCGTGACGGCGACGCTGGTGCAGTTCATCGTCGACGGCGGCGCCTTCGTCGAACGCATGGCGCCCCGCTGGACCACGCCGACGCTGCTGATGTGGGCCGGCGCCGACCGCTGCGTCGCCCCCGCCGGCAGTGCGCGCTTCGCGGCCGCGGCACCGGCGGCCGTCGTGCAGCACCGAGAGTTCGCGGGGCTGTCCCATGAGCTCTTCAACGAGCCGGAGCGCGCCGAGGTGCTGGCCTTGCTGACCGACTGGCTGGCGCGCCGCTTGCCGTGAGGCCGCGGCGCCTGCGCCGCCGTTCGTAAGCACGGAATCGCCGCCGCGCGCAAGGCATGTGGCGCCGGCGCCCCTGTAACTTATGACAGATTGCCGGAAGTCAACCCCTCAGGTAAGGTGTCTGAGCTTGAGGCCGCGGGGGGCGGCTGTTCCGAGTTGGCCGATTCAGGAGGAATTTCTTGTGAGCGATGCATTCATCCGCGACGGTGAACTGACGGACATCCGCAGCTACCCGCGCTGGGCCCAGGACATGGTGGAAAGTTGTGCCGAGGTGCGCGCCAAGGTGGCCGAGCACGAACTGTTCCACTACATGCGCGACGCCGCGCTCAACGACAGCCAGACCAGCACCTTCCTGGTCGGCGTGTGGCCGGTGATCGAGCAGTTTCCGCAGTACATGGCGCAGAACCTGTTGAAGGTGCAGTACGGCCGGGCACGCGGGCACGACGAGGCGCGCCGCTACCTGATCCGCAACATCCGCGTCGAGCAGAACCACGCCGACCACTGGATGAACTGGGCGCTCGCCAGCGGCGTCAGCGCCGGCGACCTGCTGCACGGCGAGGTGCCGCCCGAGACGCACGCGCTGGCCCACTGGTGCTGGCACACCTGCGAGCGCGACTCGCTGGCCGCCGGCATGGCCGCGACCAACTACGCGATCGAGGGCGTGACCGGCGACTGGTCGGCGCTGGTGTGCTCGAAGGACCTCTACGAGCAGAGCTTCGACGAGGACGTGCGCGCCAAGGCCATGAAGTGGCTGAAGCTGCACGCCAAGTACGACGACACCCATCCCTGGGAAGCGCTCGAGATCATCTGCCACGTCATGGGCACCAACCCGACGCAGCGCGGCGTGTCGCTGATCCGCTCGCGCGTGACGACCAGCTACGAGTACATGCGGCTCACGCTCGACCACTGCATGGAAGCGCAGGAGATCGTGTCGCAGCCGATGCCGTTGATGTCGCTGGCGTACGACCAGCAAGAGCGCAAGAGAGCCTAGTGCGCAGTCCGCGACGGTGAACCAAGCAGAAGGCCGGTCCGCAGACCGGCCTTCTGCTTTCAGCGGGCGCTGTTGCTCGCCGTGCTCGTCGCCGGCGCTGCCCAGCCGCCACCCAATGCGCGGTAGACCGACACCAGCGCCGTCGCCGTGCCGACCTGCGCCTGCACCAGCTGGTCGCGGTTGGACAGCACCTCGCGTTCGGCGTCCAGCACCGCCAGGAAGTCGGTGACGCCGGCGTCGTAGCGCTGGCGCGCCAGCTGGGCCGCCTCCTCGGCGCTGCGTGCCGCCACGTCCAGGCGTTCGGCGCGCTGCGCGTTGCGGGTGTAGCTGCTGAAGGCGCCTTCGGTTTCCTCCAGCGCAGTCGCCACGGTCTGCTCGTAGCTGGCCAGGCTGGCCTGGGCGCGCGCCTCGGTCGCGGCGATGCGCGAGCGGATCTGGCCCAGGTCGAACGGCGTCCAGGTCAGGCCGACGCCGAGCGAGTACACGCCCGACTCACTCTTGCCGAGGTTGCTGAGGGTCGCCGCGTTCAGGCCCAGCAGGCCCGACAGCGAGACGCGCGGGAACAGCTCGGACTTGGCGACGCCGATGTTGGCCGTGGCCGCGGCAAGCTGGCGCTCCGCCGCGATCAGGTCCGGGCGACGCTGCAGCCATTGCTCGGGCGTGCCCAGCGGCAGGGTCGACAGGTCGGTCACCGGCAGGCCCGGCAGCGGCGCCGGCGCCTGCAGCTCGGCCAGCAGCGCGCGCGGCGGCCGCGCGGTCAGCGTCGCGAGGCGGAACACCGTGCGCTCGATCGCCGCCTGCAGCGCCGGCAGCGCGGCCTCGGTGCCGGCGACCAGCGAGGTCGCGCGCGCCAGGTCGAGCTGGGTGCCGCGACCGGCGTCCAGGCGCGCCTGCGTGATCTTCAGCGCCTCGCGCTGGTTGACCAGCGAGGCCTCGGTGACCTGCAGGCGCTGCTGCAGGCCGCGCAGCTCGAGGTAGTTGCGCGCGACCTCGGCCGCGACCGCCGTGTGGGCCGCGCCGATGCCGGCCTCGCCGGCCGCGACCAGCGCCGCCGCTGCCTCGCTGCCGCGCCGGTAGCGCCCGAAGAAGTCGAGCTCCCAGTTGGCGATGAAGCTGGCGTCGTAGACGGTGCCGGTGCGCTCGCTGCGCGACGTGCCGGGCTGCTGCGTGATCGGCCGCACCGAGCGCGTGACGTCGCTGCTCAGGCCCAGGCCGGGACGCGACAGGGCGTCGGCCTCGCCCTGGTTGGCGCGCGCCTCCTGCAGCCGCGCCTGCGCGATGCGCACGTCGCCGTTGGCGGCGAGCGCACGGTCCACCAGCGCGCTGAGCGCGGCGTCGTTGAAGCCGCGCCAGAAGCTCGCGATGTCGGCCGCGGTCGGCTGCGCGTTGGCGCTCGCCGCACCGGCCGCGACGAAGCCGGCGTCGAGCGTGCTCGCGGGTCGCTGGTAGTCGGGGCCGACGGCGCAGCCGGCCAGCAGCAGCGCGGCGAACAAGGGGGTCGTCTTCATCGTCTTCATTCTCGATGGGCGCCGGTCAGACATCGCCGTCCCCTTCCACCTTCTGGCGCGGTGCATGGCTGAGCGCGCCGCCGCCGCCCTGCGAGGCCGCGGCCCGGGCAGCCCGCTTCTTCGCCGTGCCGCCGCGCAGCAGCATGTAGAACACCGGCGTCAGGAAGATGCCGAACAGCGTCACGCCGACCATGCCCGAGAACACCGCGATGCCCATCGCACGCCGCATCTCGCTGCCGGCGCCGCTGCCGAAGATCAGCGGCAGCACGCCGGCGCAGAAGGCGATCGAGGTCATCAGGATCGGCCGCAGCCGCATGCGGCAGGCGTGGATGATGGCGTCGAGCAGCGCCTCGCCGCGCTCCTCGAGCTCCTTCGCGAACTCGACGATCAGGATCGCGTTCTTGCACGCCAGTCCCACCAGCACCACCAGCGCCACCTGGGTGAATATGTTCAGGTCCCCCGGCTGCATGAAGGGCGGGAAGCTCGAGATCCACACGCCGGTCAGCGCCGACAGGATGCCCATCGGCACGATCATCACGATCACCATCGGCAGGCTCCAGCTCTCGTACTGCGCCGCCAGCACCAGGATCACCAGCAGCACCGAGATCGCCAGCACCGCGGCCAGGATCGGCACCGTCTTGTTGACGCCGGGCAGCGAGAGGTCGCGCGTCAGCCGGTCCTGGTAGGACAGCTCGGTCCACTCGTAGCTGATGCCGCGCGGCAGGCCCTTCAGCAGCTTCTCCATCTCGGCCTCGGCCTCGCCCGACGAGAAGCCGAAGGCCGGCGAGCCGTTGATGTCGGCCGACGGGAAGCCGTTGTAGCGCGTGACGCGCGTCGGGCCGAAGGTCGGCTCGACCTTCATCAGCGCGCCCAGCGGCACCATCTCGCCGGCGGCGTTGCGCGTCTTCAGGTTGGTGATCGCCTCGGCGTCGGCGCGGTAGGGCGCGTCGGCCTGCACGATGACCTGGTAGGTCTTGCCGAACTTGGTGAAGTCGTTGACGTACAGCGAGCCGAGGTTGATCTGCATCGTGTCGTAGATGTCGCCCAGCGCCACGCCCATCTGCTTGGCGCGCGTGCGGTCGACGTTGGCGTAGAGCTGCGGCACGTTGATGTCGTAGGTGGAGTAGGGCGTGCCGATCGGCGACTTGGGGTTGCCGTAGATCTGGCCCAGCGTGCCCCAGGCCGCGCCGAACAGCGCCTGCTCGCCCAGGCCACCGCGATCCTGCAGCTGCAGCTTGAAGCCGCCGGCCGTGCCCACGCCGTCGACGCCGGGCGGCGGCACGACGAACATGCGCGCGCCCTGGATCTGCTGGATCGCGCCGTTGACCTGGCCCAGGATCGCGTCCTTGCTGAGGTCGGGCGTGGTGCGCTCGTCGAAGGACTTCAGGCCGAAGAACACGATGCCCTCGTTCGGCGCCGCCGAGAAGCCGGCGATCGACAGGCCCGGGAAGGCGACCGAGTCGACGATGCCCGGCACCTTGAGCGCGATCTCGCTCATCTCGCGGATGACCTTGTCGGTGCGGTCGAGCGAGGCACCGGCCGGCAGCTGCGCGATGCCGATCAGGTACTGCTTGTCGGGCGCCGGCACGAAGCCGGCCGGCACGCGCGTGAACACCAGGGCCGTCAGGCCCAGCAGCACGACGTAGACCAGCATCGAGACCGACTTGCGCTTCACGACGCCGGTCACGCCGCGGCCGTAGCTGTCGCTGCGGCGATGGAACCAGCCGTTGAACCAGCGGAAGAAGCCGCCGAAGAGCTTGTCCATGCCCTTGGTCAGCGGATCCTTCGGCGCGTCGTGGCTGCGCAGCAGCAGCGCGCTGAGCGCCGGGCTCAGCGTCAGCGAGTTGAAGGCCGAGATGACGGTCGAGATCGCGATCGTCACCGCGAACTGCTTGTAGAACTGCCCGGACAGGCCCGGCACGAAGGCCAGCGGCACGAACACCGCACACAGCACCAGCGCGATCGCGATGATCGGGCCCGAGACCTCGCGCATCGCCTTGACGGTGGCGTCGTAGGGGTTCAGCCCGCTCTCGATGTTGCGCTCGACGTTCTCGACCACGACGATCGCGTCGTCGACCACGATGCCGATCGCCAGCACAAGGCCGAACAGCGTCAGCGTGTTGATCGAGTAGCCCAGCAGCAGCAGCACCGCGAAGGTGCCGACGATCGACACCGGCACGGCCAGCAACGGGATGATGGAGGCGCGCCAGGTCTGCAGGAAGATGATGACGACCAGCACCACCAGCAGCACGGCCTCGAACAGCGTCTCGACGACCTTCTCGATCGAAGTCTGCACGAAGCGCGTCGGGTCGTAGACGATGGCGTAGTCCATGCCCTGCGGGAAGCCGGGCTTCAGGCGCTCCATCACCTTGCGCACGTTGTTCGACAGCGCCAGCGCGTTGGAGCCCGGCGCCTGGAACACCGCGATCGCCGCCGCCTCCTTGTTGTTCAGCAGGCTGCGCAGCGCATAGGTGTTGCCGGACAGCTCGACGCGGCCGAGGTCGCGGACGCGGATCAGCCCGCCCGTGGCCGGCTCGGTGCGCACGATGATGTCGGCGAACTCTTCCTCGGTCGTGAGGCGGCCCTGGGTGTTGACCGCGAGCTGGAACTCGGTGCCCGGCGGCGAGGGCGGCGCGCCGACGGTGCCGGCGGCGACCTGGGCGTTCTGCTCGCGGATCGCCGCGATCACCTCGCTGCTGGTGATGGCGCGCGCCGCCAGCTTGGCCGGGTCGAGCCAGATGCGCATCGCGTAGTTGCCGGCACCGAACATCTGCACGCTGCCCATGCCCGGGATGCGCAGCATCTCGTCGCGCACGTTGAGCTGGCCGTAGTTGCGCAGGTAGAGCGCGTCGCGGCTGTTGTCCGGGCTGACGAGGTGGACCACCATCGTCAGATTGGGACTGGCCTTCTCGGTCGTCACGCCGATCTGGCGCGTGATCTCGGGCAGCCGCGGCAGCGCGCGGTTGATGCGGTTCTGCACCGCGGTCTCGGCCGCCTCGGGATCGGTGCCGATCTTGAAGGTGACGGTCAGCGTCATCGCGCCGTCGGCCGTGCCCTGCGAGTCGAAATACAGCAGGTTCTCGATGCCGTTGATCTGCTCTTCCAGCGGCGTCGCCACCGTCTCGGAGATCACGCGCGGGTTGGCGCCGGGGAACTGCGCGCGCACCACGATCTGCGGCGGCGCGACCTCCGGGTACTCGGAGATCGGCAGGTTGAAGATCGCCAGCAGGCCGACGAGGAAGATGAAGATCGACAGCACGCCGGCAAAGCGCGGGCGGTCGATGAAGAAGCGGGAGATGTCCATACGGCCTCGCTAAACGGATCGGTCGCGGCAGCCGTTGCGAAGCAAGGCACCCGCGGTCAAAGCACTCGCAGATCGAGTCCGGGCCTCAGCCCTTCGGATTGCCCCCCGGCGCCGCGGGCGCCGGAAAGATCGGCATGCCCTTCTCGTCGACCTTCAGCACCTGCGGCGCCACCGGCACGCCGGGGATCACGCGCTGCAGGCCGTCGACGATGACGTTCTCGCCCGGCTTGACGCTGCCGTTCTGCACGACGCGCATGCCCTCGACCAGCGCACCCGGCTTGATCTCGCGGAACTGCGGCTGGCCGCCCTCGCCGACGACGTAGACGAACTTCTTGCTCTGGTCGGTGCCGATGGCACGCTCGGGCACCATCACCGCGGTGTAGGGCGCGCTCGTGGCCATCGTCAGCTTGGCCGCGAGACCCGGCGTGAACTGGCCCTTGGCGTTGTCGAAGCTCGCGCGCATGCGGATCGCGCCGGTCTGCGGGTTGAGGCGGTTGTCGACGAAGTCGACCTTGCCGGCGTGCGGGAAGCCGGCCTCGTTGGCCAGGCCCATGCGCACCGCCGGCGCCTTCTCGCCCGCCGCCTTGATGCGCAGGTAGGTCTGCTCGCTGCCGTCGAAGTAGGCGTAGACCCTGGACACGCCGGCGATCGAGGTCAGCACGACCTGCTCGTTGACCAGGTTGCCGGCCGTCACGTTGGCGCGCGAGACGCGGCCGGCGATCGGCGCGCGCACCGCGGCGTACTCGATGTTGAGGCGCGAGGCGCGCAAGGCCGCCTCGGCCGCCTTGATGTCGGCTTCGCTGGTGCGCGAGCCCGAGCTGAGCTGGTCGAACTCCTGGCGCGACACGGCCTTCGAGTCGAGCAGCTTCTGCGCGCGCGCCAGCTCGCTGCTGGCCAGTTCGGCCCGTGCCTTGGCCGCCACCAGCTGCGACTCGGCCTGCGCGGCCGCCGCGGCAAAGGGCCGCGGGTCGATCGTGAACAGCAGCTGGCCCTTGGCGACCATCGCGCCGTCGACGAAGTGCACGCGGTCGATGGTGCCGGCCACGCGCGGACGCAACTCGACGAACTCGGTGGCCTCGAGGCGGCCGCTGAACTCCTCGTTGTCGGACACCGAGCGCTGGACCGCGGGCGCGACGCTCACCGGCATCGCCGGCGGCGGGCCGCCCTGGGCCTCGGCCGACTTGCCGCACGCGGCCAGCCACGACGCGATGCCGAGCGCGACGCCCAGCAGGGCCAGCCGCGTCGGTGTGAAAGCACGGGGGAAAAACGAGGCAGCCGGTTCGCGCATGGAACACCCTTGTGTCGACGATGTGGACGGGTGACGGTGGCGGGAGATTCGCCGCTTGCGACCGCGAGACCTCCCTGCCGCGTGCGTTCGGTGGATGACCGACGCGCCGTCTTGTTGCAAGGCAGCATGTTAATGACTCTCGGGTCATCAAGCGATGACTCGTGACGTAATTCCCTTGTGTGGCGCAAGCCCTTGTTGCAGCACCTGTCAGCAGCGTCGACGGCCATCGCAAATGCTTGCCGTGCGAAGCATCCGAGGCCGCCTTCGTCACCTGTCTTCCTATACTCGTTGCAGCTTCACCGACGCGCCACGAGCGCCGCTGCCATGAATGCGCCCGAACGCCTGCCCGGCCTCGATGCCGCCGCCCTGCAAGCCGCCGTCGACGGCGCCTGGGACCGCGAGATCGTCCCCGAACTCACCGACTACATCGCCGTCCCGGCCAAGAGTCCGCTGTTCGACGCCGACTGGGCTGCGCACGGCCACATCGAGCGCGTCGTGCAGCGCGCCGCGGCCTGGGTCGAGGCGCGCAAGCTGCCCGGCCTGAAGCTCGAGGTGATCCGGCTCGCCGACACCGACGGCTCGCCGCGCACGCCGGTGATCTTCTTCGAGCTGCCCGCCACCACGCCCGGCGGCAACGCGGCCGGCGCGCCGACCGTGCTGCTCTACGGCCACCTCGACAAGCAGCCCGAGTTCAGCGGCTGGCGCGGCGACCTCGGACCGTGGACGCCGAAGTACGAGAACGGCCTGCTCTACGGCCGCGGCGGCGCCGACGACGGCTACGCGGTCTACGCGGCGGTCACGGCGCTGCAGGCCCTCGACGCGCAGGGCGTGCCCCGGCCTCGTTGCGTCGGCCTGATCGAGACCTGCGAGGAGTCCGGCTCCGGCGACCTGCCAGCCTACATCGACGCGCTGAAGTCGCGACTCGGCGACGTCGCGCTGGTGGTCTGCCTCGACTCCGGCGCCGGCAACTACGACCAGCTCTGGCTCACCAGCAGCCTGCGCGGCAACGTCACCGGCAAGCTGCAGGTCGAGGTGCTGACCGAAGGCGTGCACTCGGGCGACTCCAGCGGCGTCGTGCCGTCGAGCCTGCGCATCCTGCGCCAGCTGCTCGACCGGCTCGAAGACAGCGCCACCGGCCGCCTGCTGCCGCAGAGCCTGCACTGCGAGATCCCGGCCGAGCGCATCGCGCAGGCACGCGAGACCGCGCGCGTGCTGGGCGACGAGGTGTGGAAACGCTTCCCTTGGGCCTGCGGTGGCGACGGCGGCCCGGTGCTGCCGACCACCACCGATCCCACCGAGGCGCTGATCAACCGCACGTGGCGGCCGACGCTCAGCGTCACCGGCGCCGAGGGCCTGCCGGCCGTCGGCGACGCCGGCAACGTGCTGCGCCCGTTCACCGCCTTCAAGCTGAGCCTGCGGTTGCCGCCGCTGGTCGATGGCCACGAGGCGGCCGTGAAGCTGAAGGCACTGCTCGAGGACAACGCGCCCTACAACGCCAAGGTCACCTTCGCACCCGACGGCCGCGTCGGCGCCTGGGGCGCGACCGGCTGGAACGCGCCGGCCATCGCGCCCTGGCTCGAGTCCGCGCTGCAGCGCGCCTCGCAGGCCCACTACGGCGCGCCCTGCGGCTACATCGGCCAGGGCGGCACGATCCCGCTGATGAGCCTGCTGCAGAAGGGCTTCCCGAAGGCGCAGATGATGGTCTGCGGCGTGCTCGGCCCCAAGAGCAACGCCCACGGCCCGAACGAGTTCCTGCACGTGCCCTACGGCAAGAAGCTGACCGCCGCGGTGGCGCAGGTGGTGGCGGCGATGGCCGTCGCGCCAGCCGCTGCCTGAGCCGGGCGTGGTCCAGGGCCTCGCGCTGCTGCTGCTGTTCCAGTCGCTCGGCGAGGCCATCGCCCAGCTGACGGATGCGCCGGTGCCGGGGCCGGTGATCGGCCTGGTGGCGCTGCTGGCCGTGCTGGTCTGGCGCCAGCGCCGCAGCGCGGCGATCTGGGTGCCGCTGGCCGAGGCGGCCGACGGCCTGCTGGCCCACTTGTCGATCTTCTTCATCCCGGCCGCGGTCGGCGTGATGCTGTACTGGGAGCCGCTGGCGCGCGAGGGCCTGGCGTGGATCGTCGCCATCGTTGCCAGCACCGTCGCGGCGATCGCGGTCACGGCCTGGTTCCTGAAGGACCGCCTGGGTCCGCCGCCCGGCGAGCCCGGACAGGCGCAGGAGCCACGCGATGGCTGAGCCGCTGCGCCTGCCGACCGGCTTGATCGGCGCGCTCGAGCCGCTGTCCGAGGTCTGGGTCTACCTCGCGGCGACGCCGCTCTTCGGCCTGACGCTCACGCTCGGGGTCTATGTGCTGGCCGACAAGCTGTCGGCGCGCAGCGGCCGCCACCCGCTCGCCAACCCGGTGTTGTGGTCGGTGCTGGCGATCATCGCCGTGCTGTGGGCCACCGGCACGCCCTACCGGCGCTACTTCGAGGGCGCGCAGTTCGTGCACTTCCTGCTGGGCACGGCGACCGTCGCGCTGGCCGTGCCGCTGGCCCGCCTGTGGCCCGAGCTGCGCGAGCGCGCCGGCGCGCTGATGGCGGCGCTGGGGCTCGGCGCCGGCGTGTCGGTCGCGGTCGCGCTGGGCGTGGCCTGGGGCCTGGGCGGCTCGCCGCTGATCCTGGCCTCGCTGCTGCCGAAGTCGGTGACCGCGCCGATCGCGATGGGCATCGCCGAGCAAGGCGGCGGATCGGCCACGCTCGCGGCGGTGTTCACGGTGACCACCGGCATCGTCGGCGCGCTGGTCGTCACGCCGCTGCTCAACGCGATGCGCGTGCACGACTGGGCCGCGCGCGGCTTTGCCGTCGGCCTGGCCGCCCACGGCATCGGCACGGCGCGGGCCTGGTCGGTGAACCCGCGCGCCGGGGCCTACGCCAGCCTCGCGATGGGCCTGCACGGCGTGCTGGGCGCCCTGCTGCTGCCGCCGCTGGCGCGCTGGCTGTTCGGCTAGCGTGCAAGCATTACGCGATCGTCATGTTCGATCGCGATGCTGGGACTTAAGCTGCGTGCCACGATGATGTCGAGGTCCGCTGTGCGGACCCGCAGTACCCCCTCCCAGGAGACCCACGATGGCGCGATTGAATGTCAACGGCGCAGTGCGCGAGTTCGAGGCCGAGCCCGACACGCCACTGCTGTGGGTGCTGCGCGAGCAGCTCGGCCTGACCGGCACCAAGTACGGCTGCGGCATCGCGCAATGCGGCGCCTGCACCGTGCACGTCGACGGCGTGCCGACGCGCAGCTGCGTGCGGCCGGTGTCGACGGTCGAGGCCAGCGCCAAGGTCGTCACCATCGAAGGGCTGTCCAAGGACGGCTCCCACCCGGTGCAGAAGGCCTGGGCCGCGCTCGACGTGCCGCAGTGCGGCTACTGCCAGAGCGGCATGATCATGGCGGCCACCGCGCTGCTGAAGGACAAGCCCAACCCGAGTGACGCCGACATCGACGCGGCGATGACCAACATCTGCCGCTGCGGCACCTACAACCGCGTGCGCGCGGCGATCAAGGTCGTGGCCGCGGGCGGCGACGTCAAGCGGGCCGGTCTGGACATCGTCCACGTGGCGCGCGCCGATGCGAACGGGGGTGCCGCATGAGCGCCGCCATCCTCACGCGGCGCCGCTTCCTCGGCAGCTCGGCGGCCACGGCCGGCGGCCTGGTCGTCGGCTTCCACATCCCCTTCGCCGGCACGGCGGCCGCGCAGGGCGCAGCGGGCGCGCCGGTCTCGCCCGAGATCAACGCCTGGGTCGTCGTGAAGCCCGACGACACCGTGGTCATCCGCATCGCCCGCTCCGAGATGGGCCAGGGCTCGCTGACCGGCCTGGCGCAACTGGTGGCCGAGGAACTGGACTGCGACTGGGCCAAGGTCACGACCGAGTACCCGACACCGGGCCAGAACCTGGCGCGCAACCGCGCCTGGGGCAACTTCTCGACCGGCGGCAGCCGCGGCATCCGCGAGTCGCACGACTACGTGCGCAAGGGCGGCGCCGCCGCGCGGACGATGCTGGTGCAGGCCGCGGCCGACGAATGGAAGGTGCCGGCCGCGGAGTGCACGGCCGCCAACAGCGTGATCAGCCACGCCGCCAGCGGGCGCCGCACCAGCTATGGCAAGGTCGCCGCGGCCGCCGGCAAGCTGGCGCCGCCGGCCGAGGTGAAGCTGAAGGACCCCAAGGACTGGAAGCTCGCCGGCAAGCGCCTGGCGCGACTCGACACGGTGGAGAAGACCACCGGCGCCCAGGTCTACGGCACCGACCTGCAGCTACCCGGCATGCTGAACGCCGCGATCAAGGACTGCCCGGTGTTCGGCGGCAAGGTGAAGAGCATCGACGAGGCCGCCGTGCTCAAGCGCCCGGGGGTCAAGAAGGTGGTGCGGGTCGGCGACAGCGCGGTCGCGGTCGTCGCCGACACCTGGTGGCACGCCAAGACCGCGCTCGACGTGCTGCCGATCCAGTGGGACGAGGGCCCGAACGCCGGCATGTCGAGCGCGAGCATCGCGCAGATGCTCAAGGCCGGGCTCGATGCCGACGATGCCGTCGTCGGCAACAGCAACGGCGACGCGAAGGCGACGCTGGCCAGGTCGGCGCGCAAGCTGGAGGCGGTCTACAGCTACCCGTTCCAGAACCACGCGACGATGGAGACGATGAACGCGACGGCGAAGTTCACGCCGGCCGCGGGCGGCACGCCGGCGCGCTACGAGGTCTGGACGCCGACGCAGAACGGCGAGGCGGCCCTCGCCGCCACGGCCGAGTCCTCGGGCCTGCCGCCGGCGCAGTGCGAGGTCTACAAGCTGCACCTGGGCGGCGGCTTCGGGCGGCGCGGCGCGGTGCACGACTGGGTGCGCCAGGCCGTCGCCATCGCCAAAGAGGTCGCGAAGGAGCTGCCGGGCACGCCGGTCAAGCTGATCTGGTCGCGCGAGGAGGACATGGTGCACGGCCGCTTCCACCCGATCACGCAGTGCAAGCTGCAGGCCGGGCTGGACGCGCAGGGCAACATCGAGGCGCTGACGATGCGGATCTCGGGCCAGTCCATCGTCGCGGCGGTCTTTCCGCAGAACATCAAGGACGGCAAGGACCCGGTGGTCTTCCAGGGCCTCAACCCGCCGGGGCCGGAGGCCTCGATCGGCTACGGCTTCCCGCACCTGCTGATCGACCACGCGATGCGCAACCCGCCGGTGCCGCCGGGCTTCTGGCGCGGCGTCAACCTGAACCAGAACACGATCTACCTCGAGTGCTTCCTCGACGAGATCGCGCACGCGACGAAGCAGGATCCGCTGGCCCTGCGGCGCAAGCTGATGGCCAAGCATCCCAAGCACCTCGCGGTGCTCGATGCCGCGGCCGAGCGTGCCGGCTGGGGCAAGCCGCTGCCCAAGGGCCAGTTCCGCGGCATCGCGCAGACCATGGGCTTCGGCAGCTACGTCGCGGCGGTGGCCGAGGTCTCGGTCGCCGACGACGGCAAGCTCAGGATCCACCGCATCGTCGCGGCCACCGACTGCGGCCATGCGGTCAATCCGCAGCAGATCGAGGCCCAGGTCGAGGGCAGCTTCGTCTACGGCCTGTCGGCGGCGCTGTACGGCGAATGCACCGTCAAGGGCGGGCGCATCGAGCAGGACAACTTCCACACCTACCCGGTGCTGAAGATGGACGAGATGCCCAAGGTCGAGACGGTGATCGTGCCTTCGGGCGGCTTCTGGGGCGGCGTCGGCGAGCCGACCATCGCCGTGGCCGCACCGGCCGTGCTGAACGCGATCTTCGCGGCCACCGGCAAGCGCATCCGTGACCTGCCGCTCAAGCACCACAGCCTCAAGCGCGCGTGACGGCGCGGCGGCGATCGCGGCCGCCGTGCTGATCGCCGGCTCGCTGGCGACGGCGCGTGCCGCCGAGCCGGTGGTCGTCGGCGACGCGATCCCGGCGCCGCTGACCGCGACGCCGGGCGACGCGGCGCGCGGCCGGGCAATCGTCGCCGACCGCCGCGTCGGCCTGTGCCTGCTGTGCCACAGCGGCCCCTTCCCCGAAGAGCCCTTCCAGGGCGACCTCGCGCCCAGCCTGGCCGGGGCCGGCAGCCGGCTCGGCGCCGGCCAGCTGCGCCTGCGCCTCGTCGACTCGCGGCGATTGAACCCCGCGAGCCTGATGCCGTCCTACCACCGTGCCGACGGCCTGCAGCGCGTCGGCAGCGCCTGGCAAGGCCGGCCCATCCTCGACGCCCGGCAGATCGAGGACGTGGTGGCGTTCCTGCAGACCCTGAAGGACTGAGTTGACTCCGCGACCCTCGTCGATCCCGCGTCGCCGCCTGCTGGCCGCCGGCGCGGCCGCGCCGCTGGCGCTGTGCTGGCGGCCGGCCGCCGCCGATGCCGCCGAGCTGGAGGCCGCGATCCGCGGCTTTGCCGGCGCCGCCCCGGTGCAGGCCGGCCGCGTGACGCTGGACATCGCGCCGCTGGTGGAGAACGGCAACGCGGTGCCGGTCACGGTCGGCGTCGACAGCCCGATGAGCGCCGCCGATCACGTGAAGCGCATCGCGCTCTTCAACGAACGCAATCCGCAGCGCGAGGTCGCGGTCTTCCACCTCGGGCCGCGCGCCGGCCGCGCCAGCGTCGCCACGCGCATCCGGCTCGCGAGCTCGCAGCAGCTGGTGGCGCTGGCCGAGCTGAGCGACGGCTCGGTGTGGTCGCGGCGCGTCGACGTCATCGTGACGCTGGCCGCCTGCATCGAATGACGGAGACCCGATGGCGCGCGCCCTGATCACCGCCCCCAGGACCGCCAAGCGCGGCGAGATCATCGAGATCCGCACGCTGATCGCGCATCCGATGGAGACCGGCCACCGCAACGACGGCCAGGGCCGGCTGCTGCCGCGCGACATCATCCGCCGGCTGCGCTGCGACTACGACGGCGAGCGCGTCTTCGAGGCCGAGCTCTTCCCGGCCATCGCCGCCAACCCCTACGTCGTCTTCACCACCGTCGCCACCGCGAGCGGCACGCTGAGCCTGCGCTGGGAAGGCGACAACGGCTTCGCGCAGACCGAGACGGTGGCGATCACGGTCACATGAGGCGCGTCGCCGGCGCCGCCAGCCTCGCCTTCGCGGTCGGCCTGTGCGGCGCCGCGCCGGCGGTCGACGGCCCGCGCTCGGGCGCGGCCGACATGAGCGCCGAACTGCAGGCCATGCAGCGCGACGACGGCGCCAACCCCGGCATGCTGTGGGTGGCGGACGGTGAGGCGCTGTGGCGCCGCCCGGCGGGCTCGCGGCAGCGCAGCTGCGCCAGCTGCCACGGCGACGCGACGCGCTCGATGCGCGGCGTCGCGGCCCGCTACCCGGCCTACGACGCCGCCAGCCGCCGACCCATCGACCTGCGCGGGCGCATCGAGGCTTGCCGCACGCGCGCCCAGGGCCAGGCCCCGTCCAGGCCGGAAAGCGCCGAGGCCCTGGCCCTGGAGGCCTACGTCGCGCACCAGTCGCGCGGCCTGCCGCTCGCACCGCCGGCCGACCCGCGGCTCGCGCCGGCGCGCGCGCGCGGCGAGGCGCTGTTTCGCCAACGCATCGGCCAGCTCGATCTGTCGTGCGCGCAGTGCCACGAGCAGCACGCCGGCGGCCGGCTCGGCGGCAGCCGCATCCCGCAGGGCCATCCGAACGGCTACCCGCTGTACCGGCTGGAGTGGCAGTCGCTCGGTTCGCTGCAGCGGCGCTTGCGCAACTGCATGACGGGCGTGCGCGCCGAGCCGCACGACTGGGGCGCGCCCGCGCTGATCGAACTGGAGCTCTACCTCGCACAGCGCGCGCGCGGGCTGAACGTCGAGGCGCCGGCGGTGCGGCCGTGAAGGCCGTGAACGTCGTGAAGTCCCTCGCGGTATGACATGCTCGAGCCCAGGCCGCCCATGAAGGACTCCACCGCCCCCCGCTGGACGCGCCGCCTGTTCATCGGCGGCGCGGCGGCGACCGCCGTCGCCGGCAGCCTGGTCGTCGGCATGCGCCTGCGGCGGGGCCGCGCGACCGGCCCCGGCCCGGACGACCCGCCGGAGCTCAACGCCTGGGTCGTGGTCCAGCCCGACGACACGGTGATCGTGCGCATCGCGCGCTCGGAGATGGGGCAGGGCGCACTGACCGGCCTGGCCCAGCTGGTCGCCGAGGAGCTGGACTGCGACTGGGCCCGCGTGAAGACCGAGTACCCGAGCCCTGGGCGCAATCTCGCGCGCCAGCGCGCCTGGGGCAGCATGGCGACCATCGGCAGCGGCAGCATCCGCGGCTCGCACGAGACGCTGCGCCAGGCCGGCGCGACGGCGCGCTGGCTGCTCGTGCAGGCCGCGGCCTACGAGTGGCAGCTGCCGGCCTCGGAGTGCCGCGTCGAGCGCGGCGTGATCACGCACGCGCCCAGCGGACGCCGCACGACCTATGGCCGCGTCGCCGCGACCGCCGCCACGCTGACGCCTCCGCCCGGCAAGCTGCCCCTGCGCGACCCGAAGGACTGGAAGCTCGCCGGCCGGCGGCTCGCGCGGCTGGACACCGTCGACAAGACCACCGGGGCGCAGGTCTACGCCAGCGACCTGAAGCTGCCGGGCCTGCTGAACGCGGCGATCCGCGCCTGCCCCGTGGTCGGCGGCAGGCTGGCCAGCGTGGACGAGGCCGCGGTGCTGCGCCGTCCGGGCGTGCGGCAGGTGGTGCGCGTCGGCGAACGTGCGGTCGCGGTCGTCGCCGACACCTGGTGGCAGGCGCAGACCGCGCTCGACGCGCTGCCCGTCGTCTGGGACGAAGGCCCGCACGCGCAGCTCTCCAGCGCCGCGATCGACGCGACGCTGAAGGCCGGCTTCGACGCCGCCGGGGCGCTGGTCGCCACGCAGCAGGGCGACACGAGGTCGGCCCTGGCCGGCGCCGCGCGGCGCATCGAGGCGAGCTACGCCTTCCCCTACCAGCACCACGCGACGATGGAGCCGATGAACGCGACGGCCCGCTACCTGCCGGCCACCGCGTCGGCGCCGGCCCGTTGCGAGGTCTGGGCGCCGACGCAGAGCGCCGACATCGCCCTGCCGGTCGTCGCCGAGGCTTCAGGCCTGCCGATCGCGCAATGCGACATCCACAAGCTGTCGCTCGGCGGCGGCTTCGGGCGCCGCAGCAGCCACGACTTCATCCGCCAGGCCGTCACGGTGGCGAAGGCCGTGCCGGGCGTGCCGGTGAAGCTGCTGTGGTCGCGCGAGGAGGACATGGCCCAGGGCGCCTACCACCCGGTGACGCGCGGCCGGCTGACCGCCGGCCTCGATGCGCAGGGCGAGGTGCAGGCCCTGCACCTGCGGATCTCCGGCCAGTCGATCATCGCCTCCGTCGCGCCGCAGCACCTGAAGGACGGCAAGGACGGCCTCGTCTTCCAGGGGCTCGAGGCCGGCGGCGCCGAGTGCGCGCTCGGCTACACGGTCCCGCACCTGCTGATCGACCACGCGATGCACAACCCGCCGGTGACGCCCGGCATCTGGCGCGGCGTCAACCTGAACCAGAACGCGTTCTACCTCGAGTGCTTCATCGACGAGATCGCGCACGCAACGCAGCAGGACCCGCTGGCGCTGCGCCGCAAGCTGATGGCGAAGCATCCGAAGCATCTGGCCGTGCTCGAGGCCGCGGCCGAGCGGGCCGGCTGGGGTCGTCCGGCGCCGCCCGGGGTGTTTCGCGGCATGGCGCAGGTGATGGGCTTCGGCAGCTACGTCGCGGCGGTGGCCGAGGTCTCGGTCGACGACGCGGGCAAGCTCACGATCCACCGCATCGTCGCGGCCACCGACTGCGGCCACGCGGTCAACCCGCAGCAGATCGAGGCCCAGGTCGAAGGCAGCTTTGCCTTCGGGCTGTCGGCGGCGCTGTACGGCGAGTGCACCGTCGAGCGCGGCCGCATCGTGCAGACCAACTTCGACCGCTACCCGGTGATGCAGATGGCGGCGATGCCGCGCGTCGAGACCATCGTCATGCCCTCGGGCGGCTTCTGGGGCGGCGTCGGCGAGCCGACCATCGCGGTGGCCGCACCGGCCGTGCTGAACGCGATCTTCGCGGCCACCGGCCAGCGCATCCGCGATCTGCCGCTGCGGCGGCACGACTTGAAGCGCGCCTGAGCGATTCAGCCGAGCTCGGGGCCGGCGCGCCGCAGCCAGGTGCGCACGATCGCGCTGGCCAGCGGCCCCGCCACCTCGGCGATGAAGCGCTGGAAGTCGACGTGCGCACTGTCGTCGGCGCGGTCGGAGACGGTCCGCAGCACCGCGAACGGCAGGTCGCAGTCGTGGCAGACCTGGGCCACCGCCGCGCCCTCCATCTCGACGGCCAGCGCGTCGGGCAGCTCGGCACGCAGCGCGATGCTCTCGACGGCCGTGGCGACGAAGCGATCGCCGCTGACCACCAGACCCTCGTGCACCGTCGGCGCCGTGATGCCCAGCGAGGCCAGCGATGCGGCCAGGCCGATGCGCTCGGCCTCGAGCGCGTCGCGCGCGGCCCGCGCCAGGGCGTCGGACAAGGGTGCGTCGGCCGGGAAGCGCGAGCGGCCGCTGCCCGGCACCTCGTGGCGCGGGAACAGCGGCGAGGCGTCCAGGTCGTGCTGCAGCAGCTGCCGCGCGACGACGATGTCGCCGACGCGCACGCCCGGCGACAAGCCGCCGGCCACGCCGGTGAAGACGATCGCCTCGGCGCCGAAGCGCTCGATCAGCAGCGTCGCGGTGGTCGCGGCCGCGACCTTGCCGACGCGCGACAGGACCAGCACCAGCTCGCGGCCATCGAGCCGGCCGGTGACGAATTCGCGCCCCGCGTGGTGATGCACCGTCGGCCCGACGAGCGCGGCCCGCAGTCCGGCCAGTTCCTCGGGCAGGGCGCCCATCAAGGCCAGGGTCATGGTCAGCCCTTCAAAGAACGACGGCCCGATGTTGCCACCGGGCCGCCGGGCCCCGCCTTGTGGTTCCGGCATCACGTCGCTGCGCGACGTGAGCCTTCACCGCAAGACCTGACCGCTTCGCGGTCAGGTCTTGTCTCTCAGCTCCCGCCGCAGGATCTTGCCGACCGGCGTCTTGGGCAGTTCGGTGCGGAACTCGACGACCTTGGGGCGCTTGTAGCCGGTCAGGTTGCTCTCGCAGTAGGCGCGCACCTGCGACTCGGTGACGTTGGGGTCGCTGCGCACGATGACGAGCTTGACCGCCTCGCCGGCCTTCGCGTCGTTCACGCCGACCGCGGCGCATTCCAGGATGCCCGGCATCTGCGTGACCACGTCCTCGACCTCGTTCGGGTAGACGTTGAAGCCGCTCACCAGGATCATGTCCTTCTTGCGGTCGACGATCTTGAAGTAGCCGCGCTCGTCGACCGTGCCGATGTCGCCGGTGCGGAAGAAGCCGTCCGGCGTCATCACCTTCGCGGTCTCGTCGGGGCGCTGCCAGTAGCCGGCCATCACCTGCGGGCCGCGGATCGCGATCTCGCCGGGCGTGCCCATCGGCACCTCGTTGCCGTCGTCGTCCAGCAGCTTGAGCTCGGTGTTGGGCATCGGCAGACCGATGTTGCCGCTGTAGGCGGTGCTGTCGACCGGGTTGCAGGTGGCCGAGGGCGAGGTCTCCGACAGGCCGTAGCCCTCGACGATCGGGCAGCCGGTCTTCTCGAGCCAGAGCTTGGCGGTGGCGCTCTGCACCGCCATGCCGCCGCCGACCGAGATCTTCAGGTGGCTCCAGTCCACGGTCTTGAAGTCGGCGTGGTTGGCCATCGCGTTGAACAGCGTGTTGACGGCCGGGAAGCTGTGGAACTTCTCGGTCGACAGCGCCTTGAAGACCGCCGGCAGGTCGCGCGGGTTGGGGATCAGGATGTTGCAGCCGCCCATGCGCATCGACAGCATCACGTTCGTGTTGAAGCCGAAGATGTGATAGATCGGCAGCGCGCAGATGGTGACGATCTGCTCGCCGGCCGGGATCTTCTTCAGCGCCGGCTGGTACCAGGCCTCGGCCTGCAGGATGTTGGCAACCAGGTTGCGGTGCTTGAGGACCGCGCCCTTGCTGACGCCGGTGGTGCCGCCGGTGTACTGCAGCACCGCGATGTCGTCCGGGCCGGGCTTGGCCGGCGTGTAGGCCTTGCCGCGGCCCTGGGCCAGCGCATCGTTGAAGCGCACCGCGCCCGGCAGGTCGAAGGCGGGCACCATCTTCTTGACCTTGCGCACCACCGTGTTGACGATCAGCGACTTGGGGAAGCCCAGCAGGTCACCCAGTGCCGTCACCACCACGTGCTTGGTCGGCACGGCCGCCATCACCTTCTGCAGCACGCTGGCGAAGTTCTCGATGATCACGATCGCCTTCGCGCCCGAGTCCTTGAGCTGGTGCTCCAGCTCGCGCGGCGTGTACAGCGGGTTGACGTTGACCACCACGTAGCCGGCCCGCAGGATCGCCGCGATCGCGACCGGGTACTGCGGCACGTTCGGCAGCATCACCGCGACGCGGTCGCCGGCCGCCAGGCCCAGCGACTGCAGGTAGCCGGCGAAGGCACGCGACATCTCGTCGACCTGGCCGAAGCCGATCGACTTGCCCATGAACTTGTAGGCCGGCAGGTCGTGGTACTTCTTGAAGCTCTCCTCGAGCAGCGCCACCAGCGACGGGTACTGTTCGACGTTGATCGACGCCGGCACGCCGGCCGGGTAGTGCTTGAGCCAAAGGGGTTCCATAGGGCGCTCCACGAAAGTGGGGCGATTCTGACGGCGGGCTTACCCGCAGGGCGTCAGGGAATTCGATAGCGCCGGCTAGGGTTGCCGCTCCAGCGTGCGTATCCGCACGCCGGAGCGGCCGGGCGGCCGCCCGCTCAGAAGTTGGCGCGGAACTGCGCGCCGATCACCCGCGGCTCGTTGATGAAGCCGGTGAGGTTGTTGAAGTCGATCGCGCCGGTCACGCGGATCTGGTTGGTGATGTTGCGGCCGTAGATCGCGGCCTCGTACTTGCCGTCGCCCCAGGCATAACCGAGGCGCAGGCCGCCTTCGGTCAGCGCCTTGCCGGTGAACTCGATCGACTCGTAGAGGAAGAAGTTGACCTTGCTGCGGTAGACCCAGTCGGTGTAGACGAACCACTCGCCGTCCGGTGTCGGGATGGCGTAGCGCAGTGCCAGGTTCGCGGTCCACTTCGGCGCCTGCGACAGCGGGTTGCCGTCGATGAACGCGCGACCGCTGCCGTCGAGCGGATCGGTCACCGTGCAGGTGCCGCAGACGGCGACCGCGACGCCCGGCGCGCGGATCTCGGTCTTGTTGTAGCTCGCGCCCAGGCTCATCAGCAGGTTGTCCTGCGGTCGCACCAGGAAGTCCAGCTCGAAGCCCTGGCCCACCGTCTTCCCGAGGTTCAGCAGGCGCGTCGCGTTGCTGCTGCCGCCGACGGCGGTCACCTGCTGGTCCTTGATGTCGTAGCGGAACACGCCGAAGGCCAGCCGCGCGCGACGATCGAAGAGCTCGGCCTTGATGCCGGCCTCGAAGGACAGGTTGGTCTCGGGGGCGGCGACCGACAGGTCGTTGAACTGGCCGGCCCCCTGGATGCCGGAGGCGCGGAAGCCATTGGCGACGCGGGCGTAGAGCCGGGTCGTCGGACTCAGGGCGTAGGTCGCGCTCAGGTCCCAGCTGAGCTTGCCGTCGGACGTCGCCGCGCTGGCCTGTCCGGCGGCGACGAAGTCGGCCACGCTGCGCGGGTCGCCCGCGGCGGCGTAGTCGTAGTCGCGCAGCGCGAAGTCCTTCTTCTCCTTCGTGTAGCGCAGGCCGCCGCGCAGCTTGAGGGCGCTGCTCAGGTCGTAGGTCAGCGCGCCGAAGACCGCGTAGGACCGGCTCTCCTGCGTCGAGCGCGCGAAGCCGTTCTGCACGCCGCCGCCCAGCGAGTCGTAGCTGTAGCTCTCGAGGTCGTAGTCCTCGAAGAAGTAGTACAGCCCGGCCTGCCAGTTCAGCGCCGTGGTGTAGTTGGACTCCAGCCGCAGTTCCTGGGTGAACTGCTTCAGGTTCGGGATGCCGTCGGCCGTCTCGACCGGGAAGCGCGCCGCGCCCGAGCCGTCGACGAACAGGTAGGGCGAGGCGCCGCCGTCGACGTCGCCGCGGTTGTAGGTGTCGAGCGACTCGTAGCCGGTGATCGCATGCAGCGCCAGGTCGCCCAGGCCCCAGCGCAGCCTGAGGTTGCCGCCCAGGGTCTTGAGTTCGGTCCCGTTCTGGCCGTCCAGCGCCACCTTGTCCTTGTCGAAGCCGGCCACCAGGTCGTTGGTGCCCGGCTCGATGATCGCCGCACGGAACACGCGCGCCGAGCCGTCGAGGTCGCGCGCGTGCAGGTTGGCCAGCGCGCTGAAGTCCTTGTGCGGCTGGTACAGCAGCTGGGCGCGGATCGCCGAGTCGCGGTAGCCCTCGAGCTCCTGGGTCGGCCCGGCGTCGAAGGTGTTCTCGACCCAGTCGCTGCGTCGCTGGCTCAGCAGCGACACGCGGGCCGCCCAGGTCTCGCCGAGCGGCAGGTTCGCCGCGCCCTCGAGGTTGAGCATGCGATCGCTGCCGACCGCCACCGTGCCGTAGCCCTCGGACTTCTTCAGCGCCGGCCGGGCCGAGTCGAACTTCACGGTGCCGCCCGGCGTGTTGCGACCGAACAGCGTGCCCTGGGGTCCGCGCAGCACCTCGATCTGGTCGACGTCGAAGACCGGGAAGCCCTTGAGGATGGGGTTCTCCTGCACGATGTCGTCGTAGACCAGCGAGACCGGCTGCGAGGCATTGAGCCGGAAGTCGCCGTTGCCGTAGCCGCGGATGTAGAAGCGCGGGAAGGCGCGGCCGAACGAGGACTCGATGTTGAGGCTGGGCACGCGGCCGCTGAGCGCGCGCACGTCCTGGCCGCCGGAGCCGATGACGTCGAGCGCCTCGCCGCGCAGCGTGCTGATGGACATCGGCACGTCCTGGATGTTCTCGCTGCGCCGCTCGGCGGTGACGGTCACGGCCTGCAGCTTGCCGGTTTCGGGCGCCGAAGCCGCCTCGGCCGGAGTGGCGGCCGCCTGGCCAGCCGCCGGCGTGGAGACGGCGAGCAAGGGCGCGGCCAGCGCGACGGCGAGGGCGAGCCGCGTCGGGCGCGGTGCGTGGATGCGAGGCATGGGCACTCCCTGATGTGGAATGCCACGCACCATCGCAAGCGATGTGCCATGCGGCCTTGGCGGTCGCCTGACGGCCCGGCGAGCTAGTCGGCCGGCACGCCCTCGCGCCACAGCGGCCAGCGGGCCACGATGTCGCGCACCAGCGCACCGCCGACGCGCTCGAGGTTGCGCCGGGCGATGTCGAAGCCGCCCGAGGCCCCGGTGGTCGACGCGATCAGCGAAGCGTGCGCGCTCTGCGCCGGATGGGGGCGGTCGAAGTTCGAAGCGGTGCGCAGCACGGCCAGGCGCTTCAGGTCGAGGCGTCCGGCCGCCGCGGCCCGCGCCAGCGCGTTGTAGGTCGCGTTGTCCTCCTGCTGGGTGGTGCAGTAGTTCGCCTGGCCGTCGCTCAGCAGCCGGGTCCAGGCCCGCGCGTGCTCGCCGAGGCGGTGGCCGTGCCACCAGGTGTCGCCGCCGAGCGTGTCGCACTGGATCACGCGCGGCGGCTGGCTGGCCGGCGCGGCGCGGTACTTCGCGCGGTAACGCTGCGCCTCGGGGCTGTCATGGAGCGTGACGTCACGGCTCAGGCGCAGGGCCGCCTGGAGCAGCGGCTCGTCGAGGCGGAAGGCCTCGGTGTGGTACTCGAACTTCGGCTTCTCGCCGGGCCGCCGCGTCATGATGCCCAGGTAGCCGGTCGGCCAGCCGCGCGGCATCTCGCGCGCATCGATCTCGTGCGCGATGCCGAAGTCGACCAGCCAGCGCGCCCAGGCGGCCGAGCCCGTGGTGCCGCGCGCCGGGTCGATGCCGGCGATGCCGGCGATCAGGAACCAGCTGCGGCGCAGGTCCAGCCGCGGGTCCAGCGCCACCGCCAGCGTCGAGGCCGCGGCGTTGGCGTGGCCCATGCCGGTGACCAGCAGGCAGACGCCGTCGCCGTTGCAGCGCAGCGCCGGATGATCGGGCAGCAGGCCCGGCACCGGCAGTGACTCGGTCAGCGCGAAGGGGGCGATCCAGGGCTCGGCCTCGGGCTCGAACATCGAGATGACCAGCACCTTGATCTCGCGCGGCGCGGCGGGCTGCGCGGCGGCCAGGCCCCACGAAGCCAGCATCCCCAGCGCGATCAGTGCGCGTCGCAGCTTCATCGTCATGCGCGCCTCGCCGTCAACGCCCGCCGCGCCGCCGCGGCCAGGCTTCCAGGAAGGCCAGCGTCACCGCGGCCTCGTTGACCTCGGCCAGGCCGCTGGCGAACAGCGCGCCGACGTCGGCATCGAAGCCTTCGGCGCCGGCCAGGTCGGACAGCGATCGGAAGGCGATGTAGGGCACGCCATTGACCTGGGCCACGTGGGCCAGCGCGGCGGTCTCCATCTCGAAGGTCTGGGCCTGCAGGGTCTCGAACAGGTAGCGCCGGTAGGAGGCGTTGGCCAGGAAGATCGGCGCCGACACGCCGCGGCCGCCGACGATGAGCCGCGGCGCCCGCTTGACGCACAGCGCCTCGTCGACGCTGCCGTCGGGCCGCCTGGCCTTGGGGCCGCAGCGCTCGAGCCGCGGCTGCAGCGTGCGCGCCACCGCGAGCATCGCCGCATCGACCGGGTAGTCGAAGACGAAAGCACCGTCGGGGGCGTTCTTCGCGTTCAGCAGGAAGGTCTGGCGCATGAAGAGCCCCGTCGGGACCTTGCCCTGCGGCGTCTCCAGCTCGAAGGGCGGCAGCGGCTTGCCGTCGGGGCCGGTCGCGATCTTCAGGCCCAGGCAGGCGAGATCGCCGGCGCTGCCGCAGGGCGCAGGCAGCTTCGAGTCGGCGTTCCAGAACACCTCGGCCGGCATCGCCCAGCGATCGGGCACGGTGACGTCGCCGACATGGTGCGCCGGATCGACGCCGCCGGCGATGCCGCTCATCACCAGCCGCTCGATGCGGAAGTGGTCCAGCAGCTGCTGCGTGGTCAGCGTCGAGTTGACGATGCTGACGCCGCTGAGCACGATGACCACAGGGTGCCCGCGCAGCGTGCCGGTGGTGTAGCGCTTGCCGTGGATGGTGTGCGTGCGCCGCCCGCGGGTCTGCGCGACCAGCAGGTCGGCCTCGGCGCCGAAGGCCGAGACGATACCGATGCGCGGCGTGCAGTCGCCGGAGATGGCCTTGCAGCCGCGCTCCTGGGCCGGCGCGAGGCCGGCGGCGAGCAGCAGCGCGAGAGTGAGCAGATGACGAATCGGTGACACGGGTGACTCCTGGGGGCAGCGACCGGCGTGCAATGCGCGTGCCAGAGCGGGCTCCGCTGACTCAAGCCGCGTTGCCGGTGACCTGATCCGCCGCTGCGGAAGGAGTGCTGACCAGGGCGTCGAGCGCTTCCCGGTGGAACAGATCGACATAGGGTTGGTAGCGCCACACGCGGTTGCGGCCGTAGCCCGTGAGCTCCTTGAGCCAGCCGCGCGACTCGAAGTCGCGCACCAGCTTCGACGCCGTGGGGAAGGTGCAGGACATGAGCTGGGCCACGCGGTTGACCGACACCGTGGGTTGGCGCAGCAAGTGGTCGAGCAGCGCCAGGGCCTTGGCGTTCCTGGCCACGCCGCCGCGGTGCGCGTCGCGCAGCGCCACGATTTCATGTGCAGTGCGGGTGGCGGCCAGTGCGGTGACGGCCACGCCACGCAGGAAGAACATCAACCACTGCTCCCAATGGCCTTGGAGGCGGATGGCGGTGAGCCGGTCGTAGTACTCGGCGCGGTGGGCCTTGAGGTACAGCGACAGATAGAGCAAGGGGCGCGACAGGGCACCCTCCTCGCACAGCATCAGCGTGACGAGCAGCCGACCGACTCGGCCGTTGCCGTCGAGGAAGGGGTGGATGGTCTCGAACTGCGCGTGCGCCAGCCCGCAACGGATGAGCAGGGGCACGCTGCCGCGCGCGTCGTGCAGGAAGGTCTCGAGCTGACCGAGCGAGGCCATCAGCTCGTGAGGCGGCGGCGGAATGAAGCTGGCGTCGCGCAGGGTGCTGCCTCGTCCGCCGATCCAGTTCTGCGAGGTGCGGAATTCGCCAGGCGACTTGTCGCCACCGCGCACGCCGGTCATGAGTTCGGCGTGAACTTCGCGCAGCAGGCGCAGCGACAGCGGCAGCTCAGGCAGACGCGCCAGCCCGTGATTCATGGCTCGCACGTGGTTGACGACCTCTGCCACGTCCTTGGGCGTGTCGCCGCGCACGGCGTCGGCCTCGTAGGCAAGCACGTCTTCAAGGGTGCTCTGCGTGCCTTCGATCTGCGATGACAGGACCGCTTCGTGCCGTACGTACATGGCGACGAACAGGTCCGGGTTGGGCAGCATCGACGCCAGCGCATCGAGGCGGCCGATGTTGCGGTCCGCCTCCGACAGCAGGGTCTGCAGCGAGCCGCTGTACTCGACCGGCGGATCGGGCGGCAGCGGTGCCGGAACGAAAGCTTTGTAGCCCGTGGACTGCTGGACGAACCGACCGGCGCGGTAAGGGTGATCCAATGCCAATCTCTTTAACAAGCGCTCGAATTCTACGTCTTGTTAAAGATTTTTAGGTCTAAATTTCACAGCATCGGCTATCGCTGGTGCGTACTGAAATCCTGCCACCTCACGCTGCAGCCGTGGCTCAGCCCCGCAGCGCCGTCAGCACCTCGTCCAGCATCTTCTTGGCATCGCCGAAGAGCATGCGGTTGTTATCCTTGTAGAAGAGCGGGTTGTCGACCCCGGCGTAGCCGGAGGCCATGCTGCGCTTCATCACGATCGAGGTCCTGGCCTTCCAGACTTCCAGCACCGGCATGCCCGCGATCGGGCTGGTCGGGTCTTCCTGGGCGGCTGGATTCACGATGTCGTTGGCGCCGATGACCATCGTCACGTCGGTGTCGGGGAAATCGGCGTTGATCTCGTCCATCTCCAGGACGATGTCGTAGGGCACCTTGGCCTCGGCCAGCAGCACGTTCATGTGGCCGGGCA
>CAZUUU010000014.1:0-37760 GCA_964622685.1 uncultured Methylibium sp.
AGGCGCGGTCGCAGATGCCCAGCGTCTCGCGCACGTTGTGGTCGGTGATCAGCACGCCGATGCCGCGCGACTTGAGGAAACCGATGATCCGCTGGATCTCGATCACCGCGATCGGGTCGACGCCGGCGAAGGGCTCGTCGAGCAGGATGAAGCGCGGCTGCGTCGCCAGCGCGCGGGCGATCTCGACGCGCCGCCGCTCGCCGCCCGACAGCGCCGGCGCCGGGCTGTCGCGCAGCTTGTCGATCGACAGGTCGTGCAGCAGGCCGTCGAGCAGCTGGTCGATCTGCGCCTTGGCGTAGGGCTTGCCGCGATCGTCGAGCTGCAGCTCGAGCACGGCGCGGATGTTCTCCTCGACCGTCAGCTTGCGGAAGATCGACGCCTCCTGCGGCAGGTAGGACAGCCCGAGCCGCGAGCGGCGGTGGATCGGCAGCCGCTCGATCGGCTCGCCGTCGATCGAGATCTCGCCGGCGTCGGCCCGCACCAGGCCGACGATCATGTAGAAGCTGGTGGTCTTGCCGGCGCCGTTGGGGCCGAGCAGGCCGACCACCTCGCCGGCCGCCACCGCCAGGTGCACATCCTTGACGACCTTGCGGGCGCCATAGCTCTTCTGCAGACCACGCGCCTCGAGCCGGCTCGTGGCCTTGTCCGGAACAACGCTCATGGTCGGGTCGCGGGCGCCGAAGCCGGCGCCTCCCGCGGCGTCAGCACACCACGAACGCGCCCCGGCGCGGCGGCCGACGCAGGCCCGCCGACCACCTGGAAGACCTCGGTCGTGTTGTCGTAGGAGATGGTGCTGCCCGAGACCTCGTCGGCCAGCGTGTTGCCGCGAAAGCGCCGCATCACGGCCTGGTTCAGCAGGCGCACGGTGTCGCTGCGGCCGTCGTACTCCAGCTTCTCGGCTTCGCCCTCGAGGTACTCGTCGCTGCCGTCGCGCTTCTGGCGGAAGTAGGCGCGCTTCGTGGGCCAGCCGGTCGCGATCGCGTGCTGGTAGCCCTCGGGGCTCTGGCGCACCTCGACCCGGTCGGCCCGGATGACGATGCTGCCCTTGGTGATCTCGACGTTGCCCGACAGGATGTTGAGCTGCTTGAGCTCGTCGACCCGGGCCGAATCGGCGGCGAAGGACAGGGGTTGGTTGCGGTCGGCCTTGTCGCCCCAGGCGGGCGGCAGCAAGGCCGCCAGCCCGGCCAGCAGGACCGCGGCCGGCACGGCGGCTCGGCGGGAGCGGTGGACGATGGCCAGCGGGAGGCGGGGCGGGAAGTCGGGGGTCACGGGCGCATCGGCATGAATCTTGCTGCCGATTCTAGAGCCCTTCCGGCCCGCCCCGGGCCCGAAACGGTGCAGCGACCGACGCTGTGGCGTCGGCGCCAAAGGCGGATCAGGCGGCCTTGCGCGCCTGGGCCATCAGGTATTCGGTGACGGCCAGCGACCGCTCGTTGGACCCGGCCAGCGACCCGGCCGTGTAGTAGCGGCCATCGATGCCGATCGCCGGCGTGCCGTCGATCTTGTAGCCGGCCGACAGCGCGGCGGCCTGCTTGGACTTGGCCTGCACCGAGAACGAGTTCATCGTGTCCAGGAACTTGGCCTTGTCGACGCCGTTCTTCGCGACGAAGTCGCCGATCGCCTCGGGCGTGTTCAACGGGTTGCGCTCGACGTGCATTGCGTTGAAGACCTTGCGGTGCAGCGAGTCGACCAGGCCCAGGGTCTCGATCGCGAAGTAGAGCTTCTGGTGCAGCACGAAGGGCACTTCGCGGAAGGCCACCGGCAGGCGCCGGAAGTTCACGTCGGCCGGCAGCTTCTTGACCCAGGCGTCGAGCATGGGCTCGAAGGCGTGGCAATGCGGGCAGCCGTACCAGAAGAACTCGACCACCTCGAGCTTCTTCGGGTCCTGGGTCGGCTGGCGCTGCGTCAGCTTGACGTAGTGCTGGCCCTCGATCGGGCCGCCCTGGGCCCGGGCCAGCGGCGCCAGCCCGGCCAGCGGGGCGACGAGCGCGAGGGTCGTGAGTTCACGACGGTTCATGAGCATCCCTTTCAGTCAGCGATTCGGTCGACCGGGCGATGGAGTCGGTGCCGCCCGGCGAAGTTCATTTCTGCACCCGCACCAGCGCGGTCGTCATGCCGGCGCCGTCCAGCGTGTCCTTCACCTTCTCGGCGTCGGGCCGCTGGTTGAACGGCCCGACCCGCACCCGGTACATCAGGCGGCCGGCCTGCTCGCGCTCGGTGATCTTGGACTCGAAGCCCTGGATCGCGAGCTTGGCGCGCTGGGCCTCCGCTTCCTCGGTGCGGGAGTAGGCGCCGACCTGCACGAAGTAGACAAACGCATCGACCGCGGCGGTGGTGGACAGGTCGGTGCCGGGCCGGACCGGCGCGCCGATCGGCGCCGACGCGCCGGGCGCCGTCGGCCGCGCGACGGCGGTGCCGCCCGGCTGCTGGGCGGCCGGGGCGCCGGACGGCGGCGGGGCCGAGGCGGCGCCCTTGCCCTGCAGCGGCGCGTTCGGGTCCCAGTTGCGGTTCTTCTCGGCCTCGGCGGCGTCCTGCTCGGCGGTGCGCTGCGGCACCTTGTTGATGAAGGGCACCGGCACCTTGGTGACGTAGAGCGCGACGCCGAGTGCCAGCGCCAGCCCGACCAGCAGGCCGACGATGAGGCCGACCAGGAAGCCGCCGCGTTGGGAAAGCTTGGAATGAGAAGGCATGAACGCTCCGGTCGTCACATCTTGTCGGGTGCGCCGACACCCAGCATGGCCAGGCCGTTGCGCAGCACCTGCGCCGTCGCGGCCAGCAGGGCCAGCCGCGCGCGCGTCAGGGCCGCATCCTCGCCGAGAAAGCGCTCGGCCGCGTAATAGCTGTGGAAGGCGCCTGCCAGGTCGCGCAGGTAGAAGGCCACGTCGTGCGGCGCCAGGTCGGCGGCCGCCGCGGTCAGCATGCCGGGGAAGGCGGCGAGCCTGAGCATCAGCGCGGCCTCGGTCGGCGCCGCCAGCAGCGACAGGTCGGCGTCGGCCAGCGCGGCCACGTCGCCGCCCGACGCGTCGCGCCACTGGGCCACGACCGACTGGATGCGCGCGTGCGCATACTGCACGTAGAAGACCGGGTTCTCGTCGCTCTTCTTCAGCGCCAGGTCGACGTCGAAGACGAACTCGGTGTCGGCCTTGCGGCTGATCAGGAAGAAGCGCACCGCGTCGCGGCCGGTCCAGTCGATCAGGTCGCGCAGGGTCACGTAGCTGCCGGCGCGCTTGGAGATCTTGACCTCCTCGCCGCCCTTCATCACGGTGACCATCTTGTGCAGCAGGTAGTCGGGGTAGCCGGCGGGGATGCCCACCCCGGCGGCCTGCAGGCCGGCGCGCACCCGCGCAATCGTGCCGTGGTGGTCGCCGCCCTGCACGTTGATGACCTTGTGGAAGCCGCGCTCCCACTTGGCGACGTGGTAGGCGACGTCGGGCACGAAGTAGGTGTACCCACCATCGGACTTGCGCATCACGCGGTCCTTGTCGTCGCCGTAGTCGGTGCTGCGCAGCCACAGCGCGCCGCCGTCCTCGTAGGTCTTGCCGGCCGCGACCAGGCGCTCGACGGTCGCCTCGACGCGGCCCGTCGTGTACAGGCTGGACTCGAGGAAGTAGTTGTCGAAGCGCACGCCGAAGGCCTGCAGGTCCAGGTCCTGCTCGTGGCGCAGGTAGGCCACGGCGAACTGGCGGATGCCGTCCAGGTCGTCGGGGTCGCCCGAGGCGGTGAATTCGCGGTCGTCGGCCTTGACCGTCTTCTTCGCCAGGAAGTCGGCCGCGATGTCGGCGATGTACTCGCCGTTGTAGGCGTTCTCCGGCCAGTCGGCGTCGCCGGGCTTGAGGCCGCGCAGGCGCGCCTGCGTCGACGTCGCCAGCGTGGCGATCTGCACGCCGGCGTCGTTGTAATAGAACTCGCGCGTGACCTGCGCGCCCTGGCTCTCGAACAGCCGGCAGAGCGCGTCGCCCAGCGCCGCCTGGCGGCCGTGGCCCACGTGCAGCGGACCGGTGGGGTTGGCCGAGACGAACTCGACCATCACGCGCTCGGCATGCGCCGGCTGGTGCCCGAAGGCCTCGCCGGCGGCCAGCACCTCGCCGACCACCTGTTGCCTGGCCACGGCCCGCAACCGCAGGTTGATGAAGCCCGGGCCGGCGATCTCGAGCGTCTCGACCCAGCGCTGCACGGCCGCGCGCCGCTGCAGGGCGTCGATCAGGGCCTGGGCCAGTTCGCGCGGGTTGCGCTTGAGCGGCCTGGCCAGCTGCATCGCGGCGGTGATGGCGAGATCGCCATGCGCGGCCTGCTTGGGGCTTTCGAGGACGGCGGGGGGGGTCTGCTGCGGCGCCAGTTCGGCGAGGGCGTCGCCGAGGGCCTGCAGGAGCTCTTGCTGGACACGGATCATCGAGCGAATTTTACGGGCCGGGTCGCCCGGCAGTCCTTCACGCCCCCGCGCCGCCTGAGCATCCGGCGGTTGCCCTGGCCCGTAGGCAATGGAAAGATGCGTCCGGCCGCCCTCGTTTCCATGACCGCCCCCCCCGCCTCCGTCCCCGACCAGATCGGGAAGTACCGCGTGCTGCGCAAGCTCGGCGAAGGGGCGACCAGCGAGGTCTTCCTGGGCCGCGACGACTTCAACGACCGCGACGTGGCGATCAAGCGCGTGCGCGCCAGCGCCCTGGCCGATGTCAGCGACGGCGGCCTGCACGCGCGCTTCTTCGCCGCCGAGGCCGCGCTGGTCGGGCGCCTGCAGCATCCCAACGTCGTGCAGATCTTCGACGCGGTGCCCGACCCGACCGAGCCCTACGTGGTGATGGAATACGTCGCCGGCACCACGTTGCGGCCGTTCTGCCGGCCCGACCAGCTGCTTCCGCTGGACCAGCTGGTCGAGATCGGCTTCAAGTGCGCGATGGCGCTGGGCTACGTGTCTCGCCAGGGCCTGATCCACCGCGACGTGAAGCCGGCCAACCTGCTGGCCAGTACCAACGCCGCCGGCGACATCATCGACGTCAAGGTCAGCGACTTCGGCAGCGTCCTGAACCTGCAGTCCGACACGACCCAGGTGTTCCGCGTCGGGTCCCTGGCCTACATGTCGCCCGAGCAACTCGACGGCGGCACGCTCGATGCGCGGGCCGACATCTATTCGCTGGGCGCGGTGCTCTACCACCTGGTGGCCGGCAAGCCGCCCTTCGACGCCAGCGCGCAGTCGGTGCTGATGGCGCAGATCTACAGCGCCAGGCCGGCGTCGCTGAGCGGCCTGCGCAGCGGCGTGGACCCGGCCCTCGACGAGGTGATCCAGCGCGCGCTGGCCAAGCACCCCAGCGAGCGCCACGCCGGCTGGGACGAGTTCGCGCAGGCGCTGTCCGCGCTGGTCACCAACCGCCAGGTGCCGCGCGGCGAACGCCAGGCGGTGCTGGACTCGGAGCGCTTCACGCTGCTGCGCGCGCTGGAGTTCTTCAGCCACTTCGGCGACGTCGAGCTGTGGGAGGTGGTGCACCGCGCCACCTGGCAGCGCCACGCGCTCGACCACCGCATCTACCGGCGCGGCGAGGAGGGCAACACCTTCCACATCATCGCGGCGGGCGCGGTCGACGTGCACCGCGACGGCCAGCGCGTCGCGCACCTGGGCGCCGGCACCTCGGTCGGCGAGATGGTCTACCTCGCGCCCAATCCCGAGCTGCGACGCCACAGCACCGACGTCGTCGTCGTCGAGGCGGCCACGACGATCAGCTTCACGCCCGAGTCGCTGGCGCGCCTGAGCCCGGGCTGCCGCCATCTCTTCGACGAGGCCTTCATCCGCGTGCTGGTGCGCCGCCTGCACGTCGCGCACGAGGCGCTGGCGCATCCGCGGCGCATCATCTAGGCCGAAGGGCTGACGGCAAGCGGACGACCGTCAACGGCGGCGCCGGCCTGCCGTTGAGGCCCTTGTGGCACGGGCCGGGCCTGTGCTTCAATGAACCGGGGGTAATCACGCCACCGGCGTGTCGAATGAAGGAGACCCGATGAAGCACCTGTTCACAGCCCTGGCCCTGGCGGCCGCCGTCGTCAGCGTCCACGCTGCCGACGAGAAGAAGCCCACCGCCCAGCAGGGCAAGATGGCCACCTGCAACAAGGACGCTGGCGAGATGAAGGGCGACGAGCGCAAGGCCTTCATGTCCAAGTGCCTGTCGGCCAAGAAGGCCACGCAGCAGGACAAGATGAAGACCTGCAATGCCGACGCCGGCGAGAAGAAGGGCGACGAGCGCAAGGCCTTCATGAAGACCTGCCTGAGCGCCAAGGCTGCCTGAGGCCTCGGCTCGCATCGCCGACAAGCCCGGCACGGCCGGGCTTTTTCATGCCTGTTCGGTGCGTGCCGACCAGTAGCTGTCGTCGCCGTAGGTGTGCTTGAGGAAGTCGATCCACAGCCGCACCCGCAATGGCAGGTGCTTGCGTTGCGGGAACACCGCGTAGATGCCGTTCGGCGGCGCGGCGAAGTCGTCCAGCACCGTCACCAGTCGGCCGCTGCCGACCTCCTGCTCGACCTCCCAGGTGCTGCGCCAGGCGATCCCGTGGCCGGCCAGGCACCAGTCGTGCAGCACCTGGCCGTCCGAGCAGTCGTAGCGGCCGGCCGGCCGCAGGTGGGTCAGCTCGCCGTCGATCGTGAAGGCCCAGCCGCGCGCCTGGCTGGCGTTGGAACTGAGCGTCAGGCACTGGTGGCGCGACAGCTCGCTCGGGTGCTTGGGCGTGCCGGCGCGCTTCAGGTAGGCCGGCGAGGCGACGCACAGTCGCCGGTTGTCGGCCAGGCGCAGGCTCACCAGGCTGGAGTCGGGCAGGTCGCCGACGCGCACGGCGCAGTCGTAGCCCTCGTTGACGATGTCGACCACGCGATCGCTGAGGTTCAGCGACACCGAGACGTCGCGGTGCGCCTCGGCAAAGCGCGGCAGCAGCGGTGCGACGTGGCGCCGCCCGAATCCGGCCGGCGCGGTGACGCGCAGGTGGCCGCTGGCCTTGACGCCGCCGGCGCTGACGCTGGCCTCGGCATTGGCCAGGTCGGCCAGCAGGCGCTGGGCGTCCTCGAGGAAGGCGCTGCCTTCGTGCGTCAGGCTGATGCGGCGGGTGGTGCGCAGCAGCAGCTTGACGCCCAGGCGCTCTTCCAGCGCGTCGATGCGCCGGCCGATCACCGCGGGCGCCACGCCCTCGGCGGCGGCAGCGGCGGTCAGGCTGCCCTTGGTCGCGACGGCGGCGAAGGATTCGATCTGCTTCAGGCGGTCCATCGCTGAAGGGTAGCGCGTCGGGCGGCGATTAGGGGTGTCCGAGTCAAAGATCAAGCGCTATCCGCTCGGTTAATCAGCGCCCAGGTTCGCAATAAAGTCCGGTCACGATGAAGTCCACTGGCCCGCTGCCGACTGTCCAGGCCGTGTTGTTCGACGCCTACGGCACGCTGTTCGACGTCTACAGCGTCGGCACGCTGGCCGAACAGCTGTTCCCGGGCCGCGGCGAGGCGCTGGCCGTGCTGTGGCGCGACAAGCAGATCGAGTACACGCGGATCACCTCGATGAGCGGCCGCTACCGCCCCTTCTGGGACCTGACCCGCGCCGGCCTGCGCCATGCCTGTGCGCGCCTGAAGCTCGAGCTGACGGCCGAGCGCGAGTCGCAGCTGCTCAACCAGTACCGCCACCTCGGGTCCTTCCCCGAGAACAAGACCGTGCTGCAGGCGCTCAAGGCGCGCGGCGTGCCGACCGGCATCCTCAGCAACGGCGACCCCGACATGCTGTCGGTGGCCGTCAAGAGCGCCGGCTATGTCGACGACCAGGGCCGCGGCCTGCTCGACCACCTGATCAGCGTCGAGAGCGTGCAGCGCTACAAGACCGACCCGGCGACCTATGCGCTGGGCACGCAGGCGCTGGGCAAGCCGGCACGCCAGGTGCTTTTCGTTTCCAGCAACTGCTGGGACGCGATCGGCGCCACCTGGTTCGGCTACACCACGCTGTGGGTCAACCGCGGCAAGCTGCCGCTCGAGGCCCTGGACACCGAACCGACCCGCACCGGCAGTAGCCTGCGCGACGTGCTCGACTTCTTTCCCGCCGCGTCCTGATCCCCGAAACTGAAACTTCCCGTCCCCAGGAGTCCGCCATGACGACCCTTCAAACCCCTGCCGGCATGCAGATCACCGGCGCGATCCAGCCCGGCTTCGAGGCCGTCCTCACGCCCGAGGCGCTGGCCTTCGTGGCCAAGCTGCACCGCGCCTTCGAGCCGCGCCGCCAGGAACTGCTGGCCGCGCGCGTGGAGCGCGCGAAGCGCCTGGACGCCGGCGAGCGCCCCGACTTCCTGAAGGAGACGAAGCACATCCGCGACGGCGACTGGAAGATCGCGCCGCTGCCCAAGGCCCTGCACTGCCGGCGCGTCGAGATCACCGGCCCGGTCGAGGCCAAGATGGTCATCAACGCCTTCAACTCGGGCGCCGACAGCTACATGACCGACTTCGAGGACAGCAACTCCCCGAAGTGGAGCAACCAGATCCAGGGCCAGATCAACCTGTCCAAGGCGATCCGCCGCACGCTGACCGTCGGCCAGGCCGGCAAGACCTACAAGCTCAACGACAAGATCGCGACGCTGCAGGTGCGGCCGCGCGGCTGGCACCTCGACGAGAAGCACGTCACCGTCGACGGCCAGCGGGTGTCGGGCGGCATCTTCGACTTCGCGCTGTTCTTCTTCCACAACGCGAAGGAGCAGCTCGAACGCGGCGCCGGCCCCTACTTCTACCTGCCCAAGATGGAGTCGCACCTCGAGGCGCGGCTGTGGAACGACATCTTCGTGATGGCGCAGAAGGAGGTCGGCCTGCCGCAGGGCACGATCAAGGCCACCGTCCTGATCGAGACCATCCTCGCCGCCTTCGAGATGGACGAGATCCTGTACGAGCTGCGCGAGCACTCGGCGGGCCTCAACGCCGGCCGCTGGGACTACATCTTCAGCTGCATCAAGAAGTTCAAGAACGACCGCGACTTCTGCCTGGCCGACCGCGCCAAGGTCACGATGACCGCGCCCTTCATGCGCGCCTACGCGCTGCTGCTGCTCAAGACCTGCCACCACCGCAACGCGCCGGCGATCGGCGGCATGAGCGCGCTGATCCCGATCAAGAACGACCCCGAGAAGAACGCCGTCGCGATGGCCGGCATCATCAAGGACAAGCGCCGCGACGCCAACGACGGCTACGACGGCGGCTGGGTCGCGCACCCGGGTCTGGTCGACGTGGCGATGAAGGAGTTCGTCGACGTGCTGGGCGACAAGCCCAACCAGATCGAGCGCCAGAAGAAGTACACGCACATCGAGGCCGAGCACCTGCTCGAGTTCAAGCCCGAAGGCCCGATCACCGAGGCCGGCCTGCGCATGAACATCAACGTCGGCATCTACTACCTGGCGTCCTGGCTGGCGGGCAATGGCTGCGTGCCGATCTACAACCTGATGGAAGACGCCGCCACCGCCGAGATCTCGCGCTCGCAGGTGTGGCAGTGGATCCGCTCGCCCAAGGGCGTGCTCGACGACGGCCGCAAGGTCACCGAGCCCATGGTCCGCCAGATGGTCGCCGAGGAACTGGCGGGCATCAAGGAAGCCGGCTACGAAGGCACGACCGTGGACCGCGCGGCCGAGATCTTCGAGCAGATGAGCACGCAGGAGGCCTTCGCCGAGTTCCTGACGCTGCCGCTCTACGAGGAACTCTGAGCCCCGGCGCGCGAACGCATCGCGCGCCTTTTTGTTGCAAGCCGCTGCATCCGCCGCGGCGGGATGCCCGTAGTCCCTGTCATGCGAACCCGATCGGCCGCGCGGCCGTCGGGCTCTTGTGTCATCGACCACGGAGACTTCCTGCCATGCATCGCAAGACCCTGCTCGCCACCGTTGCCGTCCTCGCCCTCGGGGGCCTCGCTGCCTGTGGTGGTGGAGGCGATGCGCCGCCGCCCGCACCGCAACCGGTGGCGGTCGGCGACACGCTCGCACTGACGGCCAGCGGCCGCATCGTCTCGTTCAACCGCGCGACGCCGGCCACGCTGGTCGGTGCGGTGTCGGTCACCGGCCTGGCCTCGGGCGAGTCGCTGCTGGGCATCGACATCCGCCCGGCCGACGGCCTGCTGTATGCGCTGGGCAGCGCCGGCAACGTCTACACCGTCGATCCCTCGACCGGCGCGGCGACGCTGCGCGCGGCGCTGCGCGCGGTGGCCGGCGACGACAACCCTTACGCCGCGCTGGTCGGCGACAGCTTCGCGGTGGACTTCAACCCGGTCGCCGACCGCCTGCGCGTGATCGGCAACCTGGGCCAGAACCTGCGCATCAACGTCACCAACGGCGACACCATCACCGACGGTTTGATCGCACCGGCTGCCGGCGGCACCGCGACGGTGAGCGCCGGCGCCTACACCAACAGCTTCGCCGGCACGACGACGACCCAGCTCTTCGACCTGGACGTGGTGGCCGGCACGCTGCACCTGCAGGACCCGCCGAACAACGGCACGCTGGCGGCCGGGCTGCCTCTGGGCCTGACCGCGACCGCGGCCAACGGCTTCGACATCGACGCGCGCAACAACACCGCCTATGCCGCGCTGACGGTCGGCGGCACGAGCTCGCTCTACACGATCAACCTCACGACCGGCGCCGCGACCGCCGTTGCGGGCGGCGCGATCGCCGGCGGCGAGGCGATCCGCGGCCTGGCGCTGGTGCAGCCCGCCGCGCCGACCGCCATCGGCCTGACGGCCGACAACCGCCTGCTGGCCTTCAACCCGGCGGCACCGAACACCATCACCTCGACGACGACGATCACCGGCCTGCAGACCGGCGAGGTGATCCTCGGCATCGACTTCCGGCCGAGCAGCGGTCTGCTCTACGCGCTGGCGACCGGCGGCCGGCTCTACACCGTCGACCCGGCCACCGGCGCGGCGAGCTTCCGCGTCGCGCTGGCCGCCGACCCGGCCGATCTCACCGCGCCCTACAGCGGCCTCGCGAGCAACGCGCTGAGCGTCGACTTCAACCCGGCCGCCGACCGCCTGCGCGTGATCGCCGACAACGGCCAGAGCCTGCGCATCAACGTCGACACCGGCCTCACCACGACCGACGGCGACATCAATCGCGCCGGCGTCGCGCCCTCGGTGCTGGCCGCGGCCTACGCCAACAGCTTTGCCGGCACCACGACGACGGTGCTCTACGACCTGGAGTCCAACAGCAACGTGCTGGCGATCCAGAACCCGCCGAACAACGGCACGCTGGTCGACGTCGGCGCACTGGGCCTGGACATCATGGGCAGCGGCGGCTTCGACATCGCCGGCGGCAGCAACGGCCTGGCGCTGGCGGCGCTGCGGGCCGGCACGACCGGGCCGATGTCGCTGTACGCGGTCAACCTCACGACCGGCGCCGCGACCCTCTACCGCGGCCTGGCGGCCGATGCGGCGCAGGTCGGCGGCGCCGGCGGCGTGCCGCTGGTCGACCTGGCGATCCGCTTCTGATCGTGGCGCAGCGGCCGACGTGGTCCGCCACGGCCACGTCGGCCCGGCTGCCGGCTCGGCTAGCATCGCAACCGACCCGCCCCGCCGCCCCATGCCCAGCCCGACCAGCAGCTCTCCCGATGGCTTCGACTACGAGTCGGCGCTCGAGGCCTGCGCGCGCGGCGAGCGTTATGCGCTGCGCGCGATCTACGAGCGCGAGTCGCGCTGGCTGCTGGGCGTGGCGCAGCGCATCGTGCGCGACCGCGACACCGCGCACGACGTGCTGCAGGAGGCCTTCCTGCAGGTCTGGCAGCGCGCGTCGACCTACCAGCGCGCGCTCGGCTCGGGCCGTGGCTGGATCTACACGGTGGTGCGCCACCGCGCGCTCGACGAGGCGCGCCGCGTGCAGCGCGAGCTGCCGATGGGCGACGACCTCGAGGCCGTGGCCGATGCGCGGGCCGCGCAGGACGAGCCCTCGCCCGACCTGCCGCAGGCCGACGCCGCGGCGCTGGACCGCTGCCTGGGCGCGCTCGAGGAGCGCAAGCGCGACTGCATCGTGCGCGCCTTCGTCGAGGGCTACACGCACGAGCAGATCGCCCGCGAGATCGCCACGCCGGTCGGCACCGTCAAGTCGTGGATCCGCCGCGGCCTGCTGGCGCTGAAGGAGTGCCTGTCGTGAGCCTCGACCAGGACCCGCAGGAACGCAGCGCGACCGCCGGCGAGTACGTGCTGGGCACTCTCGATGCCGCGGCGCGCGCCGAGGTCGAGCGGGCCCTGCCTGTCGACGCGGCGCTGCGGGCCGAGGTCTACCGCTGGCAGGACCGCCTGATCGGCCTGACGCGCCGCGTCGCGCCGGCCGAGCCCGACGCCGGCCTGTGGTCGAAGATCGCCGCCCGGCTCGGCGCCGCGCCGTCGGCGCGCCCGGCGAACGCCCCGGCCGCGGCCAACGACCCGGTGTGGCAGCGCCTGCGCCGCTGGCAGCTCACCGGCGGCCTGGCGATCGCGGCCTCGCTGGTGCTCGCGACGCTGCTGGTGCTGCGCACGCCGACCGCGGTCGACGCGCCGGCGCGCTACCTCGCGGTGCTGCAGGCGCCCGACGACAAGTCCACCGGCTGGGTGGTCGAGATCACCGCCGGCGACAAGCTGCGCCTGGTGCCGGTCGCGGCCGCCGCGGCCCTGCCGGTGCCGGCCGGCAAGACGCTGCAGTTCTGGACCAAGCCCGAAGGCGCGGCCGGCCCGACCTCGCTGGGCCTGGTGCGCGCCGGCCAGGTCGTCGAGCTGCCGGTTCGCCAGCTGCCGGCGGTCGAGTCGCAGACGCTCTTCGAGCTGACGCTCGAGCCCGAAGGCGGCTCGACCATCGGCCGCCCGACGGGCCCGATCCTCTACGTGGGGCGGACGGTCAAGCTCTGATCCGCCTTTGCCTGCGCGGGTTCGGGCAGGCCCGGGCCGACGTCACGCGAAGAGCCGCGTCCTCAAGGCTCCTTCACCTCGACCTTCAGCGACGCGTACCACGCCGCCAGCGCCGCGATGTCCGCGTCGCTCAGCGACTTGGCGATCACGTTCATCACCGGGTGTTGGCGCGCGCCGCTGCGGTAGGCCTTGAGTTGCGCGTCGACGTAGATCGCCGACTGGCCGGCCAGGTGCGGCGCGTCCGGCGCGGTCGCCAGGCCCAGCGGGCCGTGGCAGGCCGCGCAGGCCGCCGACTTGGCGCGGCCGGCCTCGTTGGCCGGGGCGGCCGTGGCGACGCACAGCGCCGCCACGACGAGGCCTGCGCGCAGGCTAGCGCTTCGCATCGCCGGTGTAGCTGATGCGGTAGATCGCACCGACGTAGTCGTCCGAGACCAGCAGCGAGCCGTCCTTCATCGTCGCCACGTCGACCGGGCGGCCGCGGAAGGTGCCGGTGTTCTCGTCCAGCCAGCCGCTCGCGAAGACCTCGGTCTTGTCGGCGGTGCCGTCGGCCTTGAGCGAGGTGAACAGCACCTGCGCGCCGTTCGGCTTGGTGCGGTTCCACGAGCCGTGCTGCGCGCTGAAGAAGCCGCCCTGGTACTTCGCCGGGAAGGACTTGCCGGTGTAGAAGGCCATCCCCAGGTCGGCCGCGTGCGCCTCGGTCAGCACCTGGGCCGCGGTCACGTTGGCCGGCATCGGGTCCTTGTCGTAGCCATGCTCGGTGATGCGCGTCTTGCCCTGGATCCACGGGTAGCCGAAGAACTGGCCGGCCTTGGTGATGCGGTTGATCTCGCCGTTGGGGATGTCGTCGCCCATGCCGTCGGTCTGGTTGTCGGTGAACCAGAGGGTGCCGTCCTTCGGGTTGAAGTCGTGGCCGACCGAGTTGCGGATGCCGGTCGCATAGACCTCGCGCTTGCTGCCGTCGAAGGCGTTCATCCGCACCATGCCGCCGATGCCGACCTCGGTGTAGAGCTTGAGCTTCTCGCGCGGCTGCACGTTGAAGGGCTGGCCCAGCGAGATGTAGGCCATGCCGTCCGGGCCGATCTTGCAGACGCGCGCGCCGTGGTTGAAGGACTCTTCCTCCACCGGGATCAGCTTGCCCTGGGGCACGACCTCGATCACCGCGACGTCGGGGCCTTCGTAGAAGAACTCGGCCGCGGGGAAGTTGAGCACGCGGTTGTGCTCGGCCACGATCAGGAAGCCGTCCTTGGTCCAGCACACGCCGTTGGGCACCTTGAAGTTCAGGCTGGGCGCGAAGGGCTTGACCTCGTCGGCCTCGCCGTCGGAGTTGCGGTCGGTCACCGCCCACACCGTGGTCTTGCGCGTGCCGACGAACAGCATGTTGGTGCTGGGCGCCACCGCCATGTGGCGCGCGTCGGGCACCACCGCGAACAGGTCGATGCGGAAGCCCGGCGGCAGCTTCACGCGCTCGAGGTTGCGGCGGATCGCGTCGGCGTTCTTGCCGGTCTGCGGCACCGGCGGGATGTTGAGGTCGACGCCGGACACCTTGAACTGCTTGAGCTTCTCGATGTTCTGCTGGGCCAGGGCGGGTCCGGCGGACAGCAGGGCGGCCGCGGCGGCCGTCAGCGTGAGGCGGGCGAAGGGATGCATGGGGTGGGTCTCCTTGAATCGTTCTTGGATAAGGAAGGCGGTGCGGCGGGTGGCCGGTCGCCGGGCGGCTGCCGATCGGTCTGACGGATGGCAACCGGCAGCCGACTGTAGGCCGGGGGGCCGGCTCCGGCGCGGCCCCCCGGGTTACCCCGGACGCCGGCGCGGGCAGGCCGGTGCCCCCGTCCGTTCCACGCTTTCCGCCGTCCGTCGCACGGCGCCGCCGGCGCCGCGTGGCCAGGCTTTAGAGTGATGCCCGGCGCCGACCGGTGCCCACCCCACAACGCAAGCGGTCACCGCCGCGAGGAGTCTGAGTCGTGAGCATTTCCCACAAGCCCCGCCGGGCGCTGGCCCTCGGTGTCGCCGTCGCTGCCGTCGCCCTGGCCGCCCTCGGCCCCGCCCACGCCCAGCCGGCCGGGTCCGGCGTCGAGCAGGCGAACGTCGACCGCGCCGTGCGCATCCAGGACGACTTCTACCGCCACGTCAACGGCGGCTGGTTGAAGAACACGCCGATCCCGGCGGACCGCGCCAGCACCGGCGCCTTCCTGCAGATCCACGAGACCATCCAGCCCCAGTTGCTGGGCCTGATCGAGGAGGCGGCGAAGAGCGGCCGCGATGCCGAGGCGCGCCAGATCGGTGACCTGTACGCCAGCTTCATGGACGAGGCCACGGTCGAGAAGCTCGGTGTCCGGCCCATCGCCGCCGAGCTGGCCGCGATCGACGCGCTGACCGACCGCAAGCAGCTCGGCGCGCTGATGGCGAAGTCCATCCGCGCGGGCATCGGCATGCCGGTGGCCTTCTACGTCGGCCAGGACGACAAGGACTCGACGCGCTACGCCACCTTCCTGTCGCAGAGCGGCCTGGGCCTGCCCGACCGCGACTACTACCTGAAGGAGGACGACGCGCGCTTCAAGGACATCCGCGCCAAGTACCTCGACCACCTGCATAAGATGCTGGCCCTGGCCGGCGACAAGGACGCGGCCGCCTCGGCCGCCGCCGTGCTGGCGCTGGAGACCGATCTCGCGCGCGTGCAGTGGACCCGTGTCGAGAACCGCGACCCGGTGAAGACCTACAACAAGGTCGAGGTCGACGCGCTGCCGAAGCTGGCGCCGGCCATCGACTGGAGCGCCTTCCTGGCCGGCACCGGCGTGGCCGGCAAGGCGGGCTACGTGATCATCGGCCAGCCGAGCTACTTCGAGGGCCTGTCGAAGCTGGCCGGGACGGCCCCGCTGCCGGCGTGGAAGGCCTACGCCAAGGTGCGCGTGCTCAATGCCTACGCGCCCTTCCTGAGCAAGGACTTCGTCGATACGCGCTTCGCCTTCGCCGGCACGGTGCTGCGCGGCACGCCCGAGAACCTGCCGCGCTGGAAGCGCGGCGTCGCGCTGGTCGAGGACTCGGTCGGCGAAGGCCTGGGCAAGCTCTACGTGGCGAAGTACTTCCCGCCCGAGCACAAGGCGCGCATGGAGAAGCTGGTCGCGAACCTGATGCTGGCCTACAGGCAGAGCATCGACAAGCTCGACTGGATGACGCCGGCGACCCGGACGCAGGCGCAGGCCAAGCTGGCCAAGTTCACCACCAAGATCGGTTACCCGAAGCAGTGGCTGGACTACCGCACGCTGTCGATCCAGCGCGACGACCTGGCCGGCAACGTGCGGCGCGCGCGCGAGTTCGCGCATGCGCGCATGGTCGACAAGCTGGGCAAGCCGATCGACCGCGACGAGTGGCTGATGACGCCGCAGACGGTCAATGCCTACTACAACCCAGGCCTCAACGAGATCGTGTTCCCGGCCTCGATCCTGCAACCGCCGTTCTTCAACGCGGCGGCCGACGAGGCGGTCAACTACGGCGGCATCGGGGCGGTGATCGGCCACGAGATCAGCCACGGCTTCGACGACCAGGGCAGCCAGTACGACGGCGACGGCAACCTGCGCAACTGGTGGACCGCCGAGGACCGCGCGCGCTTCGCCGCCAAGACCGAGGTGCTGATCGCGCAGTACGGCGCCTTCGAGCCGGTGCCGGGCTACAAGCTCAACGGCAAGCAGTCGCTGGGCGAGAACATCGCCGACAACTCGGGCCTCGAGATCGCCTACAAGGCCTACCAGCTGTCGCTGGGCGGCAAGCCGGCGCCGGTGATCGACGGCCTGAGCGGCGACCAGCGCTTCTTCTACGGCTACGCGCAGATCTGGCGCGACAAGGAGCGCGAGGCCGCGCTGATCGAACGGGTGAAGGCGGGCGTGCACTCGCCGTCGGAGTTCCGCGCCAACGGCGCGGTGCGCAACCACCCGGCCTTCTACACGACCTTCGGCGTGAAGCCGGGCGACGCGATGTACCTGCCGCCGGCGCAGCGCGTGTCGATCTGGTAGCCGACAGCGAGGGCGCGCCGATCTGCACAAGAATCGGCGCATGAGCCCTCCGGTCGACGACGCGGCCGCTTCCTAGAATGCGGCCCGCGCCCTGTCGATGCCTGTCATGGATCCCGTTCCTGCGTCCCCGTCCCCGCTGCTGAACCGTCCGGCGGCCGAACTGCCGCCGTCCTGCGAGGTCCTGGTCGTCGGCGCCGGCCCGGCCGGCAGCGCGGCCGCCCACACGCTGGCGCGCGCCGGCGTCGACGTGCTGCTGGTCGACCAGCAGGCCTTCCCGCGCGACAAGGTCTGCGGCGACGGCCTCATCCCCGATGCCCACCGCGCGATGGCCCGGCTGGGCGTGCTGGACGAGGTGATGGCGCTGGCGCAGCCGGCGCGGCACGTGCGCTGCATCGGCCCGCGCGGCGGCTTCATCGACGTCCCCGGCACCCTGGCCGTGCTGCCGCGCCGGCAGCTCGACCTGCTGCTGAGCCGCGCCGCCGCCGAGGCCGGTGCGCGCATGCACGCACCGCTGCGCTTCGTCGCACCGATCGAGGCGGGCGGGGCGGTCGTCGGCGCACGCCTGCAGGCCGGTGAGGCCGTGCACGAGATCCGCGCGCGCTGGGTGCTGCTGGCCAGCGGCGCGGTGCCGCAGGCCAGCATCGCCGCCGGCGTGTGCGAGCGCCGCACGCCCAGCGCGGTGGCGTTGCGCGGCTACGTGAAGAACGACGCGATGGTCGGCCACATCACCGAGCTGGAGGTGCTGTGGCACCGCAAGATCAAGCCCGGCTATGGCTGGATCTTTCCCTGTCGCGACGGCGTGTTCAACATCGGCGTGGGCGTCGCGCACAGCCACGGCCGCGGCCGCGACGGCCGCAACACCATGCAGGACGTGAACCTGCGCGAGGTCTTTGCTGCCTTCACCGAAGTGCACGCGCCGGCCCGTGCGCTGATGCAGGGCGGCCAGCTGCTGGGCGAGTTGAAGGGTGCGCCCTTGCGTTGCAGCCTGGAAGGCGCTACCTGGTCGCGCCCCGGCCTGCTGGTCACCGGCGAGGCCGCTGGCAGCACCTACGCGCTGACCGGCGAAGGCATCGGCAAGGCCCTGGAGACCGGCATCCTGGCCGCCGAGGCGGTGATCGAGGGACGCCGCGCGAGCCACGACGATGCCACCGTGCGCCACCGCTACGAGGCCGCGCTGCGCGCCCTGCGCCCGCGCTTCGAGGTCTACGAGAAGGCCAACAGCGTCAACGCGCGGCCCTGGTTGGTCGACCTGCTGGTCTGGAGCGCCAAGCGCAGCCCGCGCCGCCTGCAGCGCATGAGCGGCGTGCTGGAGGAGACGCACACGCCGGGGAACCTCGTCACGATGAAGAGCTTCGCGAGGTTGTTGTTCGAGCGGTGAGGGGGCGGAGCGGGGCGAAGCGCTCGCTGACTATCATCCGCCGGTCGGTGCGAAGCCTCGACAACCCGGCATCCACCCACCCACTGCCCCACGATGACCATCGCCGAAGCCTGCCTCCTTGCAGCCTGCCTCCTGCCCATCGGCTGCGCCTGGATCGCCAAGTCCAAGGGCTTCGGCAAGCCGCGTCGCGAAGGCGGCTTCGACAACCACAACCCGCGGGCGTGGCTCGCGGCACTCCAGGGCTGGCAGGCGCGCGCGCACGCGGCGCAGATGAACAGCTTCGAGGCGCTGCCGATTTTCATCGCCGGCGTCCTGGTGGCCGAGCGCATGCAGGCCTCGCAGGCGCTGGTCGACGGGCTGGCGCTGGCCTTCGTGGCAGCCCGGGTCGGCTACATCGGCGCCTATCTCGCCGACCGCGCGAACCTGCGGTCGGTGCTCTGGGCGATCGGACTCGGCTGCTGCATCGCGATGTTCTTCGCGAAGCAGCCCTTCTGAACCACCAGATGATCCTCACCGCCGCCCGCACGCCCGACGAGTACATCGCCGCGCTCGCCGGCTGGCAGCAGCGTTACGCCGAGGCCCTGCGCGGCGCCGTCCGCGACGCCGCGCCCTGCCTGGACGAGCAGCTGAAGTGGGGCCACCTCGTCTACTGGGGCAAGGGCCCGGTGCTGTTGATCCGCGCCGAGCCCGCGCGCGTCCTGTTCGGCTTCTGGCGCGGCCAGCGCCTGCGCGACATCGAGGCGCGGCTCAGGCCGGGCGGCAAGTACGAGATGGCGACGCTGGAGTTGCGGCCGGACACGCCGCTGCGCCGCGAGACCGTGGTCGCGCTGGTCGAGCGCGCGGCGGCGCTCGACCGGTCGCTGGGGGATCCCCGGCGCGATGCCACCACCCCGGCGGCGCGGCGTACGCGGGCCGCCTGACGACCGCGCACACCGAGCGGCCCGACGCCATGTTCACCACCGCCATCCCGATCACCTGCCTCGCCGTCGCGCTGCTGGTCGCCGTCGCGCCGCGCGCGGCGGCGGCGAACCCGGCGCCTCCTGGCAACTGCGACGCGCTGCGCGAGCAGATCGAAGCGAAGATTCGCGCCTCGGGGGTCGCGGGCTTCTCGGTCAACGTCGTCGATGTCGACGCGCCGGCCGACGGCAAGGTGGTCGGCAGCTGCGACCGCGGCAGCCGCAAGATCGTCTACGCGCGGGGCACTGGCGCAGCGGCAGCGGCCTCCGCGCCGATGCCCGCGCCGGGGGTGTCGCCACCGGCGTCTGCCCCGGCGCGGCGCGAAGCCCCCGTGCTGACCGAGTGCAAGGACGGCACGGTCCGCTACGGCGGCGACTGCCCGCGCTGAAGCGCGGCAGGTTCATCCACGCATCGAAGGGAGACGCTCCATGGCCTGGTTGCTGCTGGTGGTGGCTGGCTTGTTCGAGGTGGGCTGGGCCATCGGCCTGAAGTACACCGAAGGTTTCACGCGGCCCTGGCCGACCGCGGCGACGATCGCGGCGATGGTCATCAGCCTGGGCCTGCTGGGCGAGGCTATGAAGACGCTGCCGGTGGGCACGTCCTATGCGGTCTGGGTCGGTGTCGGCGCGGTCGGCACGGCCATCCTGGGGATCGTGCTGCTGGGCGAGTCGGCCAGTGCGGGCCGGCTGGTGAGCCTGGGGCTGATCGTCGCCGGCATCGTCGGGCTGAAGCTCGCGACGCCGGGCTGAGGAATCACTCCGCGCCCTGCACCACCAGGTGCACGAACTGCAGCTTGCCGATCGCCGGCCGCGGCAGCACGAAGGGGTAGTAGTCGTGCTGGCCCATGCTGCGCGACAGCTCGTTCAGCACACTCGTCAGCTCGACCCAGGCGTTGACGAAGCCGAGGAACCGCTCGGCCCCCGGGTCGTCGGGGCGCCACAGCGCGTCGGGCGCGAAGCGGTCGAACTCGAGCTCCAGGTCGTCGGCGTCGAGGCCGAAGCTGAGCGCGGTGTCCAGCGTGTCGACCATGTGCAGGTAGTGGGCCCAGGTCTCGGCCCAGTCTTCCCAGGGATGGGTGCTGGCGTAGCTGCTGACGTGGCGCTGGGCCCAGTCGGGCGGCGCGCCGTGGGTGTAGTGCCGCTGCAGCGCCGCCGCGTAGTCGGCGCGCTCGTCGCCGAACAGCGCGCGAAAGTCCTCCAGCCAGGGCGTGCCGGCGACCAGGCGGTCCCAGTAGTAGTGGCCGACCTCGTGGCGGAAGTGGCCCAGCAGCGTGCGGTAGGGCTCGTGCATCTGCGCGCGCACGCGCTCGCGCACGGCATCGTCGGCCTCCTCGAGGTTGAGCGTGATGAGCCCGCCGGCGTGACCGGTCAGCACCGGCGCGCTGCCGGGCGGCGCGCGCAGCACGTCGAACATCAGGCCGCGCTCGGGGTCCTCGGCGGCCGCGGGCACCTTGGACGCGACCGGCAGCCCCAGCGCGATCAGCTGCGAGACCAGGCGCCGGCGCGCCACCTCGATGCGGCGCCACAGGTCGGCGTTCTCGGGCACCGACAGGTCGGGGATGGTGCGGCTCAGGCGGCAGGCGCGACACAGCAGCGGCGTCACCCGGCCGGCGGGCGCCACCGGGATCAGCCAGTTGCAGCCGGCCGGGGTGTCGAGGTTGGCGCAGCGGCGCACGGGGGTGTCGGCAGCGACGCCGGCGGCCGGGTCGATCCGCCACTCGCCGGCGGTCGGGCCGGGCTCGATCGCCAGCATGCGCTGCGAGCGTGGATCGAAGCCCAGCGCCGCGCCGCAGGTGGTGCAGACGCTGTTGCGGAAGAACACCGGCCGCCCGCAGCGGCAGCGGTAGCTGCGCGTGCCGCGCCCCGCTTCGCGCTGCGGCGCGCGCGCCCGCTGCAGCAGGGCGGTGACCAGATCGAAGAGTCCCGGCATCGCTGTGCTCCCTGGGCGACCCCCGGGGCGGTGGGCCGTGGCCTGCAGTCTGGCATGCCCGCGGTAGCGATTTTTCGACGCGGGCGTTAGCGTCTGTCGAAATCGCCGCTGCCGGCCCGTCAATGTCGGAGCGCCACAGGGGCGTTCGTCCACACCCAGGAGTACCACCATGGACTACATGCTGATGTTCTACGAGAGCGCCGACGACCAGGCCTGCCAGAACGACGAGCGCGCCGGCCCCTACTGGGCCGGCTGGATGGCTTACATCGGGGCCATGCAGCAGGCCGGCCTGATGAAGGCCGGCGAGGGCCTGCAGCCGCCTGCGATGGCGACCACGCTGCGCGGCGCCGGCAGCCGCCGCCAGGTGCAGGACGGGCCGTATGCCGACACGAAGGAGCAGCTCGGCGGCTTCGTCGTGCTGGACCTGCCCAGCCTCGACGCGGCGCTGGACTGGGCCGCGCGCGCGCCCTGCGCCGCCAACGGCGCGGTCGAGGTGCGGCCGGTGATGCCGCCGCCGCCCGGCCTGCCGGGGTGAGCGAGGACGCTGCCCGCCTGGCAGCGGAAGCCGCGGCCAGGCGCTCCTACGGCCGGCTCGTCGCCTACCTGGCGGCGCGCACGCGCGACATCGCCGCGGCCGAGGACGCGCTGGCCGACGCCTTCCAGGCCGCGCTGACCGCGTGGCCGGCGGGCGGCGTGCCGGACTCGCCCGAGGCCTGGCTGCTGACGACGGCGCGGCGGCGCCTGCTCGACGGCTGGCGCCATGCCCGGGTCCGCGACGCGGCGGCCGACACGCTGCGGCTGATCGGCGACGAGTTCGCCGATGACGAGGCCATCGACGCCTTTCCCGACGAGCGCCTCAAGCTGATGTTCGTCTGCGCCCACCCGGCCATCGCGCCGGCGGCGCGCGCGCCGCTGATGCTGCAGACGGTGCTGGGGCTGGATGCGGCGCGCATCGCGGCGGCCTTCCTGGTGGCGCCGGCCACGCTGGGCCAGCGCCTGGTGCGCGCCAAGTCGCGCATCCGCGAGGCCGGCATCGCCTTCGAGGTGCCGCCGCCTGCGCAGTGGCGCGAACGCCTGGACGACGTGCTGGAGGCGGTCTACGCCGCCTACGGCAGCGGCTGGGACGACGTGGCCGGCACCGACCCGCGGCGCCGCGGGCTGGCGGCCGAGGCGCTGTCGCTGGCGCGGCTGCTGACGCAACTGCTGCCCGACGAGCCCGAGCCGCTGGGCCTGCTGGCGCTGCTGGCCTTCTGCCAGTCGCGCGCCGCGGCGCGCCGCGATGCGGCCGGCGACTACGTGCCGCTCGACCGCCAGGACCCGGCCCGGTGGGACCACGCGCTGCGCCAGGAGGCCGAGGCCGCGCTGCTGCGCGCCGCGCCGATGCGGCGCCTCGGCGCCTACCAGCTCGAGGCGGCGCTGCAGTCGGCGCACACGCAGCGCGCGCTCGGCGCGCCGGTGGCGCCCGCGGCCATCGTCGCGCTCTACGACGGCTTGGTGGCGCTGCATCCCAGCCTGGGTGCGCGTGTCGGGCGCGCGGTGGCGCTGGCGGCGGCGCAGGGACCTGTGGTGGCGCTGGCTGCGCTCGACGCGATCGCCACCGACGACCTCGCGGTCGTGGCCGCCTACCAGCCCTACTGGGCGGCACGCGCCGACGTCCTGGTGCGCGACGGCCGCGTCGCCGAGGCGCGGGGCGCCTACGAGCGTGCGCTCGGCCTTAGCGAGGACGAGGCGGTGCGGCGTTTCCTGCTGCAGCGCCTGCGGTCCCTGCCCTGAGCCGGCCCGGGCCAGCGTGCGCTTGCGATACTGGCCGCATGTGCCAGCTGCTCGGAATGAACGGCAACACGCCGACCGACATCGTCTTCAGCTTCACCGGCTTCGCGACGCGCGCGGTGGAGCACAAGGACGGCTTCGGCATCGCCTTCTTCGAGGGACCGGGCGTGCGCTGCTTCGTCGACCACCACAGCGCCGCGACGTCGCCGGTGGCGGAGATGGTGCGCCGCTACCCGATCCGCAGCGAACACGTCATCGCCCACATCCGCAAGGCCACGCAGGGCCGGGTCGCGCTGCAGAACACCCATCCCTTCGTGCGCGAGCTGTGGGGCCGCTACTGGGTGTTCGCGCACAACGGCGACCTGAAGGACTTCCATCCCAAGCTGCACGCCGCCTTCCGGCCGGTCGGCGACACCGACAGCGAGCGCGCCTTCTGCTGGCTGCTGCAGGAGCTGGCGAAGAACCACGCTGCGGTGCCGAGCGTGCGCGACCTGACCGAGACGCTGCGCGAGCTGGTGGCGCCGGTGGCCGGGCACGGCAGCTTCAACTTCCTGCTCAGCAACGGCGATGCGCTGTGGGCGCATTGCTCGACCTCGCTGCACTGGCTGCAGCGCCGCCATCCCTTCCGCGAGGCACGGCTGCAGGACCAGGACCTGACGGTCAACTTCGCCGAGCTGACGACGCCGCAGGACCGCGTGGCGGTCGTCGTGACCGAGCCGCTGACCGCCGACGAGGCCTGGGCCGCCTTCGCGCCGGGCGAACTGAAGGTCTTCCAGGGCGGCGAGCTGCTCGCGGCCTGAGTCGCCGTTCATGACGGCCGGCGGGCCGTTCGCGCCGGGCTGCCGGCCGTTCACCGCGCGCCGCCACCAGGCGGCCGGGCCCTTGCTTAGACTGCGCCCGATGGCCGTGCCCCTGCCCGTCGCGCACAACCGTTTCCAGCGCTGGTACTTCCGCTGGGCGGCGCCGTACTACGCGCGCATGGCGCCGGAGGTGCGCGCGCAGGCCGAGGCCATCGACCGGCTGCTCTACAGCCGCCGGGGGCTGTGGGTCTGGCTGGGCCTGGCGCTCGGCGTGGCCGGGGGCACCGCCGGCCTCGTCGCCGCAGGCGTCTCGTTCGCGCCGGCCCTGCTGCTGACCCTGTCGCTGGCCGTCTGCCTCACCGTCGGCGGCGTCAGCGTGTGGCTGATGCCGCAGCGCTACTCGGGCCGCCGGCTGTGGCGCATCGCGCTGATCATGATGCTGGGCACCTATGCCGGCGTGTTCGCTTCGGTGGTCAGCAAGACCTGGAGCAGCGCGATGTCGGGCGAGCAGTGGCTGCAGACACTGGGTGCGGTGCTGTGGCGGGCCACGCCCTTCCAGCTGCTGGCGGGCCTGGCGCTGATGCTGGTGATGTGGGGCACGGCGGCGGCGCGGCGCTACGCGCTGCAGCAGGAGCTGGCGCAGTCGCGCCTGGAGCAGGAGCGCGACGCCGCCGCGCGCCAGGCCGCCGAGGCGCGCCTGAAGCTGCTGCAGGTGCAGATCCAGCCGCACTTCCTGTTCAACACGCTGGCGACGCTGCAGCACTGGGTCGACACCCGGGATGCGCGCGGCGGCCCGCTGCTGGCGAGCCTGACCAGCTTCCTGCGCCAGTCGGTCGGGCTGCTGGAGAAGGACAGCGCGACGCTCGCGCAGGAGGCCGAACTGGCGCAGACCTACCTGGGCATCATGCAGGCGCGTCTGGGCCCGCGGCTGCGTCACGAGATCGTGCTGCCGGCCGACGTGGCCGACACCGCGCTGCCGCCCGGCCTGCTGCTGACGCTGGTCGAGAACGCGATCGAGCACGGCATCGAGCCGGCCCTGCACGGCGGCCTGCTGCGCATCGAGGCCCGGCGCGGGGACGGTGGCGTCGAGCTGAGCGTGCGCAACGGCGGTGCGCCGCTCGCGGCGCCGGTGGTCGAGGGCGTGGGCCTGCGCAACTCGCGCGAGCGGCTGGCCGGCCGCCACGGCGCGCAGGCCCGCCTGGAGCTGCTGCGCGACCCGCTGGGCGAGACGCTGGCGCGGGCGTGGCTGCCGGACCCGTCGCAGGAGCAAGGACGATGAGCGCCATGACGACGGCCCTGGTGGCCGACGACGAGGAAGCCCCGCGCGAGCAGCTGCTGGCGGCGCTGGTCCGCGGCTGGCCCGAGCTGCGCATCGTCGCCGCGGCCGCCAACGGCAGCGACGCCTGGGACGCCTTCCTCGAGCACGAGCCGACGGTCTGCTTCCTCGACATCCGCATGCCGGGCCTCACCGGCCTGGAGGTCGCGCAGCGCATCCGCGGTCGCGCGCACGTGGTCTTCGTCACCGCCCACGGCGACCATGCCCTGGACGCCTTCGATGCCGGCGCGGTGGACTACCTGATGAAGCCGGTCGAGGCCGAGCGCCTCGGCCGCGCGATCGAGCGCCTGCAACAGCGCCTGAACCAGCCGCCGGCCGACCTGCAGGGCCTGATCGGATCGCTGCTGGGCGGGCTGCGCAAGCCGGCGCCGCTGGACGTCATCCAGGCCGGCGTCGGCCGCGAGGTGAAGCTGATCCGCGTCGAGGACGTCGTCTACTTCGAGTCCGACGCCCGCTACACGCGCGTGGTCCACGCCGAGGGCGACGCGCTGATCCGCCTGCCGCTGAAGGAACTGCTGACGCAGCTGGACGCCGAGCGCTTCTGGCAGATCCACCGCTCGGTCATCGTCAACCAGCGCTGCATCGCCAGCGCGCTGCGCGTCGACGAGGGGCAGATGGTCGTGACGCTGCGCGGGCGCAGCGAGCGGCTCCCGGTGTCGCGGCACTTCCAGGGCCTGTTCAAGGGGCTGTAGCCGTCGGTGGCCGTTGCCTCGCCGACACAAACGGCAACCGCTGCGTCCCGTGGCTGCCGCCGGGCCGGCACAGAATGCGGCGTGCCCGCACTCCGACCGACCCCATGGACCTGCTGATCAACGGCCAGCCGATGCCGCTCCCCGACGATGCCGTCGATCCGGCGATGCCGCTGCTGTGGGTGCTGCGCGATGCGCTGAACCTCACCGGCACCAAGTTCGGCTGCGGCGTGTCGGCCTGCGGCGCCTGCACGGTACGGGTCGACGGCGAACCGCTGCGGTCCTGCGTCACGCCGCTGTCGCAGGTGCAGGGCAAGGCCATCCAGACCATCGAGGGACTGGGCACGCCGGAGACGCCGCATGCGCTGCAGCGCGCCTGGGTCCAGCACCAGGTGCCGCAGTGCGGCTACTGCCAGAGCGGCATGCTGATGGCGGCGGCCGCGCTGCTGGACAGGAACCCGCGGCCGACCGACGCCGACATCGACGCGGCCCTCACCAACCTGTGCCGCTGCGGCACCTATCCGCGCGTGTGCGCCGCCATCCACGACGCGGCGCGCGCGCTGCAGAAGGACGCGCCGCGCCCGTCCGCGCCCGCGTCGGCCGCGAGGAAGGCGACGTGAGGCGCCGCACCTGGCTGCTGGGCGCGACCGCGGCGGGTGGCGCGCTGCTGGTCGGATGGGGGCTGCTGCCGCCGCGCTCGCGGCTGGGCGGCAAGACGCTGCTGGCGCTGCAGGCCGGCGAGGTCGCGCTCAACGGCTGGATCAAGATCGCCGCCGACGGCTCGGTCGTGCTGGCCATGCACCGCAGCGAGATGGGCCAGGGCGTGCACACCGCGCTGGCGATGCTGGTGGCCGAGGAGCTGGACATCGGCCTCGATCGCATCCGGCTCGAGCAGGCCGGCCACGACAGCATCTACGGCAACGTCGCGATGTTCGTCGCGGCGCTGCCCTTCCATCCGCGCGACAAGGAGCCGGGACACGAGACCGACGGCGTGCGCCTCGGCGAGCGCCTCGTGGGCAAGCTGGCGCGCGAACTCGGCATCAACGCGACCGGCGGCTCGACGACGATCGCCGACGCGTGGGAGCCGCTGCGGCTGGCCGCCGCGACGGCGCGCGCGCAGCTCGTCGGCGCGGCCTCGCTGCGCTGGCGGCAGCCGCGCGAGGAGATCACCGTGCAGCGCGGCGTGATCGCGCATGCGGCCTCGGGGACCCGCGGGCACTTCGGCGAGTTCGCCGCGGCGGCGGCCGGCACGCCGACCGGCGAGGTGCGGCTCAAGCCGCGCGAAACCTGGACCCTGATCGGCCGGCCGGCACCGCGCAACGACGTCGTGGCCAAGAGCAACGGCAGCGCGGTGTTCGGCCTCGACGTGCGGCCCGAGGGCCTGCTGTACGCGGCGGTGCGCATGTGCCCGATGCTGGGCGGTGCGCCGCAGCGCATCACCAACGAGGACGAGGTGCTGAGGCGCCCCGGCGCGCTGCGGCTGGTGCGCCTGCCGGCGCTGGCCGGCCTGACCGCCGGCGTCGCGGTGGTCGGACGCAGCACCTGGCATGCGCAGCAGGCGGTCGACGCGCTGGCCATCGACTGGGCGCCCCCGCCCGCCGGCACCGTGGACAGCGCCGCGATCGCCACGGCGCTGGAGACGCGCGCGCGCGAAGCCTTCGCGAACGACGGCGGCTTGCCCTTCCATTCGCGCGGCGACCTGGCCGCGGCCGAGCAGGCGGCGGTCGGCAGCGGCGCGCGTGCGGTCGAGGCGAGTTACCGCGCACCCTATCTCGCGCACGCCGCGCTGGAGCCGATCAACTGCACCGCGCGCGTGAAGGACGGCCGCGTCGAGGTCTGGGCCTCGACCCAGGTGCCGGGCATCGCGCGGGCGCTGGCGGCGCGCGCCGCGGGCGTGGAGGAAGAGGCCGTCACCGTGCACGTCACGCTGCTCGGCGGCGGCTTCGGGCGGCGGCTCGATGCCGACTTCGTGACGCAGGCGGTCGCGGTGGCGCGGGTGACCGGCGGGCGCCCGGTGCAGATCGTCTGGTCGCGCGAGCAAGACATGACGCACGACTACTACCGGCCGGCCGGCGCGGCCGTGATGAAGGCCTGGCTCGGCGCCGACGGCAAGCCGCAGACGCTGCGCATCGCCAGCGCCGGCGACGCGATCACGCCGCGCTGGATGGAGCGCGGCCTGCCGTGGCTGACCGGCCCGGTGGATGCGCCCGACAAGAGCACGGCCGAGGGCCTGTTCGACCTGCCCTACGAGGTGCCGCACCAGCGCATCGCGCATGCCGCCACGCGCAGCGGCGTGCCGGTCGGCTACTGGCGCGCGGTCGGGCATTCGCACAACGCCTTCTTCAGCGAGAGCTTCGTCGACGAGCTGGCGCAGGCCGCGGGGCAGGACCCGGTGGCCTACCGGCTGTCATTGCTGGGCGGCATGCCGCGCCATGCGGCGGTGCTGCGGCTGGCGGCCGACAAGGCCGGCTGGGGCAGCAAGCCGCCGGCCGGCCGCGCGCGCGGCGTGGCGCTGCACGAGAGCTTCGGCACCCTCGTCGCGCAGGTGGTCGAGGTGTCGGCCGCACCGAAGCTCGTGATCCATCGCGTGGTCTGCGCGGTCGACTGCGGCACCGTCGTCAATCCGGCGATCGTCGTGCGGCAGATGGAGAGCGGCATCGTCTTCGGGCTGACCGCGGCGCTGCATGGCCGCATCGACATCGTCGCCAGCGAGGTGCAGCAGAAGAACTACCCGGACCAGAAGCTGCTGACGCTGGCCGAGACGCCGGTCATCGAGACCCACCTCGTGCCCAGCACCCACGCACCGGCCGGTGTCGGCGAGCCGGGCCTGCCGCCGATCGCGCCGGCGCTGGCGAACGCGCTGTTCGCGCTGACGGGTGTGAGGCAGCGGGAGCTGCCGTTGAAGGTCTAGCGATTCGAGCGCGGCGCGAGCCGCCGGTGACCGCGCGTGCCTTGCTCCGCAACGGCTTGCGCGATCCGAGGCCCGTGCCGCCTCAGTGCCCCCGCTGGTGCTCCGGCGACTCGAGCCGCTTGGCCAGCGTCGACAGCAGCAGCGTCAGCGCCAGGTAGACCACCGAGATCGCGAGGTAGGGCTCCCAGTAGCGCGAGTAGGCCCCGGCGACCGTGCGCGCCGCGAGTGCCAGCTCGGCCAGGCCGATCGCCGACACCAGCGAGGAGTCCTTGATCAGCGTCACCGCCTCGTTGACCAGCGGCGGCACCATGCGCCGGAAGGCCTGCGGCAGGATCACGTGGCGCATGCTCTGGCCGTGCGTCAGCCCCAGGCTGTAGGCGGCCTGCGTCTGGCCGCGGTGGATGCTCTGGATGCCGGCGCGGAAGATCTCGGAGATGTAGGCGCCGGCGTTGAGCGTCAGCGCCAGCGCGCCGGAGAAGAAGGCACCGTACTCCTGGCGGAAGGTGCGCGCGGTCTCGCCGGCCAGCAGCAGGCCGTGGTCGGGATGCACCAGCGTCGGCATCAGCGCGAAGTGCACCAGCAGGATCTGCACGAACAGCGGCGTGCCGCGGAAGAAGCTGACGTAGGCGATCGTCACCCATTGCGCCAGCTTCAGCAGCGCGGCCGCCAGCGGGGACTGCGGCGGCGGCCCGAAGCGCGAGCTGCTGACCAGGCCGAGCACGAGGCCGAGCGCCAGCCCGGCCCCGATGGCGACGATGGTCAGCTGGATCGTCATCCAGATGCCGGCCGCGAACAGCGGTCCGTAGCCGGCCAGGATCTCCCAGCGCAGGTCCATCGTCCGTTCCCGCGCGGGACGGGCGGCTTACTTCGAGGCCGCGGTGGCCGGCGCCGGGGCGGCGCCGAAGGTCTTGGCGTAGATCTGGTCGTAGGTCCCGTCGGCCTTGACGGCGGCCAGGCCCTTGTTGATCTTGTCCAGCAGCTCGGTGTTGCCCTTCTTGACCGCGATGCCGTACTGCTCGGGCGCGAAGGCCTTGTCGCTGACGGTCTTGAACTTGGCGGCCGGGTTGTTGGTCACGTAGTTCACGACCACGCCGTTGTCGGCCACGACCGCGTCGACGCCGCCGGCCTCGAGCTCCTTCAGCGCCAGCGGCGTGGACTCGAAGCGCTTGACGTTCGCGCTGTTCTTGCCCTGCAGCTTGGTCACGGTCTCGTCGCCGGTGGTGCCGGTCTGCACGCCGACCTTGAGCTTCTTCAGGTCGTCGAACTTCGTCACCTTGCTGGTGGCCTTGACGGCGATCAGCTGGTAGGCGTCGAAGTAGGGCGCCGAGAAGTCCATCGTCTGCTTGCGCTCGTCGGTGATCGTGATCGACGAGATCAGCAGGTCGCGGTCACCCTGGCCCAGCGAGTTGAAGATGCCTTCCCAGGGCGTGTTGACGAACTTGATCTCGAAGCCGCCCTTGGCGGCAACGGCGTTCAGCAGGTCCATGCTGAAGCCGACGATCTCGCCCTTCTCGTTCTGCGACTCGAAGGGCGCGTAGGCGGCATCGGTGCCGACGACGTAGACCTTGGCGGGCGCCGGCGCGGGGGCCGAAGCGACCGGCGCCGGGGCGGGGGCCGGCGCGGCCGGCGCGGGCTCTTCCTTCTTGCCGCAGGCCGCGAGCAGCAGGCCGGCGCCGAGCAGGCCGAGGGTCTGGAGGAAGGGACGGGTGGAGAGCTGGGTCATGGCGGTTTCCTTTGTGGGGGCCGGTGGGCGTCGTGGTGCGAGGGTCGGGACGGCGCCACGCCGCGCAAGGATACAAAAAAGCGGCCCGGGGGCCGCTTTCAGGACTGGGTCGCGAGACTCAGAAGTTGTGGCGCAGGCCAAGGGCGGCCAGCGAGCGGAAGTCACCGCCGTAGAAGCCTGCCGACTCGTCATCGATCTTCGTGAAGAAGCCGTAGACCTTGGTGCGCTTCGACAAGTTGTAGTTGATGCCCGCCGTGTATTGCTTGGCGCCACTATTGGGCAAGCCTTCCCAGGACTTCGCCTGACCGTAATTCAAGTGGAACTCCGCCGCACCCATGGTGTAGAAGCCGGCAATCCGGCCGTAGTCACGCGACCCGAGTTGCCGCCCTGCGTTGAGAGTCTCGAAGTCGTCTCGCTCGTACAGACCGCCGAAGGAGAATGCCCCGATCGTGTAGAACGCGCTCACGGAGACGCTCTTGTCCTTGGCGAGAGTCAATCGCCTTTCGGTCTCGGAGTAGCCGCCACCGATGTGAAGGTTGCCCACGGCATAGGTGCCGACCAGTTCGTAGGTCTTGTCCGTGGTTCCCTCGCCGGCCGCTACCGTGGCGGTCCCGACGAAGCCGCCGATGCTCGGCGTCGAGTACTGCACGGCGTTCGTGAGGTCGACTCGAAAAACGTACAAGGCATCAGACGACGTACCCGTATCGTGGTTGTGATTGCTGATGTAGTCGGCGGTCGCGTAGTAGATCGCGCTGAAGAACCGCCCCATCCTGACCTGCCCGAGGGGCGCGCTCTTCAGCCCAACGTAGGCGTCGCGGCCGAAGCCGCCGGCCCCGGCGCCGGTATCGGAATTGAAACCCGACTCCAGCCCGAAAAAGGCATTCAGGCCGCCGCCGAGGTCCTCGCTGCCGCGCAGGCCCCAACGCGAGGCGTTGTTCTGGAGCACGTACTTTTCATCCTGCGTGCCGATCTTCTGCACTTCGGCCGAGGTGTTGATGCGACCGTACAGCGTGACGCTGCTTTGCGCGAAGGCGCTGCCGGTGAAGGCCGCGGCGAGCGCGGCGGCGAGAGCGATTTTCTTCATGAGCGTGTCTTTCCTTTAGTGGGGGACGGCCTGCGACCGACGTCTTGATCGAAGACGGGGGACCCGGTCGAAGCGTCATCGAAGTTTAATGAAAGGGGCCCCGCGGCCACTGTCTCGCCAGCGCTTCGGACCGTCGCCGGCGCATTTCTGATGCGCCTGCACAACAGGCTTCAGGCCGGCCGGTTCGGCTCCAGGGCCGACAGCAGGGCGGCACCCAGGATCAGGCCCCCGCCGAGCAGGGCCTGGCCGGTCAGCTCCTGGTCACCCAGCAGCATGGCCGAGCCGGCGGCGAAGACCACCTCGACCAGCATGACCACGGCGGTGACGTTGGCCGGCAGGTGGGAGGCGCCGTACTGCAGGGCCAGGTTGGCGGCCAGGAAGGCGGCGGCCAGGGCCAGCGCCGGCAACAGCCAGTCGGGCCGCGGCGCCGGCGGGGGCGCCACGCCGCCTGCCAGGCCCAGCACCAGAGCCAGCGCGCCGGCTACCAGCATGCCGCCCAGGAACATCGCCAGCGCCCGGGCCTCGCGGGGGCGGGCGGACTCGCGCTTGAGCATCACGTTGTTGAGCGCGAAGCAGAAGCCCCCGGCGATGCCCAGCCAGTCGGGCAGGCTGGCCGGCACGGGCCAGCCGGCGCCGGCCGGCTTGAGCACGATGGCCGCGCCGGCCAGGGCCAGCAGCACGCGCAATGCCGCCCAGCGCGTCAATCGCTCGTGCAGCAACCAGCGCGCCAGCAGCACCGCCCACAGCGGCATCAGATAGAAGAGCAGCACCACGCGCACCACGTCGCCGATGCTGACCGCCCAGTTGAAGCCGGCGTTCGTGCCGCCGGCCGCCAGCACCAGGATCCACAGCACCGGCGTGCGCAGCAGCTGCCCGACCGCCCGCGGCCAGCGCCAGACGATGACGACGACCGCGGCGGCATAGATCAGCGCCGTGGACCACAGCGGATGCAGGCCCATGCCCTGCAGGTGCCGCAGCGGCCACCAGGAGACGCCCCAGACGAAGGCGTTCAGCACCAGGGCCAGCAGCGCGAGCGTCGAGCCGGGCGCAGGCAGGCCGGCGCGGCCGGCGGTGGAGTCACCGTGCATGGATCGCGGCGCCCGGCGCTCAGTGGCGGTCGCTGCGCGCGATGGCCAGCAGGTGGTCGACCTCGTCCTTGTGCTGCACGCAGTTGCGCTGGTGCCAGCGCCGGATCAGCCACATCACGCCCGCGACCACCAGGCCGAAGATCGTGATCGCGCCGAAGGCCGACAGGCCGAAGCGCGTCATGCCGGTGTAGAAGGCGCCGAGGCCGAGGATGCAGGCCTGCTCGTTGAAGTTCTGCACCGCGATCGAGCGGCCGGCGCCCATCAGGTTGTGGCCGCGGTGCTGCAGCAGCGCGTTCATCGGCACGACGAGGAAGCCGCCGAGCCCGCCCAGGACGATCAGGAAGGGCGCGGCAACCCAGACGTTGGAGATGAAGTTCATGCCGATCACCAGCACGCCCATCGCGATGCCGAGCGGGATGACGCGCGTGGCGTGGTCGAGCCGCGTGCGCGAGGCCAGCACGGCGCCGACCGCGGTGCCGATCGCGACCACGCCCACCAGCGTCGAGGCCTGGGTCGTGCTGTAGCCGAGCGCGGCCGCCGACCACGCCAGCACGATGTAGCGCAGGTTGCCGCTGACGCCCCAGAACAGCGTGGTGGTCGCCAGCGAGATCTGGCCGAGCTTGTCGTTCCACAGGCGCGCGTTGCAGGCCGAGAAGTCGCGCACCAGGTAGGCGACGTTCAGCGACAGCGGCTGCAGCGGCGCGTCGGTGCGCGGGATGTAGAGGTTGAACAGCGCCGCGATCACGTACAGCGAGGTGATGGCGGCGATCGCCGCCTCGGGGGCGGTGTCGATGCCGGTGTCGATCATCGGCAGGTCGATGGCCAGCAGGGCCGGCGCAATCGCGCGGCCGACCAGCTGGCCGCCGAGCAGCACGCCCAGGATGATCGAGCCGATCGTCAGGCCCTCGATCCAGCCGTTGGCCTTGACCAGTTGCGAGGGCGGCAGCAGCTCGGTGAGGATGCCGTACTTGGCCGGCGAGTACGCGGCGGCGCCCAGGCCGACCAGCGCATAGGCCAGCAGCGGGTGGGTGCCGAACAGCATCATCAGGCAGCCGACGACCTTGATGGTGTTCGACACGAACATCACCTTGCCCTTGGGCACGGCGTCGGCGAAGGCGCCGACGAAGGGCGCCAGCACCACGTAGAACAGCGCGAACATCGGCACCAGGGCGGCGCGCTGCCATTCGGGCTCGCCGGAGGTCCGGAGCAGCTCGACCGCAGCGACGAACAGGGCGTTGTCGGCCAGCGAGCTGAAGAACTGCGCCGACATGATGGTGTAGAAACCTTTTTTCATCGCGTGTCGGCTGCGCCGCCGTCGTGCGGCGGTGGATCGATGCGGTCTCCTCTGCGGCGCGGGTTATAGCATGGGGGTCTTCGCCGGCACCGTGGGTCGCCCCCGGGGATCAGTGGCGCTGATCCCCGATGAAATCGCGATCGCGAGCCTTGCGGTGCACGCCGCGGCAGGCAAACTCGCGCCATGCCCCGCCCGATCGAAGCGCTGGTCCACGCCGACGCCCTGACGCACAACCTCGCCCGCGCGCGCGCCGCCGCACCCGACGCGCGCGTCTGGGCGGTGGTCAAGGCCGCGGCCTACGGCCACGGCATCGCGCGGGTCTACGAGGCGCTGCGCGGCGCCGACGGCTTCGCGCTGCTCGACCTCGCCGAGGCGCAGCTGCTGCGCGAGCTCGGCTGGCGCGGCCCGATCCTGCTGCTCGAGGGCGCGTTCGAGCCGCGCGACCTGGAGCTGTGCTCGCGCCTGAATCTGTGGCACGTGGTGCACCACGTCGCGCAGGTCGACTGGCTGGCGATGCACAAGACGCAGGCGCCGCATCGCGTCTTCCTCAAGATGAACAGCGGCATGAACCGGCTCGGCTTCACGCCGATGGCCTACCGTGGGGCCTGGGCGCGGCTGGACGCGCTGCCGCAGGTCGACGAGATCGCACTGATGACGCACTTCGCCGACGCGGACGGCGAGCGCGGCATCGCGCACCAGCTGCAGGCCTTTGCCGATGCGACGCGCGACCTGCCGGGCGAGCGCTGCCTGAGCAACAGCGCCGCGACGCTGCGCCACGCCGCCGACGCGCAGGTGCGGGCCGACTGGGTGCGCGCCGGCATCATGCTGTACGGGTCGGCCCCCGACTTCCCGTCGCACGACATCGCGCATTGGGACCTGCGGCCGACGATGACGCTGCGTTCGCGGCTGATCGCGACGCAGCAGCTGGCGGCCGGCGACTGCGTCGGCTACGGCAGCACCTACACCGCGACGGCGCCGATGCGCATCGGCATCGCCGCCTGTGGCTATGCCGACGGCTATCCGCGCCACGCGCCGGGGCTGGCCGGGCACGGCACGCCGGTGCTGGTCGACGGACGGCGCACGCGGCTCGTCGGGCGCGTGTCGATGGACATGCTGGCCGTGGACCTGGGTGCGCTGCCGCAGGCCGAGGTCGGCGCCGAGGTCACGCTGTGGGGTCACGGGCCGCACGGCAGCGTGCTGCCGATCGACGACGTGGCACACGCCGCCGGGACGATCGGCTACGAGCTGATGTGCGCGCTGGCGCCGCGGGTGCCGGTCAAGCTGGCGGGTGCCGCGCCGGCGGACTGAGCGCCTTCATCACTGCGCCGGTCCGCATGTCTATGATCGGTCGTCCCCACCACCATCCCGCAAGGAGCTTTGCATGGGCATCATCGCCACCATCGTCATCGGACTGATCGTCGGCGCGATCGCGCGCTTCCTGCTGCCCGGCGAGCAGAAGATGGGCTGGATCATGACCTGCCTGCTGGGCATCGCCGGCTCCTTCGCGGCCGGCTATGCGGGGCAGGCGCTGGGCCTGTATGCCGTCGGGCAGCCGGCCGGCTTCATCGGCTCGGTGGTCGGCGCCATCGTGCTGCTGTTCGCGTACAGCAAGCTCGCCGGCGGTTCCTCGTCGGGGAGCTGAGCGTGCTGCCCGGGTCGCGCGACGCGCGCGCGCCCGACGACGCGCTGCTGCGGCACTGCCGGCGGCTGGTGCGCCGGCAGGCGCTGAAGGCCGCGGGCGTGTCGGCACTGCCGGTGGTGGGCGTCGACCTGTTCGTCAACGCGCAGCTGCTGGCCGGCACGATCGAACGCATCAGCGTGGCGCACGGCCTGTCGCGCGAGCAGATCGAACGCCTGCCGCCGGCGCTGCGCACGCGCGTCGACGACCTGGCGCTCGAGATGGGCAGCTACCTGATCGGGCGCCTGGTGACGCAGGCCGCGCTGCTGGCGGCCCTGCGGGCGCTCGGCCTGAGGCTGAGCGCGCAGCAGGCCGCCAAGTTCGCGCCGGTGGCCGGGCAGGTGGCGTCGGCCGCGCTGTCGGGCTGGATGTTCAAGCGCCTGTGCGACCGCCACATCGAGCAGTGCCGGCGCGTGCGCGAGGTGCTGCCGCAACTGCCGGCGCCGGTCGTCGACGCCGTCGCGTGAACCGCGAGGCCTTGCTCGCGCTGCTGGAGCGCGAGTCCGAGTTCAGCGCCGTGCGCGCCCAGGGCGCCGGCGGGCAGAACGTCAACAAGGTGTCGAGTGCGGTGCACCTGCGCTTCGACGTGCCGGCCTCGTCGCTGGGCGAGGCCCACAAGGCGCGGCTGCTGGCACTGCGCGACCAGCGCCTGACCGACGAGGGCGTGATCGTCATCAAGGCCCAGGAGCAACGCACGCAGGCGCGCAATCGCGAGGACGCCTTGCAGCGCCTGCTGGACCTGGTCGCGAGCGTCGCGACGCCGCCGCGCAAGCGCGTGGCGACCAAGCCCACGCTCGGCGCGAAGCGCCGCCGCCTGGAAGGCAAGAGCGCGCGCGGCGAGGTCAAGCGGGGCCGGGCCAAGATCACCGGGGACTAGGGCCTGTTGACGCTATCGGAGGGCACGCGCCCGTACCGCGCAGGCCGCAGGGCAAGGCGCGAGGGACGCCGCGTACGCGTGTACGCAAGGACCGAGCAACGCCGCCCTGCGGCCTGCGCGGCCCGGGCCCTTCGGGTGATCCCAGGAAACTGCGGCCCTCGGCGTTGCAAAGCCTCGCCGGGGGCCCACCCCGGCTGCGCTTTGCGCCTTGATGGCCTTTGTTTCCTGGGTCACGCGTGCCCTCCGATAGCGTCAACAGGCCCTAGCCCGCACAATTTCCGCATGGCCAAGGAGAAGACCGTCTACACCTGCAGCGACTGCGGCGGCACCAGCCCCAAGTGGCTGGGCAAGTGCCCGGCCTGCGGGGCCTGGAACACGCTGGAGGAAGGCGTCGCCGAGGCCGCATCGGCCACGCGGCACCGCTTTCAGTCGCTGACGAAGACCCAGCCGGTGACGACGCTGTCGGAGATCGACGCTGCCGATGTCGCGCGCACGCCTACCGGGCTGGAGGAACTGGACCGCGTGCTGGGCGGCGGCATCGTCGCCGGCGGCGTGGTGCTGATCGGCGGCGATCCGGGCATCGGCAAGAGCACGCTGCTGCTGCAGGCGGCCGAGTCGCTGTCGGCGGCCCTCCCGGTGCTGTACGTGACCGGCGAGGAAAGCGGCGCCCAGGTCGCCTTGCGCGCGCGGCGGCTGGGCCTGGATGGCACGCGGATCCGGGTGCTGGCCGAGATCCAGCTCGAGCGCATCCAGGCCACGCTGGAGGTCGAGCGCCCGGCCTTCTGCGTGATCGACTCCATCCAGACGCTGTACTCGGACCAGCTGACCTCGGCGCCGGGCTCGGTGGCGCAGGTGCGCGAGTGCGCGGCGCAGCTGACGCGCAGCGCCAAGGCCAGCGGCACGACCGTCGTGCTGGTCGGCCACGTGACCAAGGAAGGCGCGATCGCCGGGCCGCGGGTGCTGGAGCACATCGTCGACACGGTGCTGTACTTCGAGGGCGACACGCATTCGAGCTTTCGGCTGGTGCGCGCGATCAAGAACCGCTTCGGCGCGGTCAACGAGATCGGCGTGTTCGCGATGACCGAGCGCGGCCTCAAGGGCGTGGCCAATCCGAGCGCGATCTTCCTGTCGACGCATGCCGAGCCGGTGGCGGGGTCCTGCGTGATGGTCACGCTCGAGGGCACGCGGCCGCTGCTGGTGGAACTGCAGGCGCTGGTCGACAGCGGAGGCCCGAGCCCGCGGCGACTGTCCGTCGGGCTCGAGCGCGACCGGCTGGCGATGCTGCTGGCGGTGCTGCACCGCCACGCCGGCATCGCATGCATGGACCAGGACGTGTTCGTCAACGCGGTCGGCGGCGTGCACATCAGCGAGCCGGCGGCCGACCTGGCGGTGATGCTGGC
>CAZUUU010000015.1:0-37532 GCA_964622685.1 uncultured Methylibium sp.
AACTGCGCGCCTTGGTCTTCTCGCTGACAGCCGGCATCCAGCGACTGATCGTGGCGTTGTGGATCGCTGCGCACCGAGTTGCTTTCGAGCGAAAGGAGGACTCGCTCACCTTAGACGACTTTAGGAAGGCTGGTAGCACCTACCTCGCCCCAGCCGCCCCTGCGGTAGCAGCCCTGCTCAGCAAGGATCCTCAGCGTATGGGGCGCTATGAAGATTTGATGCCCCGTGACGACGGCTTCTGGATCAGCTTTTGGACAGGAGTTAGCTCGATGTAGCCGCTGCGAATGGTACTGGTGCCGGCCTTGAGCCCTGCCGTTGCCGAGGCGGGGCAATCGGTTTCGGTCTAGCTGGCATCGTCCTCCGCTGTACAGTTCTGTGCATTCCAGACAAAGCTGCCCGAAACGGCCCCGCCGACTGAATGAGCAAGCGTTCGAGGTCAACACGATCAACGTTGTGAACGGTGCTGGCCTGATCGAGAGAAATGCCTTCTGTGAAGACAGCGGAAGCCGCGTTCCAGATGGACGCTGAGGCCGTGGCACCTAAGTTTGGCAGACCCTGCTCCTGCAGACGCCTTTTTGCGCTGTAGGCGCTGAGCGAGAGTCTTCGTGCAACTGACGAGTGGCATCCACGGCATTCAATATATGCGTCTCGGAGTTGCTGATCTGAGACTTCGACCACCACGAGGGATGACCTTGCCTTTGCATCATCGGACGAATGAGATGCCAGCATGGCGTTGATAGCCTCGTCCGATGATTCAAACAGCGTGGCGAACACGATGGCGTAAACCGTTGACGAAATGCCCATCCGTTTGCCAGACAGTGCCCCATCGACGGACGACCAGAACTCTCCGATGGGTTTTTCAACGAGACCCGGGACAACGGAGGCAAGCCAGGCGGCGTCGAATCGCTCCTTGATGAGATCGCTGACGAGTGGAAGTTCGACGACTCCGCGCCCAACGTGGAGTTCTAGTTCGGATGCCCGAGCCTTCGCCGCGCGCGATACATCCCGTTCGTCGAGTGGCCTCGGCCGGGCAACAAGATCTGATGAGATTGCAAGGAAGCGCTGTACGTTTTCGCATCGCTGGAGCTTCTGCACCCAGTGATCATCGACCGGATGATGGCTCTTGTAGAACGCCGACGGCGCCAACAGGTAGGCATTCGGCGTTTCGACATAGCCCAGTGGCAGGCGGTGCTTAGTGCAGCTGTAGAGCCCGGGCATCTGATGCTCGCGGCGCCAGTAGGGCATGCCATGGAAGGCTAGATCCTCCTCGACACATTGGGTACAGAGGTAGGCCCCAGGCCTGGTCTCGCGCAGCGCCATCGACCACAGCAGCGACCGTTGGCTCGTGCACCCATGCTGAACACCCTGAAGGGCTGCGACTACAGCGCGCCGCAGAGGGAGGGCAGTGTGAGCACGGACAAACTGCGCGACGTCAACCTCGGCCACAGCCGCCAACAACTCCACGGTAGAGAAATTCCGCCGTGATGTCCCGGCATTCCCGGACCACTCCATCAAAGCATCCATCGCAAGCTTGGGGTCGGTCATGCCGTTGAACGCCATGACTCTGCCCTTGTAACCGAGCGCGAACTCTTCCGGAAGGACTTCTGGGCGGATCATGTTTGCGCCTCTGAGGAGCCCTTGCCTTCGGCCTCGGGGTTGGTGCGAAGCACGGCCAGGGAACGAATGACCGTGGACAGCGCCTTGGCGTGTGATGCAGATCCGTCCCACGCAGCCTGTATCGCCTCAACGAGCTCAGCGTTCTCCCGAACGGCATCCGCCGTGACGCCGACGGAGAACCGTTCGACGTACAGGCACACCTCCTCCATCAGCCTGGACTGGCGGATGCCCTGGCCGGAAAGGATCCGGCTCACCTGCGACTGGCTCGCGCCGACGGCCTCGGCGATCTTGGCCTGGGTGATTCCATGCTCCCTGCAGATTTCACCTGCCCTGAGAGCGCGAGCGACGGTCGCGGCATCGTTCATGCACTAAGCATATCATGATGCATATATGCATACTGTCATCTCTCAGGCGAGCGGAGGCTCCTGCTGGAGCAAATCCGCCTTGCTGCCGGCCCGACGACGCCCAAGTGCCCGTTCAATCGCTTGCTGCGTCAGCGGCAGTCGGTTGAGCACCGCGAGCTTAGGTTTCAGTCCCGGGACAGCCTGGTAGATCTGCCACAGCTGCAACGGACGGCCGGGTCGTGCAAGTCGCTCCACCGCCTTCTCAACCTCTGCGCTGAGCGATAGGTCCCGCTCGTCCCACCGCACCGTGTTCTGCCGTGAGTTCGTATGGCTTGCTGCCATTGCTGGTGTGTGATCGGTGAGCCAAGCGCGATCGTTCCGGTACAGCCACGCATAGCTGGCTGCGTCCATGGCTCGCAACAACTTCACGCCGAGCGCTGGGTGATCGCGAAGCAGCTTTTGCCACGCGCCACGAGCGCGCCGTTGCGCCGCCTTAGCCCTCGCCACCTTCCACGCCGAGTGCAGCCCGATCTCCGTGTGCAGGAGCCGCGTGATGGTCTCGAGAGAGATGCCGTGGCGCCCCGCCGCATCGGCCTTGTCCATTCCCTTGCGAAGACAGTGCAGAAGTGAAGCGCGAACCTCGGCCTTCAAGACCTTTGGCCGCCGCGGCACCTGGATTCCTTCGGCCGCAGCCCAGGCCATCGCAGTTGATACATCGATGCCGATTTCCTTCGCTGCTGCAGTCGCAGACGTACCCGACTTCAGCAACGCGGCTAGCCGCGCTCGACGAGCCAGATCACTGGCAGACTGACTCGCCGACGTAGTGACCTCTTTGGCCGGCCGGATGGTGTCCACATCTGTGGCACCTGAATGAAGCGCAAGAAAATCATCAGCGCTGGAGAACAACCAGTCGATCGCCACCAACAACCTGATCGGATGGACGCCCGAGCGCAGCGTACGAATCAGCCTGCCGATCTGTGCCTTCGCCTCCTCAAGAGTCGAAGGAAGGCCGGCAAGTTCAGCGGGAAGGCGCAGCGTCGAGCAATGCTGCAGGTAGTCGGCTGCCGCCACCGCGAGCCGCGCGTTGCCCGTTGCCGTCAGCCAACCTCGCTCCCGGAGCCTCGCGCGAAGCGTGTCCTGCACGGCATCAGCACCCAGCCAACCATCCTCCCTGTTGCAATCCACCAGGGCGACCGTCAGTTTGGAAAGGCGCAGCAGAGCCACCTGCTGAGCGACATCGCTCGCTGGCCAAGGATCTCCAAGATGAGCTTCGACGGGACGGCTCCAGAGGAATCGCTCGACGCCCGTTGACTTGACCTGGGATATGCGCAAAGGCGCGCCATGCACCGGGCATATCCAGACGCCCGGATACTGATGCTCGAGATGCCAGTAGACCCAGCCGTGCTCACTCAGATCGGTCTGCATGCACGCCAAACAAGCCTTCAACGGATGGTTTGCCCTAAAGCGACTCGTCAGCAGGCCCAATCGAAACTTGAGGTGGGTAACCACCGGGCCCCGCATTGCCCAGATGGCATGGTCGATCTCGGTCTTGGCAAGGAATGGCTGATAGAACCGCAGCATCGTCCGTTCACGTGCAATCTCAACGGCGGAGCCGAGTTGCCCTTCGGTGCGAAGAGCGAATGCGTCGAGCCCGCTCGGGAAGTCATGCTGAGTACCCAGGCGCTTGCCACCAAACATGATCTCGGCCGAACGCGAGGACAGGCTGTAGCCCCACAGACGGTGCTGCCGGCTGCACAAGCTGAACAGGGTTTCCCCTGGGAGCCACGGCAGCATTGAATCGACGCACGGAAACAGGTTGACGGACATGGTTCAAGCATTCTCTGCTGTGCCTGTCACCACCCGGCAGCACCATCGATGCAAGTTCGCGGCCCTTCCTAGACGGTCACCTACAGCATCCCGTAGTCTTTCTGGAACCGGTCAGCGACCCCCTGCCCATGCGCAGCAAGACGATCGAACTCTTCATGCTTCAGTCGCCGCAAAGTAGTCGGGAACGACGCGGCGAACTGCGCTGATGGGCAGCCTTTCCCTCCGGAGATGGCCGTAGTGATGCCAAGGTAAGCACCGCCAGCGGGCGTCGCCTGCAGGAATTGGACGAAGGAACGGACGCGCAGCGATCTGGACTGCTCCGACATGATGTCGGCGACGCGCTTCAGCCGGAAGACGTTTAGCGGCCCCTGGTTGAAGCCGGATGCCAACGGCGCACCGGCGTCCGAGCAGATGATGAAGTCGCCGTCACGCTTCGGACGCTGCCGCCCGGCATCAAAGTACGGCTCCAGGCCCATGTTGTCGTAGACGCCGCCGTCGTACAGATGAAGCCGGCGGAACGCTATCTCGACGGGCTTGGCAGCATCAGGCGGGTCATCCCATGAGCGCCTGCGCCACTCAAAACGGCAAGCATCCAAGGTCAAAGGCCCGAAGCCGCCGGGAAAGGCGGCAGACACTGCCAGCGCACTGGCCAGTGGAAACCGCTCAGCCGAGGCATAGCCCAGGGTGTAGTCGCCGATGTCGTGCCGCTTGAAGCGGAAGCGCTTGCCGTTCTCGGCGGTCGTTCCGTTGATTGACCACTCCGGCGCCTGCGGGAGATCGGCCAAAGCCCCTTGCACATGCCATTCGCGCTGCAACGCCCTCGCCAGCAGGTTGGCCCGCGACAGAAGGAATCGCCAGTTCATCGGGTTCAGCAACTGCCGCGCTGCACCCCATTGCAGGCTACGAGTGCAAAGCGACGCCCGCAGCGCCGGCAGCGAGCGCGCCAAGAACTGCTCCGAGGTCGGCCAGCGCATCTGGTTCTGCTGAAGCAGCAGCCCGACGAGCAGGCTGCCCCCAGACACGGTGGAGACCTTGGCCACATCCTCCATCAGGCCGCGCTCGGCCAGATGCTTCATGACGCCAAGGTGGAACACCATGGCCCGGATGCCCCCGCCCGACAAAGCCAGCGCGATGGATGGGTGAGGCGCCGTCATGTTTTGACCATGCCCTGCAGCACCTGGATGTCGTTCTCTCCCACGATGAGTTGGAGCGCGGGGAGCCCGTCGCCATGCATGCCAAGACTGAGTTCGGCCAGTTGAATCAGGTCATCACGACTCGGCTTGGCCGAGTGCCCGCGAGGATGGCTGTGCCACTCGCCGACATAGCCGACGATGCCCGCGGTCCGTGCCGACGCGTCCTGTACAGCACTGACCAGACCAGAAGTGCCTCGCTCGAATGAACCAGGGCTGGCGTGACTGTCCGACGGTGCCGGCAGCGCATCCACCAGCACGATGGCTCCCACGTTGAAGTCGTGATAGCCCAGCAAGACGCCGCCGGTCTCGTTCGGCAAGGCCGCCAGTCGGAGCGACTTCAGATGCGCTGCCAAGCCATCGTCGTAGAAGGCCGTCAGATCGCCGAAGTCAAGTCGCCGCTCTGTGGCTGGCTCAACGTCATGTACCGATACCCCTCCGGTTTCGGGATCGCGTTCCCAAACCCGGATGCAGGCCTCATCGGACTGCGCCCGGAACATGACCTGTTCGGCCAGGGTGCTGGCGTGCACGGCAATGCGCGAGTACGGCATGGCCACCGAGATGTCCCGGCAACTCGCACCGCTCCAGTAGGTGCCGAGATGGCCTTCAAGGTGCCGCTCACCCCACGCTTGTTGAATCACGGCGCGGTAGTACTGGGCTTCCAGGGTACGGAGGCGCATGGAGCGCGCCCTGTCCTCAAACATCAGGACGGCCCCGTTGCCGGCGGGCGTGACGAAGACCGTGACATGGCGGGGCAGCGCATCCTGGAAGCTGGCCTGCCGTGGGTACTCCAGCGCGGCGGACGCGTCGACCACCAACGACCCAGAGTTGAGCGCCTCCTTAATCGCCGGGACACCGGCGTCACAGGCGTCACCCCTGACCGCCGTCACGCTGGCCGCGCCCTCGGTGGCGGCCCCACAAAGCTCGGACACAACGTCGCATTTCAGCTCGCCAACATGCTGCGAGAAGGCCATGTGCCGGACCAGGTTGTGAGGCTTCACATGGTCCTTGTCGATGACCGACCACTGGCCCCAGCCGGCGCGGATCCACAAGTTCAGCATGGCGCTGCCGAGCGAGCCAGCCCCAACCAAGGCTGCACGCGGTCCTTCGACATGAATGCTCGACTGTTTGCGCGCCGCCGCGCTGTCCGGGAACTGCAGGACGCTCATCGGAAAGATGCGCTCGCTCTTCCATTCGATCGCCGGTGCCCGCGCCAAGACAGATCCTTGGATCTCGGCGAAGTACTTCTTGTCGAGCAGGTACAGCGCGCCCGTCTTGACGCCAAGCTCGCGCGCATCCCCCAGAACCAGGAAGGCCCGGCGAGAGACTTTCTGCACAGCTCCGCCGGCCTCACGCACCAGAGGAATGTGCACAACGATGACCACGAAGGATTCAGCCAGTCCCGCAGGCACGCCGGCATTTCCAACACCTTCCGTCAGCGCGGCGATCATGCGCGGTAGCAGTTGCACCCCTCGGTGTTCCAGCATTTCGGCGAGACCACCTAGTGTTGAAGGATCCCGCTCGACGAATCCCTGCACCACGGGAGGCAACATCAATTCGATGAGCGTTGCCGATCCCGCCGGCTGGTTACCGCCATTGCCGGCGGGCCTTAACAAGAACGTGCCGCCACCATCAGGCCGGGTCTTGCCGCGCGCGACAGCCATCTTCATGCCAGCAGTGGCCTGGAGGGCGTCCAGGTTCCACGGGAGCACGAGTTCGTACTTCGAGGCGAAGAAAAGGTGTTCCACGGGCTGGTCCGCAGGGTGCAACTCGCCCTTGGCGCTCTGCTCCAGCCACCACTGGATACGACGGAGGAACCGTTGCGGCGTCCAGGTGCGCATCACTGTCGGGGTCGGCTCGAAGTAGAGGCACAGGCTGGCCGCGCCATCGCGCGTGCCGTGGTTCTGGTGCATCAACACCGGGAACGACTTGCGCAGCGCGGACACCTCGACCAGCGCCCCAGGGTCCTCGGGCACGAACAAGGCCAAGCGCTCACAGTACTGAATGCCGGCAGGGTTCCTGGACGGCACCCCGTCGCACTCAACATCAACCACCAGGACCTCGATGGGCGTCACTCCCGGCACGGTGTGGGACAGCAACCGCACGAGCGTGAAGTCGCCCGCGTCATGCACCGCCGCCACGAGCGCTCGCGCCCGAGGCAAGTTCAGCTGCCCGGGGTCAGTCAGTTCGCCGAAGCCGGCGATCTCGTGGAATTCCGCTGCCATCACCCGGCTCGCGACGGACGGCTGGCCACGATGGCGGGGGCACCGATCAGCGCCATCTTGGTCCACGACACGCCACTGGCGGTCACATCGAACACCAAGGGTTCGGGCTTGTTGGCGTTGGGCTCCTCCATGGTCACCAGGAACTTGCGGCCCTTCACCTCCTTCAGGTAGCGCTCATAGGCTTTGCGCGCCTGGATATGGGGCGGCTGGATCTGGTCGTAGGACTCCTTCACGTCCACGACCGGCTTGCTGCAGCTGACGATGTACGAGTCCTGCTTCCCCGCGAGAAGCAGCTCCTTCACCAGCGGCTTGGGCTCAGTCTCCTTCTTGCCCTTCTCGTCGCTCAGCGACAGGTAGCTGCAGTGGTGCGGAATGTTGATCAGGTCCCAGGCCAGGCGGTCGTCGTTCTTGTGCCACTTCGTGATGCGCACGATGTCCTCCAGGTCCTCCCAGTGGGCGTCGCCGATCTCCAGATAGTCGAAGGAGCTGCTGCCGGCCTGCAGCCTGACGTTGAACACCAGGGCGGCGGTGTTCCGAATCACGTCGCCGCCTTCGCAGTGCTTGATGAACGGCGAGTGGCAGAAGAACTCAGCGCCATCCGCCGGCAGCGTGAAGCCCGGCACCAGCGTGCCCGCGTCGACGAACAGGTGATCACGCGCGGTCGCGGGCTCGCCACGCTCCTTGAGCTTCGGAACGAGCCAGTCCATCAGTGCCTGCGGCTTCGAGAAGACCAAGACGCCCTTGCCTTCCAGCAGGCGGTGGCGGGCCTCCTGCCGCAGGATGACGAACTCATGGCTCTGTTGGTCGTTGGATGCACTCTCCAGCACCATCGCTGCCGGCACCCAGAGCTGGCGGATCTTGATGCGGTCCTTGCCCTGGTACTTCGAGGCGTGATGCAGCTCGAAGAACTCGGTGCTGCCCATGATGTGGTCGGCGTCGGCGTGCGTGAAGGCCACGACGTCGAAGTAGTCACGCCCGGAAGCCTGCAACTCCTCCTTGAGCCGCTTCTTGATATCGATCTCGGGTGTGTCCGCGCTTTCGGCGTTCGGGCGGTGGCAGAAGTCGAACAGGACGCGGCGCCCTTGGCTGAGGACAACCTGCGATGTGTCGCCGTTGCCCACCGGATAGAAGAGGATCTGGTGCTTGACTGTCATGTGAACCCTTAGATGGAGCATTCGCGCTCGTTGACTTGAACGTGCGGTGCGCCTGCTCTTGCGGAGTGGCGCCCCAACCAGTACATTTACTATACGCGTACTTTCTATGCTCGTCAACAAACTATACTGGCGCCATGCCAAGCCGAACCTACCCCCGCCGAGCCGCTGACCCAACCCAGGTGATCAGCCCGCCCGCTGAGCCGGGGGCTGCACCACCTTCCGCCCCGCGACCCTCTTCGCGCTCCAGCAAGGCTTCGCCTCAAGACGAGGCCGCCGACTCCGGTCCCGTCAAGTGGAGCCAGGAGCGCAGGCTGCAGTTCATCGACTTCCGTCTGCAGTGGGGTGGCCACATCAACCGCCGGGACGTGACGGACTTCTTCAAGATCTCGGTGCCCCAGGCGTCTGCCGACATCGCGCGCTACGCCGAGGTGGCGCCGGGCAACCTGGAGTACGACACCAGTTCCCGGACTTACGTCGCTACGCCAGGGTTTGCCCCCCGCTACGAGACCAGCGGAGCCCGCCAGTACCTGTCTCAGTTGCTGGCGCTGGAACGGCAGATCTTGACCACCGACCAAGCGTTCCTGGCGTTTCGGCCGCCCATGGCCTCGGTACCGCTTCCCAGTCGGACGGTCGAGCCGAAGACCCTCGCCCTTCTGCTGCAGTCGATGTCCGAACGGGCGAAGCTGCGTATCCAGTACCAGTCGATCGCGCGTGACGAGCCGCAAGAGCGCTTCATCAGCCCCCACGCGTTCGGTTATGACGGCGTTCGGTGGCACGTCCGGGCGTACTGCCACCTTCGCGGGGGGTTCAGGGACTTCGTCCTGGGCCGAATCCTGTCGCCCGGTGCCCCTGTGGCCTCAGACGTTGACTCGTCGCAGGACCGCGAGTGGCACACCAACGTGGACCTCGTCCTGAAGCCGCACGATTCGCTCACGCTCAAGCAGCGGGAAGGTGTCGAGATTGACTACGGGATGAAGAATGGAAAGGTCACCGTGCCGTGCCGTCAGGCGATGCTGTTCTACACCCTGAGGACGCTGAACTTCGAGCCCAACGGCACGCCCCGAAATGGCGAGAAGCAGGTGGTCATCGCCAACCTTGCCGAGATCAAGCCTCTCCTGCCGAAGCCAGGCCAAGCCTGAGCGTCCAGCCCCCGATCTCACCACACACTCCCGAATCAAGTTTCGAACAGAACCAACACATGCTCACTGGCGAACTCCGCAGCAAAGTCGACGCACTCTGGAATGCATTCTGGTCCGGCGGCATTGCCAACCCGATTGAGGTGATCGAACAGATCACCTACCTGCTCTTTCTTCGCCGCCTGGACGACCTGCACACGGTGGAGGAGCGCAAGGCTCAGCGGCTGGGCAAACCCATGGAGCGGCGCATCTACCCGGAAGGGAGCGATGAGCGAGGTCGAGCCTACGCAGACATGCGCTGGTCGCGCTTCAAGAACTTCGAGGCCACCGAGATGTTCAAGGTCGTGGGTGAGCACGTCTTCCCCTTCCTGCGCAGCCTGGGCGGCGACGGAAGCACTTACAGCCTCCACATGAAGGACGCACGCTTCACGATTCCCACCCCGGCTTTGCTGACCAAAGTGGTGGACTTGATGGATCAAGTCCCTATGGATGACCGCGACACCAAAGGCGACCTGTACGAGTACATGCTCGGCAAGATCGCCAGCGCGGGCCAAAACGGACAGTTCCGCACGCCGCGCCACATCATCCGTCTGATGGTCGAGATGACCGCACCGACACCCAAGGACACCGTTTGCGACCCGGCGAGCGGTACCTGCGGCTTCTTGGTAGCGGCCGGTGAGTACCTTCGGGAGTCGCACCCCGAGATCTTTCGCGATGCGAAGCTGCGCGAGCACTTCCATCACGGCATGTTTCATGGCTACGACTTCGACAACACCATGCTGCGCATCGGCAGCATGAACATGGCGCTGCACGGGGTGGACAACCCCGATGTCCGCTACAAAGACTCACTGGGCAAGGCGCACGCGGGCGACGAAGAAGCCTACAGCCTGATCTTGGCCAACCCGCCGTTTGCCGGCAGCCTGGACTACGAGAACACCGCCAAGGACCTGCTGGACACCGTCAAGACCAAGAAGACGGAGCTTCTGTTTCTAGCCCTGTTCCTGCGGCTGCTGAAGCCGGGTGGCCGGGCCGCAGTCATCGTGCCCGACGGCGTGCTGTTCGGCAGCAGCAAGGCGCACAAGGAACTGCGCAAGCTGATCGTGGAATCGCACAAGCTGGACGCAGTGGTGTCGCTGCCCTCGGGCGTGTTCAAGCCCTATGCGGGCGTGTCCACCGCCATCCTGTTCTTCACCAAGACCAATTCAGGCGGCACCGACCAAGTGTGGTTCTACGACCTGCGCGCCGACGGCCGCAGCCTGGACGACAAGCGGACGCCGCTGCTGGCCGAAGACCTGCTAGGCGTGGCGCCAGCCCGGCCGCTGACCGAAGCCGAGCATGAGAAGAACAACCTGCCCGATGCAATGGCGCGCTGGCGGCAGCGTGACGGCGCGGAGCGGCAGCGTACACGCACCGACCAAAGCTTTTGCGTGCCGAAGGCTGACATTGCCGGCAACGGGTACGACTTGTCGATCAACCGCTACAAGGCAGTGGTTCACCAGGTGGTGAATCACGACAAGCCCGCAGACATCTTGAAGAGGCTGGAAGTGTTGGATGCGGAGATTCAGGCGGGGACAGAGGCATTGCGGGAACTGCTGGCATGAGCGCTTGGCCACGTGTTCCCCTCGGAGATATCTTTGAGATTGCCCGAGGTGGCTCCCCTCGCCCCATCGACGACTACATCACCGATGCAGACGATGGCGTCAATTGGATCTCGATCGCCGATGCCTCCGACAGCGCCAAGTACATTGAGCGTACAAAACGTCGCATTCGACCTGAAGGAATTGCTCGTTCACGGTTGGTGGCGCCCGGCGACTTTCTACTGACAAACTCGATGAGCTTTGGGCGCCCATACATCATGCGGACGTCGGGCTGCATCCACGACGGGTGGCTGGTACTCGGCAAGAAGCGAGACGGCATCGACCAAGACTTCTTCTATCGTTTGCTCGGATCCGACACGGTCTATGCAGCCTTCGCCAGGCTCGCTGCAGGTGCCACTGTCAAGAACCTGAACATCGATCTGGTCAAAGGAGTAGAGGTTCCAGTTCCTCCCTTTGATGAACAACGCCGCATCGCCGCCATCCTCGATCAAGCCGATGCCCTGAGAGCCCAGCGCAGGCGGGCCTTGGCAGAGCTGGACAAGCTGGCACAGGTGGTGTTTGTGGAGATGTTTGGGGACACGGTGACCAATTCAATGGAATGGCCGTTCCTTCCGATAGGCAAGCTCGCGGATGTCCAAGGCGGGCTTCAGGTCACGAGCGCTCGCAAGGAGCTGCCGATCAAGGTGCCTTACCTGCGCGTTGCGAATGTGCACCGTGGCTACCTGCTCCTGGACGAGATCAAGACGATCCGCGCAACAGCGGCTGAGGTCGCCCGAACCACGCTGTGCCACCATGACCTGCTAGTAGTCGAAGGGCATGGCAATCCTGAAGAAATCGGAAGAGCAGCATTGTGGAGTGGCGAGCTTCGCAGTTGTGTCCACCAGAACCACTTGATCCGGGTTCGATTCGACAACAGCAAGGTCGATCCGGTCTATGCATGCACCTACATGAACTCAACCGGCGGCCGACGACATCTGCTGCGTGCGAGCAAGACCACTTCCGGATTGAACACCATCAGCGTGTCAAATGTGCGTGAGGCGCCGGTTGCCCTGCCACCTGTTGAATTGCAGAAGACCTTCGCCGCGCGCGTGGGAGCCATCGAAGCGCACAAAGCCACCCGCAGTGCCGCACTTGCCGAATCCGATGCGCTGTTTACCTCGCTCCAGCACCATGCCTTTAGCGGCGCGCTTTGATCCAAACTAGCCTGACTTTTCAGTACCCTGGCACAAGCGCGGCACAAGACCACGCCGGGCGCTGAGCAAGACAGAGACATCAGGGAGAGTTCATCGATGAAAGCGACCGAGGCCAAGCTGCTGGCCTTCTTGAAGAAGTCTCCGCAGTTCGTCATCCCCATCTACCAGCGCACCTACTCGTGGACCGAGCGCGAGTGCCGCCAGTTGTGGGACGACGTGGTCCGTGCCGGAAGCAACCCGGCAGTGACCGGGCACTTCGTCGGCTCCATCGTCTACATCGAACAGGGCCTGTTCCAAGTGGCCACGCTGTCGCCGCTGCTGGTCATCGACGGCCAACAGCGCCTGACCACGGTCACGCTCCTGATCGCGGCGCTGGCCGAGGCCCTGGGCAGCGGCGAGCCGGTTGAGGGCTTCTCGGCCCGCAAGCTGCGCAATTACTACCTGCTGAACCCGGAAGAAGACGGCGAACGCCACTTTAAGCTGCTGCTTTCGCAGACCGACAAGGGCACGCTCACATCGCTGGTGGGGCAGGCCCCGCTGCCGACCGAGCAGTCGGTGCGAGTGGCCGGCAACTACGAGCTGTTCAAGGGCTGGTTCTCGGACTCCACCTGCGACTTGGCTGTCATCTGCCAAGGGCTAGCCAAGCTGGTGGTTGTGGACGTGGCGCTGGCGCGCGGGCAAGACAACCCGCAGCTGATCTTCGAGAGCATGAACTCCACAGGCCGCAAGCTCAGCCAGGCCGACCTGATACGCAACTACGTGTTGATGGGCCTGGAGCCTGGGCTGCAAACGCGGCTGTACCAGGACCACTGGCGGCCGATGGAGCTGGCTTTCGGGCAAGAGGGCTACGTCGCCCACTTCGACGCCTTCATGCGCCACTACCTAACGCTGAAGCACCCAGCGGGCGATATCCCCCGCATTGATGAGGTGTACGAGGCATTCAAGCTGCACAGCGTGCGGCCCGCCACTGAGCAAGCCGGTGTGGAGGTCCTGGTACGTGACGTGCAGCGCCACGCGCAGGCGTACTGCGCCATGGCCCTGGGGGCAGAAAGCCGACCGAGCCTGCGAGATGCCTTCCACGACCTGCGTGAGCTGAAGGTGGATGTGGCTTACCCCTTCCTGTTGGAGCTGTACGACGACTGCTCACGGGGCGTGTTGAGCGAGGCTGACTTCCTGGCGGCCGTTCGGGTGGTGGAGGCCTACGTCTTCCGGCGGGCGGTGTGTGCCATCCCCACCAATTCCTTGAACAAGACCTTCGCTACCTTCAGCAAGGTACTGAAGAAGGACCGCTACCTGGAGAGCATCCAGGCCCACCTGCTGACCTTGCCGTCCTACCGCCGCTTCCCCAACGACGAAGAGTTCCAACGCGAGCTGCAGGTGCGCGACCTGTACCACTTTGGTGGTCGTGCAGCCTACTGGCTGCGCCGGCTGGAGAACCACAACCGCAAAGAGCGAGTGGCAGTGGCCGAGTACACGATCGAGCACATCCTGCCGCAGAACGACAAACTGCCAGCGCAGTGGCAAGCCGACCTGGGTCCCGACTGGAAGCGAGTGCAGGAAACCTGGCTGCACACGCTCGGCAACCTGACATTGACCGCTTACAACTCAAGCTACAGCGACTTCCCGTTCGCCCACAAGCGCGACATGGATGAGAAGGGGCTGCGCTGGAGTCCGCTGAAGCTGAACGATGGCCTGGGGCAGGTGACGGTGTGGGACGAGGCCGCCATCAAGGCACGCGCTGTGAAGCTCGCGGGCAAGGCCATCGATGTCTGGGCCAAACCAGCGCTGCCTGCCGAAGTGCTGGCAGCCTACCGGCCCAAGGCGGCAGGCCAGGCCAGCTACACCATCGATGACCACCCGCACCTGTTGGTGCCCGCCCTGCGCGGCGTCTTCGACGCCTTCCGCAAGGAGGTGCTGGCCCTGGACAGCTGCGTGAGCGAGGAGTTCCTCAAGCTCTACGTGGCCTACAAGGCAGAGACGAACTTCGTCGACGTGGTTCCCCAGGCGAAGCGCCTTCGCCTTTCGCTGAACATGCCGTTCAGCGAGATCGATGACCCCAAGGGCATGTGCAAAGATGTCTCTGGATTGGGGCGGTGGGGCAACGGTGAGGTGGAGGTCGGCTTGACTGCGATGGATCAGCTTCCGTACGTCATGGGACTGGTGCGACAGTCCTTCGATCGCCAGATGAACGGTGCGGCAGGATCATGAGCAACTTTGCCTTCCTCCAGGCGGAGTGGCCGCTCCAGTTTGAGGCCGCGTCCAAGGCGGAAGGTCTGGTGCATGCCGACGCACGGGCGGCCTGCTTCTACGCGCGTCGGACCTTGGAGCTGGCCGTGAGCTGGCTCTACAAACACGAACCAACGCTCAAGCTGCCTTATCAGGACCACCTGAGCGCACTGCTCCACGAGCCCACGTTCAGGGCCACCGTAGGCATCGCTGTCTTCAACAAGGCGAAGGTCATCAAGGAGTTGGGCAACCTCGCGGTGCACAGCACCCGAAAGGTCAGCCCAAACGATGCACTGACGGCGGCTCGCGAGCTGTTCCACATTTGCTACTGGCTGGCACGCACCTACGGGCGTATGGCCCGCCCTGATCCGGCGCTGACGTTCGTTCCCGCGCTGGTCCCTCAGCCGGCAGCACCCGTATCGCCTCAGAGCCCGGACCAGCTGCGCGCACTGCAAGACCAGCTGAGCGCCAAGGACGAGAAGCTCAGCCAGTTGCTCACCAGCCAAGCCGCGCTGGATGCGGAACTCCAGGCGTTGCGAGCCCAGGTTGCGGCTGCCAAGAAGTCGAACGCTGCCACCCCCGACACGCACGACTACAGCGAGGCAGAGACCCGCGACTACTTCATCGACCTGCTTCTGAAGGAGGCGGGATGGACGCTGGATCCGGCGAAGAACTTCGAGGTTCCCGTGACCGGCATGCCCAACGAGTCGGAGGGCGGCAAGGGCTTTGTGGACTACGTTCTCTGGGGTGATGACGGTAAGCCGCTCGCCTTGGTGGAAGCCAAGCGCACCAAGCGCGACCCCAAGGTGGGACAGCAGCAGGCCAAGCTGTACGCCGACTGCCTGCAGGCCCAGTACGGCCAACGCCCCGTGATCTTCTGCTCCAACGGCTACGACCATTGGGTGTGGGACGACGCGATGTACCCACCACGGCCGATTCAGGGCTTCTACAAGAAGGGCGAACTCGAACTGCTGGTTCAGCGCCGCAGCAGCCGCAAGGCATTGGCGCAGGCCGAGGTCAACCCGCAGATTGCCGGGCGGCACTACCAGGTGCGGGCTGTCAGGCGCATTGGCGAAGCATTTGAGCGGGACAACCAACGCAAGGCGCTGGTGGTGATGGCCACCGGCGCGGGCAAGACGCGGACCGTCATCGCCCTGGCGGACCTGCTGATGCGGTGCAACTGGGTCAAGCGGGTGCTCTTCCTTGCAGACCGCGTGGCACTGGTCAACCAGACGGTTGGCGCGTTCAAGGCCCATTTGCCGGGCGCTTCGCCGGTCAACCTGGTGACGGACAAGCAAGCGGAAGGGCGCGTGTATGTCTGCACCTACCCGACGATGATGAGCCTCATCGACGAAGGTGCCGGGAACCAGCGCCGGTTTGGCGTAGGCCACTTCGATCTTGTCGTGATCGACGAGGCGCACCGCTCGGTGTATCAGAAGTACCGCGCGATCTTCGACTACTTCGACTCCTTGCTGGTTGGTTTGACCGCCACGCCGACCGACGAGATCGATCACAACACCTACGGCTTGTTCGATCTTGAGACCGGTGTCCCCACGGACGCGTACTCGTTGGACCAGGCCGTGTTCGAGAAGCACCTCGTGCCCCCGACAGCGGTGTCGGTCCCTCTGAAGTTCCAGCGTCAAGGCATCAAGTACAACGAACTCAGCGAAGCCGAGAAGGAACAGTGGGACGCGCTGGAGTGGTCAGATGACGGATCTCCGCCGCCGAACGCAGTGGACGCGGCAGCGTTGAACAAGTGGCTGTTCAATGCAGACACCGTGGACAAGGTGCTCGGGCACCTGATCACACGCGGCCACCATGTTGCGGGTGGCGATCGACTGGGCAAAACGATCATCTTCGCCGCCAGCAATGACCACGCCGAGTTCATCGCCGAGCGCTTCAACATCAACTACCCGGAGCACAAGGGCGAGTTCGCCCGTGTCGTCACGTACAAGACAGAGTACGCGCAGAGCCTGATCGACGACTTCTCGAAGAAGGACAAGGCTCCACATATCGCCATCTCGGTCGACATGCTAGACACGGGCATCGACGTACCAGAGGTGGTCAACTTGGTCTTCTTCAAGATCGTGAGGTCTCGCACCAAGTTCTGGCAGATGGTCGGGCGCGGCACGAGACTATGTCCCGATCTCTTCGGACCTGGCCAAAACAAGACAGGCTTCTACCTTTTCGACTACTGCCAGAACCTGGAGTTCTTCGCACAAAACCCGGGTGCAACGGCAGGTGGGTCGCCCGAGTCGCTGAGTAGTCGCCTTTTCGGGGCGCGCGTGCAGTTGGTTGCGACTCTAGACAGTCGGCTAGACAAAAGCCCGAGCGCACACGAGGCCAAGCAGAAGTACTCGACTCCTGAGGATGAAGCACTCCGAGCTTCCACGGCCGAAACGCTCCAGCAGACCGTTGAGGCCATGAATGTCGACAACTTTGTTGTGCGGCCTCACCGAAAGGCAGTGGAGAAGTTTTCGAAGCCTGAGGCCTGGAAGAAGCTGACCGAAGGTGATCAACAGGAGCTGATTCACAAAGTGGCGTGCCTGCCCAGCGAACGACGTGACGACGACGAGGAAGCCAAACGCTTTGACCTGCTGATCCTTCGCACACAGCTGGCCATACTCCAGGCGTCTCCGGACTTCGATCGCTTGCGAGATCAAATTCGAGAGATCGCCGGAGCGCTCGAACTACAGGAAGCCGTTCCGGCCATCAAGGCGGAGATGGTCTTGATCCAGGCCGTAGCAGGCGACGATTGGTGGACGGATGTCACCCTTGGCATGCTGGAGAACGCCCGCAAGCGCCTACGCGCTCTTGTCAAACTGATCGAGAAGGCGGCGCGCAAGATCGTCTACACAGACTTTGTCGATCAACTGGGCACCGAGACGACGGTCGTTCTGCCGGAGATCGCAACCGGCCTCGACATGGCCAAGTTCAAGGACAAAGCGCGGCAGTTCCTGAAAGCCCACGAGGACCACCTCGCACTACAGCGCTTACGGCGCAGTCAACCTCTGACCGCCACTGACTTGAGTGAACTGGAGCAGATGCTGATCGCGGCCGGCGGTACGCCGGAGATGATCAGCAAGGTGGCGGCTGGGAGCCCCAACCTGGGCATCTTCATCAGGTCACTGGTCGGGATGGATCGAGAAGCGGTGTATCAAGCCTTCAACGAGTTCGTCAGCGGCACGAATGCCACGCCGGATCAGTTGGAGTTCATTGATGTCATCGTGTCTGAGCTGACAGCGAACGGAGTGGTCGAAGCCAAGCGGCTCTACGAATCGCCGTACCTGGACATCAGCCCACAAGGGCCTGAAGCCTTGTTTCCAAGTGCGCAGGTGGATCGGATGTTCCAGATCTTGGAAGAGTTCAAGAAGCGCGCGGCAGCCTAGGGTGCTTTGTGCACTTGGCAAGGTCGCCATCGAGGGCAAATCGCAAGTCTGAGATAACCTCTGATAGAGCCATTGGTTCAGCCGATCTGTCATCGCTGGAACCTGAGCAACGTACACAAGCGAATATTCGGGGAGATTTGGGATGACGGGCGACACGTCGACTGAGACAAACCAAGAAGACATGGATCTTCGAACGGTTTGGCGATTGCTCACGGTTGAGGAGCAGACGGAGTTTTGGAAGTACGCTGGCCAACACGCGCGGGTGTTGAATCACGACACCGCGGTCTATAGAAAGCTCTGTACGGCGATCCGGGATGCTGAATCTAACAAGCCCGGAGGTCGTCCGACGCGAGCCATTCGGGGCGCTGTCCGCAATCTGTCGTCCGATGACCTGCGCCTTGGGGTCGCCAGACTGAAGAGTCGGCTCTTCGATCAACCCAACGCCCAGACGTTCTTGATAGGGGCCTTCTGCTGTTGGGTCCAGGACTCTTTCCGGGAGGCGCTGAATGCCGTACTGGACGCAGTCAATTGTCCGCGCGACGAACGCGGGACCTTGAAGGGGGAGGTGCCTCAGTTTGCTCCTGGCGATGCGCTGCGGGACATCTGCGCGTTGACACCAATTCACAGCGCCCACACCTTGGCACTTGTCTGTGGCGCGCTGATGCTGAACCGCGACCTTTGGACCGGGCTTTCTGCCGCATTCAAAGCACTGCCTGGTCTTGAGGTGCCAAGCATAAGTAGCGCACCGCCTATGCAGACTCCGTTGAGCGACGTGCCGGAGCAAGTTGAAACCTCGACCTCGGATCCCCTGATCGTCAGAAAGGTCACGATCGAGGTTCTGAAGGAGATTCGGGACGGACTGGATCTTCTCGGACAACGCTTGGCAGCGGCGTCGGCAGAAATTTCAGCCGACAAGGTTCCTGACCTGCAAGCGGCGATCGAGTGTTGGTCGTCGGTTCGCAAGCAACATGGTGAAGCCGAGCGGTCGTTGGGTGTGTCGTCTCGTCGTGTCGGAGATCTTGAGGCTGCACTTAATCGCCAATCTGAGTTAGCCCTAGTCACGTCCGAGCTTGCCCGTTGTCACTCAATCGTGCACGTTGCCGATTCGAGCTTTGCGGGATGCGCCGTCATTCGAGCGAAGTGTGACGAGCTGAAGGCGCTCGCGGAAGCTCGGCAGGCAATCGACCCCCGCTCGGTTCGTGCTGTCTCGGCGCTGATCCAACTGGTCCAGAGTGGAGTCGATCTGGACGACGAGCAGGCGACACACCTTCAGATTGAAGTTGAAGAGCTGTTCGGGAAGTCAGTTGCAACGGCCGCATTTCGCGGCAGGCTTAGATTCGAATCGCCGATCTCTGGCGATGGCGAAGTTGCCAGCGGTTTGGCAGCGGCGGATCTCACAAGCGTTGCTAGCGACACCCTGCAAGTAATCGAGGCGCCACAGCACCCGCCCTCCGACGGCAAGCAGAACGTTGCCGCGTCCGAGGCGCCGCCCTCGCCAGAGATGATCTCAGCTCCTGCAGCAGAGTCTTTTGGTGCACCGACAGAGCGAGCCCCATTCGAGGCAAGTCTCGCGCGATCCGACGCCATGGAAGCCATGGAAGCCATGGAAGCCACGGAAGCCATGGACTCTACGGAAGCTCGGCCAGCCGAGGGGAGCGCAAATCATGTGCTTCCGGTTGAAGCGGCGCCTCAAGCCAGCGAAAGACTGTCAGCAACGCCAGAGCCGACCACTCCGGCTCAAGAGGTCATCGATACCAAGTCGACTTTTGACTACGAGCCCTTCACGGGCTTCTGCAAGACGCACTGGGTAGACGAAGAGGGTCAAGTAGTGCTCGCGCCGTGGACGACAGAAGGGTTCGCTACCGCGCTCTCCGCTCGCGCGCAGGAAGCCTGGGAGCTCGGAAACGCGGCTATCGCCTATCTCTTCGCCCGCGGTGTTGTCGCTGCAGGAGGCACAGATCCTCTCGGGGTCGACGACTTGGCCAATGCCGATAGTCTTTTGTGCAATCCACAGTCGCAGGTCGCTGGCGTCGATAGCCAGCGTTCGGAACGACTACGCGCCTGCCTGGCCAGCCGCAACGCAACCGGCCAACCAAACATCGGCCTCGCACTGATGCTGGAGGCCTTGCGACCAACGCACCCTTGCTCTTTCACCCCTCAAGAGGTCGAGTCGTTGGTTGGCATCGCCTCGTTCAACGACCCTGCAATCGGCGAGGTGGCGAGGTTTCTTCTTGATGGCTGGTCTGCTCAGCTCAATCCCCTCAGCTCCTTACGAGCACGCTTGCTGGATGCCCCCGAGGAGTCGATGGAGGTCTTGGAAGCGGCCTTATGTTCAGCGCAGGACTTGCTCCGAAACCAAGTCGCGGCGCTCTGGAGCGCCGCTGGGGGGAAGATCCAACGTACCCACTGCAGAGCAGCTTGGACGAAGTTCATCCAATCCGAAGTCGTTTCACTAAGAGATGAGTTGGCGCCATCCGAGCCGAGGACGAGTCCAAAGGTTAAGTGGACGCCTGATCGCATCCGAGAGCGCGTCATCGCGCTCGGCCGAGCCTTCAAGCGAATCATGGATGCGGAGCAGGTTAGACACCAAGATCGATCCGCAGCCGAGGGCGCCGCACAACAGATCGTTGAAGCGATTGAGGTCGTCTCCGAGGCACTGCGACGACTCGAAGCGCAGCGCCAAAGGTCACGCATACCTCGTGACGGCATTCCGCACGAGGCCGGTCAGCGGCTCCTGAGCGGTTCTTCGTCAAACACAACAGATCGTCTGTGTGCGGCGCTGTTTTCGGCTGTTCTGCAAAACGCGCCGCAGACCAGCATGCTCCGCCTTAAGGCAGGCTACTTAGTCGATCATGTTGATGCCATCAGATACCTAGCGCCCGCCGCGCTGGCCGCGCCGGGAATTGCGAACGAAGGCCTGTGCGTGATGGACTTCGAGAATCCGACAGCAGTGAGTGCGATGCTGCAGGACTGGCGTGTTCTCGCCATTCCGGCCTTCTCGGAAGATGCCGATGTCTGGACATGCCTAAGGAACGTCGCGGCCGATCGAGAGCGCCGCGATATTCTCGCTTCTCTGTCCGCAACGGATGTGCTCCAGTCCCATGAGCGGACTCTCTTGCATCGATACGCCCTTGAATTGGGCGACCAGGCGTTTGAGGCCACGCGAGAGTTAGGACGCCTCTGGGGCGCCAGCAATGAACTCATGGCCCCGACAGAAGCGAAACTGAGGGCTGTCGTTGAGGAAGCGCGAACGCTGACCGCTGGTACTTCGGTTTCGATGACCGTCAGCTTGCTCTTGCTGGCTTGGCTGAAGCAATCCGTCGCTTTGGCGACTGTCCATAGAGATGTCGCGGCGAAGGCTCTGCTGGACTTGGCTGTTGAGAAGCCCGGTGATACAGCCGTTCGGATCACAGAATACTTTGAGGCAGGCGACTATCGATCCGGTGTGGCGCTTTTCCACAGTGGCGCGGTGCCGAGTACAGACGGCGATCGTCTTGGAAGCCGCCGAACGCTGTGGCGCGAGGACTCCCGGAAGACTTGGCCAGAGCCGAGAACAAAGCTGGCGAACGATCTCAAAGGGTCAACTCCCGAACAGAAACGTCTAGTAGAGCTCTGGACCTCCGGGAACGTTGAACCGAGTCAACGAGACGCCATACCAAAGTTGCTCTACGCAGTGATCAGCGGCGAGGCGGGACGTACCCCAAGTGAGAACCAGAAGCGATTCCCCGTAAAGCTTGCAGACCTGCGCGATCACAAAGAACGGAAGACGACGATCAGTTGCGAGACTGTACGAAACTACTTCAAGCGTTCAAAGCTGAACCCCTCATTCCTTCCGCAGCTAGCCGTCTTCAGTCAGATCGTCATTGCGTCTTCCCCGCAGGCCGGCCGAGGTGCAAGCGTCTTGGACGACTGGTGTAAGGCAGCAGGTAGTGAGGCACCAAGCTCGTTGGTCGTCTTCCTGGCTCCAGGGCTGCCCGTCACTCGAAGAGATGAGCTTTGCTCTGGTTTTCGAAAACGAGGCGTCTCGGCCGCGATCATCGACGACTTGGATCTTTGCAGGCTTTGTGCTGCGAGTACTCGACTGGATGGGCACGACTTCATCCCGTTTCTCGAGATCCTGCTTGAACAGTTGGATCTTGACACCGCATCACCTTTCTCAAGCCTCGATGGGCAACATGTTCGTCTAGAGACTTACATCGGACGTAAGTACGAGGCCGAGCGGGTGGCGCTTGGATGGTCGTATACGAGGGTGTTCTCGGGTCGAAAGCTTGGCAAGAGCGCCTTACTGAAGTACGTAGCGAGCACATTCGACGGCTATCCGCTGCCTTCCGGAAACACGCTGAACGTCTTCTTCATCACGATCGCCGGCGGTGAGTCTGAGCGCTGGGTTGTCGACTGTATCGTTGATGAAATGGCAAGCCGCTTTAGCTTGGCAGAGAAGCCTGCATTGAAGGATCAACCGCCAGCAGAGCGCTTTTCAGCGTACATGAAGCGCTTCTTGCAGGAGAAGCCCCAGCACAGCGTGTTGCTGATACTGGACGAGGCCGACGCGTTCGTCGAGGGACAACTCTCTCGGTACGACGATGACCGCGAAGGTTCTCTGAGCTTCCGCATGATGAAGGAACTGCCAGCACAGGTGGATGGCAGTCAACTTCCCCGAATTAGAACGATCTTCTCAGGCTATCGAGTCACAAATACCCGAGGTGGAGTTTGGGCGAATGCTGGCGATGTCTTGGTGCTTCGTCCTCTTGCTGAGGACGAGGCGGTCCAATTCCTAGAAGGCATGCTTGCCCGCATTGGCATAGCGCTGGGCAACCATGCTCCATTTGTGGCCATGCGATGTGGCTTCCAACCGGCCGTACTGATCCGCTTTGGCGAAAGTCTCGTCAGGCGACTTAAGCGCTCCAACAGATCAGCAGACCGCGAGACCCTGACCGTCTCTCACGAGGAAGTACTCGCCACGCTTGGGGAGCAGGGCGTTCTTGATGAGATCAAGACCGTCGTCAACAACAACTTCCAAGGTAATCGAATCGGAGCGGTCGTCTTCGGTGCGACGCTACTTGCGCTTAAGGACCTTGAGCCTGGCTTGGCGTTGACAGAGGGCCCCGCGCAGGTGCTGGCGAAGCTCCATGAGATTGACCCGAACTCCGACTGGCTTGAGCGGGTCGACACGTCGCCACTTTCCGAGATTGAGCGGAACCTGCAGGACTTCATCGATCGCGAGTTGCTGACGGTCTCTGATGCCCCGCGCTTTGGCGTGCGGGAGTATCGGCTTCGTTTCCCCCACTTCTTGCCGGTGTTGACTCAGCAGTCAGAGGTCGCGCTGGAGGTTCGACAGCAGATTCAAGCGATCCGCGGTGGTGCATCTCAGCGGCGCGTATCGCAGTGCGTACTCTCCGAAAGCGCGCTGGACACGATTCGGTATTGGTATCGCCAAGGGTCCAGTACTGACTGCAAGTTGATCGTGGTTGGCGGCCATTGGACTGATGCTCTCCTGGACCCAAAGTGCGGCGTCCCAGATAGATTGGGCTGTGAGCGTTCCGGGCTTGCACTGCCTGTCGGATCTGATGAGGCCGCAGGCCAGATCGGAGCTGGAAAACAAGTGTTCGGCAATGCCTCTGTCAATCTCTGGAAGACCTTCCTGGACACGGATGCAGGCAGGCCCTTGGTACTCATTGGCGGTTTGGACCTGCAAAGGGTCGCCAGGCGCTACGCCTTAGATGGTGGCCAAGTGCCGGTTGAAGTGGTGACACTTGGACGGCTGACTGAGGGTACTTTGACCTGGTGGCTGGAGGATGCGCGGGCACTTCACTTCAAGGCCGGAAATTCAGTCGCGCGAATCGCCCGTGCTACGGGGCTCGTCCCGTTCCTAGTTGGAGCTTTCGACAAGTTGCTACAGCAGACGGCCGGCTCAGAAGTCTCGGAGCTTGAGATTGAGGCCACATTGAAAGTCTTCGACGAGCAATTGTCCGACTACGCAGCTCAGCTGAGCGACGCGTCACGGAGCGGCGGTCTCACCGGCCGTGAAGTTGAACTCCTCCAGATGGCGGTCCAGATCACCGAAGAGGTTTCAGAGGACTTCGATTTGGAGCGGGACTTCCATGAGTGCTGGTCGCTCATAGCTGCGCAGTCAACGGTCGGCGCACCGTTCAGCGACCCTGCCGACTGGTCAGCGCTGAAGCTGCTCTCAGAGGCCGGCCTCCTTCCGGTACGCGCAGATGTAGGCGTTGCCAGCAGCTCGCAATCTCTGGGCCGCGTAAGCTTTGATCGCTCCGGTACTCTCGTTAGGCTGATCAAGTTGCTTAGGCCAAACAGTGCAGCTTGAAATTGCGATCGCCGGCTATGCGTCGAACTGGACGTTTCGGGGCTCACGGACGTTCAGCACGTGGGCCGAGGCAAAGCCATGGTTGCACGAAGGTGGGCTCTGCGTCATTCGAACCGAGAGAGCTGATGTCGCCGAGTTGGTCCTCCCGTCTGTCCGACGAGCAGTACACGGAGCGAACGGCGGGGAGACTCGCCTCGACGTCCGAAGACTGGAGGTGGGTGGGGAAGCTGGCACTCCCACGCAGGCACTGCTTCGTGAATTCGAACTTGATCCGGCGATCAGTCCGTTCGAAGCACGCGACAAGATCAAGGCTTGCCTGTTGGATCGACGTTTCGTACTGGTCTTCGTTGAGGTCGCCCCCGTAGATCTAGACGATTGGGAAGCGATAGTTAGTCTGCTTGAGTACTACCGCAAGTCGACCAATCCGGTCTGCCTGTCTGCCGTAGTGATCGATAGTCGAGGTGCCGTCAGATCGGAGCCAGTCTGCGATTACCTCAACGGTCGGCCGACCCACCATGTCCTCTCGGAGGCTTCTTCGACCATGGACGAGGGTTTGCATTGGCCGGCGTACCTACACCACCGTGCGGCGTGGGAGGCCGGTGGGTGCGTAAGCTATGCGACATCTGTAGGGCGTGAGTTGACTCGTGGTGCTACCGGTGACGATGACAACGTCGAGATAGCGCTTCAGGCGCACGCGAAAAATCGGCTCGGGGGCCATGCCGGGCGGCTATTGCTTTGCGAACTTGTGGGCCTAGGTTCTGGAGGTGCAAGGCCAAGCCAAACTCGGCTTCGAGGCCTGCAGGCCGACCTACTAGCAATGAGCTTGATGTGGCGGCCGCCATCGATGAGCAGCCTGCACGTCGTCCCATGGGCCGCCCGGGCTCTACTGGCAATGCCTGGGCTTCCTAGGAAGCAGGTCTGGGCCCTCCGGCACCATCTTGTTTGCACCCCTGTGGCCGGAGAGATACTGTCACTCTGTCTGCAGTTCGAGAGTCAGATTCAAACCAATCTCCACGGCCGCCAAGACCGCGGCAAGCTTTCGGATCAGACGATCGCGAATCAAGATCGGTTCAAGTTAGGGCGCGATGATTTCGTTGTCTACCCGCGTGCCTTCCCTGCTCTTCCCGATACCCCAGACGACGTTTGGGCGTTTGCTTCCCTCGGAGAGAGCCTGAAAAGCTGCCCAACGAGCGCGGTTCCTGATCTGTACTGGCAGACCCTGAAACTGCGCAACGCAATAGCCCACGGTCACTACGTTGGATGGCCGCACGTCAGGGCCGCTCTTCGAATGCTACGGTACTTCGACACGTCAGCTTAGACCTTCCCGTTGGACTAGTTCCATCGAGTTGCCGTCGCAGTGTGTATCCAGATCTCTCTACCTACTGTCAGGTTGAGTCCTGAAGTTTTCGACTCTATTGTCGTGTTTACGACTTTAATGGTGCGTTTACGACTATTTTTGGTCGGAACACCTCCTAGCGCGACGCTTCCCGGCTACTCGACCGTCACGCTCTTCGCCAGGTTGCGCGGCTTGTCGACATCGGTCCCGCGCGCACACGCCGTGTGATACGCCAGCAGCTGCAGCGGCACCACGTGGAGCAACGGCGACAGCGGGCCGTAGTGTTCGGGCATGCGGATCACGCGCACGCCTTCGCTGGACTCGATGCGGGTGTCGGCATCGGCAAAGACGAAGAGCTCGCCGCCGCGGGCGCGCACTTCCTGCAGGTTGCTCTTCAGCTTTTCCAGCAGCGCATCGTTGGGCGCCACGGTGACCACCGGCATCGCGCTGGTCACCAGCGCCAGCGGGCCGTGCTTCAGTTCGCCGGCCGGGTAGGCCTCGGCGTGGATGTAGCTGATCTCCTTGAGCTTGAGTGCGCCTTCCAGCGCCACCGGGTAGTGCAGCCCGCGGCCCAGGAAGAGCGCGTGCTCCTTGCGCGCGAAGTCCTCGGCCCAGGCGATGACCTGGGGTTCGAGCGCCAGCACCGCCTGCAGCGCCGACGGCAGGTGGCGCAGCGCCTTCAGGTGCGCCGCCTCGGCCGCGTCGTCGAGCCGGCCGCGCTGCCGGGCCAGTGCCAGCGTCAGCAGGAAGAGCCCCGCGAGCTGCGTCGTGAAGGCCTTGGTGGATGCCACGCCGATCTCGACGCCAGCGCGCGTGATGTAGGCGAGCTTGCACTCGCGCACCATCGCGCTGGTGGCGACGTTGCACACGGTCAGCGTGTGCTGCATGCCGAGCGAGCGGGCGTGCTTCAGCGCGGCCAGCGTGTCGGCGGTCTCGCCGCTCTGGGTGATGGTGACGACCAGGGTCTTGGCGTTGGGCACGCTGTCGCGGTAGCGGTACTCGCTGGCGACCTCGACCTGGGTCGGGATCTTCGCGATCGACTCGAGCCAGTACTTGGCGGTGCAGCCGGCGTAGTAGCTGGTGCCGCAGGCCAGGATCAGCACCGAGTCGATGTCCTTGAAGACGCGGTGCGCGCCGTCGCCGAAGAGTTCGGGCACGATGCCCTCGACGCCTTCGAGCGTGTCGGCGATGGCGCGCGGCTGCTCGAAGATCTCCTTCTGCATGTAATGCCGGTACGGACCCAGCTCGGCCGCGCCGGTGTGCGCATGCACGGTGCGCACCGCGCGCTGCACGCGCTGGTGCCGGCCGCCGGCGGCGTCGCGCGCGACGATCCAGTGCTTGCCGAGCTGCAGGTCGACGACGTCGCCTTCCTCCAGGTAGACGATCTGGTCGGTGACGCCGGCCAGCGCCATCGCGTCGGACGCGAGGAAGCTCTCGCCCTGCCCGACGCCCAGGATCAGCGGCGAGCCTTCGCGCGCACCGACCACGCGCTGCGGTTCGTCACGGCACACGACCGCGATCGCGTAGGCGCCCTTCAGTTGCAGCGTGGCCTGCTGCACGGCGTCGAACAGGTCGCCGTCGTAAAGCGAGTCGATCAGGTGGGCAATGACCTCGGTGTCGGTCTGGCTCGCGAACAGGTAGCCGCGGCCCTGGAGCTCGGCGCGCAGCTCCTCGTGGTTCTCGATGATGCCGTTGTGGACCAGGGCGATGCGAGGCGCCCGCGAGCCGTCGCCGCCGGCACCGGCGGAGACGTGCGGGTGGGCGTTGTGCACCGCCGGCGCGCCGTGCGTGGCCCAGCGGGTGTGGGCGATGCCGGTGCTGCCCTGGACGGCGTCGGCGAGGATCTGCGCGTCGAGTTCGGCCACGCGGGCGGTGCTGCGGCTGCGGCGCAGCCCGCCGTCCTGGTACACGGCGACGCCGCAGGAATCGTAGCCACGGTATTCGAGGCGCTTCAGGCCCTCGACGAGGATGGGAACGATGTTGCGCGCGCCTACCGCGCCGACGATGCCGCACATGGGATGGTCCTGTTCGAGCCGGTGAGTCGTCGGATGCTAAGCAGATCGACAAGGAATGAGTTCTCTTGATGTGGATCTTCAAGAGAAATTTACTCTCAATCCCTACATGCAGACTACATTTCTCTTTTTTGAGATATTCATAGGATGATTTTCTCATGCCAGACGCTCATCTCGATGCCCTGGACCTGCAGATCCTGAGTCGCCTGCAGCGCGACGCCTCGCCTTCGCACCAGGCGCTGGGCGAGACGCTGCGGGTTTCGACCGCGACGGCGCACCGGCGCGTGCGACGGCTGCAGTCGCTGGGCATGGTCGAGCGTCTCGTCGCGGTGCTGTCGCCGCAGCGTCTGGCCGAGGCCGGCGCGCCGCTGCTGCAGGCCTTGCTGGAGGTCACGCTGGACGTGCAGAACCACGAGCGGCTCGACGCCTTCGAGGCCCGCGCCGTGGCGGACGCGGCGGTCCAGCAGTGCTGGCGGGTGTCGCCCGGCCCCGACTTCGTGCTGGTGGTGGCCGTCGCCGACATGGACGACTACCAGGCCTTCACGGCGCGCCTGCTGACCGCCGACGCCAACGTGCGCAACGTGCGCGCCTTCTTCGCCGTCAAGCGCGCCAAGTTCGGTAGCGAGCTGCCGCTGCCGGCGCGCTGAGCGCGTCCGCCCCTCAGCGCGACCCAGCGCGACTCAGCGCGAGTTCGTCGGCACGTAGACCGCGGGCACGCCCTGCACGCGCGGCGACATGTAGCCGGGCACATCGTCGTCGCGCGCCATCAGCAGCGTCGCCGCGCCCAGCACGCCGGCCACCAGCAGCGACACGGCGATCGACGCCCCGAGCGCCACGCCCCAGCGCTGGCCGCGCGTGAGGTTCATGTCCCAGGCCTCGCCGAAGGGCAGGCCGTCCTCGCGCATGCTCAGCCACAGCAGCTTGAGCCGCAGGCCCAGGCCGAGGCCGTCCTCGGTCGGCTCGCGCAGGCCCAGCCGAATCTCCTCCTCGCGGATCCACTGGTCGTGGGCGGCGCGGCGGGCCGGATCGAGCAGCACGTCCTGGGCCTTGTTCAGCGCCGCCAGCACGATCTCGTGGCGCACGCTGCCGTGGTGGCGGTCGGGGTGGTACTTCTGGACCAGGGCCTTGTAGGCCGCGCGGATGACTTCCGGCGGCGCGTCCTGCGCCACCTTGAGGCGACCGTAGTAGTGGGCGATCTTGGCGCGCGGCATGGACCGCAAATGCTAGCGGCGCCTTGTCGCGGCGCGGCGTGCAGAGTTCGCGCGCCGCGCGGCCGGCGTGTAAGCGTGCGGGCCCGGCTCAGGCCTTGTTGTTCTTCTGCGGCCGCTTCCACCCGGCGATCGTGACCTGCCGCGCGCGCGCCACGCTCAGCTGCCCGGCCGGCGCGTCCTTGCCGATGGTGCTGCCGCCACCGATGGTGGCGCCGTCGCCCAGCGTCACCGGCGCGACCAGCACGCAGTTGCTGCCGACGTGCACGTCCTTGCCGATCACGGTGCGGTGCTTGTTGGCGCCGTCGTAGTTGGCGGTGATGCTGCCGGCGCCGTAGTTGACGCGCTCGCCGACCGTCGCATCGCCCAGGTAGGCCAGGTGGTTGGCCTTGGCGCCACGCGCCAGGGTCGAGTTCTTGACCTCGACGAAGTTGCCGATGTGCACCTCGGGACCGAGCTCGGCGCCCGGTCGCAGCCGCGCGAACGGACCGACCAGCGCGCCCTCGCCGACGCCGGCACCGTCGATGTGGGTGAAGGGATGGATGACCGCCCCGTCGGCGATGCGGGCGTCGCGGATCACGCAGTTCGCGCCGATGCGCACGCCGTCGCCCAGCGTCACCTCGCCCTCGAACACGCAGTTGGCGTCGATGTCGACGTCGCTGCCGCAGCTGAGCTGCCCGCGCAGGTCGAAGCGCGCCGGATCGGCCAAGCGCACGCCGGCGGCCATCAGCGCCTCGGCCCGGGCGCGCTGGAAACGCCGCTCCAGGTCGGCCAGCTGCTGCGGGCTGTTGACGCCCAGCACCTCGGTCTCGGAGGCGGGCTGGGCCGCGACCACCGGCACGCCGTCGGCCACCGCCATCGCGACGATGTCGGTCAGGTAGTACTCGCGCTGCGCGTTGTCGTTCTTCAGGGCCGCCAGCCAGCGCTTCAGCGCCGCCGTGGGCAGCGCCATCATGCCGGTGTAGACCTCGCGGATCTCGCGCTGCGCCGGCGTCGCGTCCTTGTGTTCGACGATGCCCAGCACGCGCTCGGGCCGGGCCGCGTCGCGCACGATGCGGCCGTAGCCGGCCGGGTCCGCGAGTGCGATGGTCAGCAGCGCGAGGCGCTCGCCGCCGCTCGCCGCGAGCAGCGCCTGCGCGGTCGCCGCCTCGATCAGCGGCACGTCGCCGTTGAGGATCAGCGTCGTGCCCGCATCGCCGAGCAGCGGCACCGCCTGCCGGACCGCGTGCCCGGTGCCGAGCTGGGGCTCCTGGCGCACGAAGGCGAGCGGCGCCGCGGGGAAGGCCGCGCGCATCGCCGCCTCGACCTCGTCGGCCCCATGCCCCGTGACCGTGATCAGCCTTTGCGCGCCCAGCGACGCAGCCGTGCCGAGCACGTGCTGCAATAGGGCTCGCCCGGCCAGCGTGTGCAGCACCTTCGGCCGCTTCGACTTCATCCGGGTGCCCTTGCCGGCGGCCATGATCACGATGTCCAGCATGCTCAAGCTCGGGTGGTTGCGGAGGTGGAGGATTATCGCGGCCGGCCTCCTGATGCTGGGCCTGGTCGGCTGCAGCGTGCTGCGGCTGGCCTACAGCCAGGCCGACGAGCTGGGCTTCTGGTGGCTGGACGGCTACGTCGACTTCGACGATGCCCAGTCGCCGCGCGTGCGCAATGCGATCGACCGCTGGTTCGCCTGGCACCGGCGCACCCAGCTGCCGGACTACGCCGCCCTGCTGGACCGCGCCGCCACCGAGGTGCTGCAGGACACCACGGCGGCCACGACCTGCCGCTGGTTCGCCGACTTGCGTCAGCGCGCGGATGCCGCGGTCGAACAGGCCCTGCCCGAGGCGGCGGCCATCGCGGCCGGTTTCAGCACCGAGCAGCTGCTGCACATCGAACGCCAGCAGGCCAAGAACAGCGCCGAGTTCCGCGAGGACTTCCTGCAGCCGGACCCGGCCGAGCGCCTGGCCCGCTCGGTCGAGCGCGCCACGGAGCGTGCCGAGCAGCTCTACGGCCGCCTCGGCGAGCGCCAGCGACAGCGCATCGCCGAGGGCGTGCGGGCGTCGCCCTTCGACCCGGAGCGCTGGCTGGCCGAGCGCCAGCGGCGCCAGAGCGACCTGCTGACCGAGCTGCGACGCCTGCAGGGCGCCGACGGCAACGGCGGCGCACCGACCGCCGGCCTGCGCGGCTACTGGCAGCGCGTGCAGCGCTCGCCCGACGAGAGCTATCGCCGCTACCAGGAGCGCCTCGAGGCTTACAACTGCGAGCTGTCGGCGCAGCTGCACAACCTGACGACGCCGGCGCAACGCCAGGAAGCGCAGCGGCGGCTGCGCGGCTGGCAAGCGGACCTGCGGCGGCTCGCCGCGTCCTAGCCCTGCAGCAGCGGCCGGTCAGCGCGCCGGCAGCGTGACGACGACGGTGCGCGGGTTGAGCGCCGGCATCGGGAAGTCCTTCATCGCCGCCTCGAACAGCGCCGGCAGCAGCGCCTCGGAGTTCCAGCGGCCCAGGTGGCTCGCGCGGGTCTCGTAGACGATCTGCTGGCTGGCGCGGTCGCGGATCAGCACCCCGGCCTCGCGCTGGTAGTCCGGGAAGTCGGACGCGTAGCCGTAGCCGAAGGGCGGGCCGTAGAAGAACGGGCGACGCGGGCCGTAGAACCACCAGTCGTTGCGCCAGTAGAAGTTGCTGGCGAAGGGGTCGCGGCGCACCACCTCGAAGACGCGCGCGCCGACCTGGATCAGCACCTCGGCCTGTTCGGCCGACGCGGCGCGCGTGAAGCCGGCGGCTTCGATGGCCTGCAGCGCGGCCGCCTCGATGCGGTCCTGCTCGGCGGCGTTGGCCTGCTGCGACGGCAGGCGCTCGATCGCGTAGCTGCCGGGCTTGCGGCTGGCCGGCCAGCTGCCCTGGCTGGACACGTCGACCGCGACGTTGTTGACGCTGGCGCATCCGGTGAGGGCCGTGGCGGCAGCGGCGGCGGCCGTGGCGGCGAGCAGGCGGCGTCTTCGCATGATGGTGTCTCCGGTGAACCTCAGTTCGGGTCGAGCCAGCGGATCGGCGCCGCCCCCGGGGGCAGGGCACACGCCTCGTCCTCTTCATCGAACGCCTTGTCGCCGTCCGCGTTGACGACGCCAGTGGCTTGGAGGCTCGTGAAAGGATAGAGGTTCCGGTCCTGCAGGTGCGAGGGCACGACGTTGGCCAGCGCGCCGGCCATGGTGTCGAGCCGGCCCGGGTGCTGCCGCTCCCAGTCGCGCAGCATCCGGGCGATCTGCTTGCGTTGCAGGTTCTCCTGGCTGCCGCACAGCGTGCACGGGATGATCGGGAACTGCCGGTGGGCGGCCCACGCGGCGAGGTCGTGCTCGGGCACGTAGGCCAGCGGGCGGATCACCACATGCCTGCCGTCGTCGCTGACCAGCTTGGGCGGCATGCCCTTGAGCTTGCCGCCGAAGAACATGTTGAGGAAGAAGGTCTGCAGCATGTCGTCGCGGTGGTGGCCGAGCGCGATCCGGGTGGCGCCCAGCTCGCTGGCCACGCGGTAGAGGATGCCGCGCCGCAGCCGCGAGCACAGGCTGCACATCGTCTTGCCCTCGGGCACGAGGCGCTTGACGATGGAATAGGTGTCCTGGTTCTCGATGCGGAAGTCGACGCCGCGCTCGGCCAGGTAGCGCGGCAGCACGTCGGCGGGAAAGCCCGGCTGCTTCTGGTCGAGGTTGACCGCGACCAGCGAGAAGGGGACCGGCGCGCGCCGCTGCAGGTTGACCAGGATGTCCAGCAGCGCGTAGCTGTCCTTGCCGCCGGACACGCAGACCATCACCTTGTCGCCCGGCTCGATCATCGCGAAGTCGCCGATGGCCTGGCCCACCAGGCGGTGCAGGCGCTTGCTGAGCTTGTTGGCCTCGAAGGCCGTCTTCGCGGCGGCGCGGTCGGCGGGCGCGGCCGGAACCGGGTCGATCACGGCACTCATGCAAGCAGCTCCTTCAGGTGGAAGACCTCGACGCCGACCGCGGCGCAGTCGGGATAGACGTCGGGCTTGCGCGTCGACACGCGGACCGCACGCACCTGCGGGTGCGCCAGCATGCGGGCGGCGATGTCGTCGCACAGCGTCTCCTGCAGGCCGACGTGGCCCTGGGCGACGCGCTCGGCGATCACCGTGCGGATGAAGTCGTAGTCCACGACCTCGTCGAGGCGGTCGTGGCGCGGCGTCGATGCGGCCAGGGGCACGAACAGGTCCACGTCGATCAACAGCCGTTGCGGCCCGTGGCGCTCGAAGTCGTGGATGCCGATGCGCACCGGCAGCTCGTAGGCCTGCAGGAAGACCCGGCGGCAGCCGGCGAGCTGCGGGTGCAGCAGCGGGCTCGCCACCTCAGGCCCCCTGGCGCGCCAGGAACAGCACATCGCGCGGCTGGGCCGCGAGGTGCTGACCGCCGTCGACCAGCAGGCTGGTGCCGGTGATCGCGGGTGACTCGATCAGGAAGCGCACCGCACGGGCCACGTCGTCGGGCGTCGAGGCGCGCTGCAGCGGCGTCATCGCGTGCGAGCGCGCGAATTCGGCGTCGGTCATCGGGCCCGAGGGCAGCGTCACCCCGGGCGCGACGCCGACGACGCGCAGGATCGGCGCGAAGGCCTGCGCCAGCAGGGTCGTGCCGGCCTCCAGTGCCGCCTTCGACAGCGTGTACGAGAGGTGGTCCGGGTTGGGGTTCCACAGCTTCTGGTCGAGCAGGTTGACCACGCAGCCGCGCCGGCCCGCGACCTCCAGGTGCTCGAACAGGCCGCGCGCCAGCAGCAGCGGCGCGACCGTGTTGACCCGCCAGTGCGCGGCCATCGAGGCCTGGTCGAAGTCGGAGACGCTGTCGTACTCGAACACCGAGGCGTTGTTGACGACCGCATCGACGCGGCCCATCGCCGCCGCGATGGCCGGCAGCAGGTCGCGGCAGGCCGCCTCGTCGGCCAGGTCGGCAGCGAAGGCCTCGGCGCGGGCACCGAGCTCGCGCAGGTCGCGGACCGTGGCGTTCACGTCGTCGCCGACGGCATGGCCGTGGACCGCCACATCGTGACCGTGGCGCGCGAGCTCGAGCGCGATCGCCCGGCCGACGCGGCGGGCCGAGCCGGTGACGAGAACGACGGGACGCTCGGGGGCATTCATGCCTGCGGGACAATCGGGGCGTGGAAACGACGCTCGTCAGTGTAGCCAGCGCCCCTGCGACGACGCCGCGCGGGGACTTGGCGCGGCGCATCGCGGACGAGATCGACCGCGCCGGTGGCTGGATCGGCTTCGAGCGCTACATGGAGCTGGCGCTCTACGCGCCCGGCCTGGGCTACTACGCACGCGGCGACCGCCAGTTCGGCGCGCTGCCGGGATCGGGCAGTGACTTCGTCACCGCGCCCGAGCTGAGCCCGCTGTTCGGACGTGCGCTGGCGCGCCAGATCGGGCAGGCGCTGGTCGCCACGGGCACGCGCGAGATCTGGGAGTTCGGCGCGGGCTCCGGCGCGCTCGCGGCGCAGCTGCTGGGCGTGCTGGGCGAGCAGATCGACCGCTACGTGATCGTCGACCTGTCGGGCGCGCTGCGCCAGCGCCAGCAACGCACGCTGGCCGAACGCGTGCCGGTGCACGCAAGCAAGGTCGCCTGGCCGGACCGCCTGCCGGCGCGGATCGACGGCGTGGTGGTCGGCAACGAGGTGCTGGACGCGATGCCGGTCGCGCTGCTGCACTTCGACGGCGCGCAGTGGATGGAGCGTGGCGTCGCGCTCGGGGCCGCAGGCGCCTTCGTCTTTGCCGACCGTCCGACGGCGCTGCGTCCGCCGGTCGAGGCCGGCAGGGTGCCCGGCACCACGACCGAACTGCAGCGCCAGGGTGAGGCCTTCGTGCGCACGCTCGCATCGACGCTCGGCCGCGGTGCGGCCTTCTTCATCGATTACGGTTTCCCCGAAGCGGAGTTCCATCATCCGCAGCGCCTCGGCGGCACGCTGATGTGCCACCGCGCGCACCGCGCCGATCCCGACCCCCTGGCCGACCCGGGCGAGAAGGACATCACCGCGCACGTCGACTTCACAGGCATCGCGCTGGCGGGCCAGGACGCCGGCTTGGCGGTGCTGGGCTACACGAGCCAGGCGCGCTTCCTGATCAACTGCGGCCTGCCGGGGGACCTGGAGGCGGCGGTGGCCGCCGGCGACTGGCCCACGGTCGCCGCCGCGCAGAAGCTGCTGAACGAGCACGAGATGGGCGAGCTCTTCAAGGTCATCGGCTTCGCGACCGGCACGCCCTTCGAGGCCCTCGGCTTTGCCGACGGCGACCGCAGCCACCGGCTCTGACCCATGCTGCGCTGGCTGCTCGTCGTCGTGCTGGCCCTGGTGGTCTTCAACCTGCTGCGCCCCTGGCTGGAGCGCGTCGGCCTGGGCCGCCTGCCGGGCGACCTGCAATTCCGGCTCGGCGGCCGCCTGTGGTCGCTGCCGATCGCGAGCACCCTGGTGCTGAGCCTGATCGCGATGCTGATCGGCCTGCTGCTCTGACCCGCTGCCTCAGCGCGAGATCAGCCAGCGCTGCCCGCACTGCCGGCAACACACGCCGACGGCGTCCTGCGCCGGTTGCTGCTCGGCCACCAGATCGAATCGCGCGTAGGCCTGGCATTGAGGACAGACCGCCTGGTTGGCGACCACCTCGGCGTTCATCAAGCGGTAGAGATAGCGCCGCAGCGCCCATCCGCCGATCAGCGCCGACGACAGGATGGCCAGCAGGGTGACCAGTTGGTCGACCCACGGCGCCTGCCGGTCGTAGACCTCGAAGCCGCCCAGCAAGCCCAGCGTGGACAGCACCGTCAACACCAGGTGCGCATGGCCGGAGATGAGCTCGCGCTCGTACCACTTGCGGAATCCGCGCTGGCGGATGCCCTCGCTGAGCTCGGAACGCCACGTGCCCATCGCCACCTCGTTCGGCCTGCACCAGGCCCATGCCGATACTGGCACAAGCGGCCGGCCGGCGCCGCGCGACCCGCTATACTCCCGGGCCTTGGCGCTTTAGCTCAGTCGGTTAGAGCGACGGAATCATAATCCGCAGGTCCGGGGTTCGAGTCCCTGAAGCGCCACCAAGACAAGGTCCGTCGGCTTCCGCCAAGGTCCACGAAAGCCCCGGTTCTCCTATGAGCCGGGGCTTTTTTCTTCCGCCGGCGTCCGTACTCTTCCGCCCGCATCCGGTCTCAGCTGGGGGCATTATTGGGGGCATTTCGTACCCGCCGAATTCGGATGCCCCCAGATGGCCCTGACCGCAGTTCAGATCCGAAACGCAAAGCCAGAGGCGAAGCCCTATCGCATGTTCGATGGTGAAGGGCTGTATCTCGAGGTCACTCCGACAGGTGGTCGGCTGTGGCGCCTCAAGTACCGCTTCGGTGGCAAGGAGAAGCGACTCGCGATCGGTCAGTACCCAGCCCTGTCGCTGGCCGATGCGAGGCAACGCGCGCAGGAAGCCCGTCGCGGCTTGGTCGACGGCATCGATCCCGGCCTGGCCAAGCAAGCCGCCAAGGCTGCTCGAGCAGCGGGCGTGGCCAACGCCTTCGAGGCGCTCGCCCGCGAGTGGCACGCGACCAAGCGCGACAGCTGGTCAACGACGTACGCCGAGAAGGTGCTCCGTCGCCTTGAGCTCGATGTCTTTCCTTGGCTCGGCCGGCGGCCGATCGCCGACATCGAGCCGCCCGAGCTGCTGGCCGTGTTGCGACGGAGCGAGAGCCGAGGAGCGCTAGAGACGACCAGGCGCAACCTCGAGGCGTGCAGTCAGATCTTCCGGTACGCGATCGCGACGGGCCGAGCGAAGTCCGATCCAACACGCCCACCAAATCAGAAGCCCCGCATTCGCGGGGCTTCGTCGTTTGGGCGGTCACTTGTCCGGGGGCATAGGTCAATGCGGTCGCAGCCACGGTGTCGCCCCGCGTTCGTACCAGCCCTTGGTCCGATTCACGATACGCACGACGAGCAGCATCACCGGCACCTCGATCAGCACGCCCACCACCGTCGCCAAGGCCGCACCGGACTCGAACCCGAACAGGCTGATGGCCGCGGCCACGGCCAGCTCGAAGAAGTTGCTCGCACCGATCAGCGCAGAGGGGCAGGCAACGCTGTGCGACTCGCCGAGCCGGCGGTTCAGCCAGTACGCGAGCGCAGAGTTGAAGAAGACCTGGATCAGGATCGGTACGGCGAGCATCGCGATCACGAGCGGCTGCTCCAGGATCGCCTTGCCCTGGAAGGCGAACAGCAGCACCAGCGTCGCGAGCAGCGCGGCGATCGACCAGGGCCCCATCCGGGCCAGTGTCGAGTCGAAGGCGGCCGGCCCTCTTCGTAGCAGCGACTTGCGCCAGGCTTGTGCGATCAGCACCGGGATCACGATGTAGAGCACGACGGATGTCAGCAGCGTGTCCCAGGGCACCGTGATCGACGACAGCCCGAGCAGCAGCGCGACGATGGGCGCGAACGCGAACACCATGATGGTGTCGTTGAGCGCAACCTGGCTCAGGGTGAAAAGTGGATGCCCCCCGGTGAGGCGACTCCAGACGAACACCATCGCCGTGCACGGCGCCGCGGCCAGCAGGATCAGGCCGGCGATGTAGCTGTCAGCCTGGTCGGCGGGCAGGTAGGGCGCGAACACATGCCGGATGAAGATCCATCCCAGCAGCGCCATCGAGAAAGGCTTGACCGCCCAATTGACGAAGAGCGTGACGCCGATGCCGCGCCAGTGCTGCCGGACCTGGTGCAACGCGCCGAAGTCCACCTTCAGCAGCATCGGGATGATCATCGC
>CAZUUU010000016.1:0-36382 GCA_964622685.1 uncultured Methylibium sp.
TCAGCCGGTGCTTGGACGGGTCGATGTCCCACCAGCCCTGGTGGTGGCGCTCGAAATGCAGGCCGCTGGGCGTGACGATGCCGAACAGGCTCTGCAGCGGCGCGAACGACACCGAGGCCTGCGTGGTCTGCGTCAGCCCCGGGCTCTGGCGGCGCTGGACGTTGGCCTCGTACTTCGACGGCTTGCCGTAGCCGTCGCTCGCCACCGGGCGGCCGAGGCCGCGGCTGTGCTCGGGCAGCGTCAGGATGTTCGGGTCGCCGTCGCCGGCCACCGGGTTGGCCTGGGCCGCGGCCAGCGGCGCGGCGCCGCCGGCCACCGCAGCGGCGAGGGCGCTGCGGATGAAGTCGCGCCGTCCGGCCTGGCCTTCGCGGAACACCGTGCGGACACCGTCGCGGTCGAGGAAGTGCTCGGGGGCCTTCAGCAGGCGGCCGGCCAGGGAGGGGGTGGGGGGCACGGCAGAGGGGGCGGTGTAGATCAGCGACTGCAAATATAAGCGTATGCAAATATGCGGCTATAGGGGTTTGCACGGTGTCCCGGGCAGAATGGCCGCCCGATCGCCACGAGCCCCCGCATGGACTTCCCGCTCTCTCCGCAAGCCGCCACCCAGGCCGTCGTCTGGGGGGCCTTGTTGCTCGGGCTGGTGCTCGGCGCCGCAGGTCAGGCCTCGCGCTTCTGCGTGCGCGGCGCGATCGCGGACTGGTACATCTTCGGCGGCCAGGGCCGCATGCTGTCGTGGCTGCTGGTGGTCGTGGTCGCCGCGGCGGGCACGCAGGCGCTGATCGCGCTGCAGGTCTTCGAGGCGCCGCGCGCGCTGGCCTGGAGCGACCGCTTCCTGTGGGCGTCCTACCTGCTCGGCGGCCTGGTGTTCGGCTACGGCATGGTGCTGGCGGCCGGCTGCCCGCAGCGCAGCCTGGTGAAGGCGGGCGCGGGCAACCTGAAGGCGATCGTCACGCTGCTGGTCGCGGCGATCGCCGCGCAGATGACGCTGCGCGGCGTGTTCGCCGAGGCGCGCGTGCGCAGCGTCGACAGCTGGGGCGTGCAGCTGCCGGTGCCGCAGGACCTGGGCTCGCTGCTCACGGCCTGGCTGCCCGGATCGGCCGCGACCTGGCGCGGCGTGCTGCTGGCGGCGCTGGTCGCGGTGGCGCTCGCGTGGCTGTGGCGGCGGCGCGCCGACATGGAGCCGGTGCAGTGGGGGGCCAGCGTCGTGATCGGCCTGCTGGTGCCGGCCGCCTGGTGGCTGACCGGCTTCGTCGGCTACCTGCCCGACCACCCCGAGACGCTGGAGCCGGCCTGGCTCGGCACCCAGTCGCGCCGCCCCGAGGCGCTGACCTTCACCGCGCCGGTGGCGCACACGCTGGACCTGCTGACCTTCTGGTCCGACAAGAATGCGACCGCCACCTTCGGCGTGATGCTGACGGTCGGCGTGCTGGTGGGCAGCTTCGTCTCGGCACGACTGCGCGGCGAGTTCCGGCTCGAATCCTTCTCCGGCCCGCGCGAGCTGCGCGACCACCTGCTGGGCGGCCTGCTGATGGGCGTCGGCGGCGTGACGGCGGCCGGCTGCTCGGTGGGGCAGGGCGTGACCGGGCTCGCCATGCTGTCGGCCGGCGCGGCGCTGGCGGTGGCCGGCATCGTCGTCGGCGCGCTGCTGGCCCTGGCCGCCCAGGTGCGGCGCGCGGAGGCGGCCCCGGCCTGACGAAGTCCGGCGCACCGCGGAGCGCGCGGCCCGCGGCCGGGGCCCGGCGACCGGTTCAGGCCGTCGCGCCGAACACCAGCCCTGCGCCGGCCGTGATCGCCATCGCCAGTGCGCCCCAGAAGGCGACGCGCAGGGCGCCGATCGCGGGGCGGGCGCCGCCGACGCGCGCGGCCACCGCGCCCAGCAGGGCCAGGAAGAGCAGTGAGGTCGCCGAGACCCACGCGATGAGCGTGCCTGGCGGCCCCCACGCCGTCACCGCCAGCGGCAGGGCCGCTCCCACGGCGAAGCTGCCGGCCGAGGCCAGGGCGGCCTGCAGCGGGCGCGCCGCCGTGCTCTCGCTCAGGCCGAGTTCGTCGCGCGCGTGGGCGCCCAGCGCATCGTGCGACATCAGCTGCCCGGCCACCTGGTCAGCCAGCGTCGCGTCGAGCCCGCGCGCCACGTAGATGGCCGCCAGCTCGCGCCGCTCGGCAGCCGGGCTCGCCTCGAGCTCCGCCCGCTCGCGCGCCAGGTCGGCCGCCTCGGTGTCGGCCTGCGAGTGCACGGACACGTACTCCCCGGCCGCCATCGACATCGCCCCGGCCACCAGGCCCGCGATGCCGGTCAGCAGGATGCCGGCATGGCTCGCCTGCGCCGCAGCGACGCCCACCACCAGGCTCGCGGTCGAGACGATGCCGTCGTTCGCGCCCATCACGGCCGCGCGCAGCCAGCCGATCCGGTCGGCCCGGTGGTGTTCGACGTGCCAGCGGCCGCGGGGCATGGGGGTGGCGGAGGTGAGGGAGTCGACAGGGTAGCGGCAAAGTCATTGCAAGAGTCGATCGGGCTGGAGGGTGGCGGCCCACGAGGGCCGCCGCTGCGCCGCCCAGGGAGCGCTGCTGTAGGAAGCGGCCGACAGCGGAACCCGGCCTGCGCCGATATCGCCGGGTGGCGGCGGGGCGGACCATGGGGACTCGACACTGCGGAGAGTCCCGTGAACACGTCAGCCCGCTCGATCGCCGATCTGCGGCAGAACTATCTGCTCGCCTCGCTGCCGGACGCCGACCTGCGGCGCTGGTTGCCGGAGATGGAACTGGTGGAGTTGCGCGCCGGCCAGGTGATCGGCGAATCCGGGCCGGCTGCCTGCCATGTCCTCTTTCCGGTCTCGGCCGTCGTGTCGCTGCTGTACCTGACGCAGGACGGCGCCTCGATCGAGACCGCCATCGTCGGCAACGACGGCATGGTGGGCCTGGCGCACTGCATGGGTGGCGATGCGACGCCCAGCCAGGCGGTGGTGCAGTACGCAGGCCAGGCCTATCGCCTGCACGCCGCGCTGATGAAGCAGGAGCTTGCGCGCGGCGGTCCGGTGCTGACGATGCTGCTCTGCTACACGCGGTCGATGATCGTGCAGGTGACGCAGACGGCGGCCTGCAATCGCCATCACACCATCGACCAGCAGCTCTGCCGCCGGCTGCTGCAGAGCCTGGACCGATCTTCCTCCGACGAGTTCGAGATGACGCAGGAAGGCGTCGCCAGGCTGCTGGGGGTGCGCCGCGAGGGCGTGACGTCGGCGGCGCTCAAGCTGCAGCGCGCCGGCGTGATCCGCTATCGCCGAGGCCGCATCACGGTGCTCGACCGGCCCCGGCTCGAGCAGCGCAGCTGCGAGTGCTATGCGGTCGTCCGGAAGGAGCAGCAGCGCCTGCTGCCTCTGCCGCAGGCCGCCTGAGCCGTGGCCGCTGACGCTGCACGGGGGCCATGGCGGCACCGGCGCGTCGCGGCGGCGGGCGTCCTGCTGGCTCTGCTGGCTGCTCTGGCACTGGGCGAATGGCGCGGCTGGCCCCTCCTCGTGGCGCCGCTCCAGCGGGTGCTGGCGGAGCGCCTGCAACGCAGCGTCGACCTGTCGGCCGACGCGGCAGGCAGCGGCAGCGTCCGCTTGCGCTTCCTGGGCGGGCTGCAGCTGCGCGCGCCGCGGCTCGTCGTCGGCGCGCCGGCCTGGAGCCGGGCGCCGCACCTGCTGCAGGCGAACGAGGTCGCGCTCGACCTGCGCTACATCGACCTCTGGCGCGCCCACCGCGGCGACGTGCTGCGCGTCGAGCGGCTGGAAGCGGCGACGCTCGACAGCCACCTGGAGCGCCGCGCCGACGGCCGCGCCTCGTGGCAGTTCGGCGAGCAGCCGCCGGATGCGGCGCCGCGCCCGCTGTCCTTGCCGCGCTTCGTGCACCTGCGTCTCGGCAGTGCCGAGCTCCACGTGCGCGACGAGATCCTGGCCGTCGATGCCGAGGGGCGCGTGTCGCCGGCGTCGGGCCCGACGTCCGGCTGGCGGCTCGAGGCGACGGGGCGCTTTCGCGACCTGCCGCTGAAGCTGGACCTGCTGGCCTCGGACGGCGGGACGGCCACCGCCCCGAAGAACGTACGGCTGAAGGCCGAGATCGGCCGCTCGCGACTCGCCTTCGACGGTCGTGCCGGCAGCCTGCAGGACCTGGGCGGCCGCTTCAGCCTGCAGGGTTCGTCGCTCGCGGCGGTCGGCGACACCGTGGGCGTCACGCTGCCGACCACCGGCGCCTTCCGTGCCGAGGGCAGCGTCGTGCGCAAAGACGCGCTGTGGCAGCTGGCGATCGACGATGCGACCGTCGGCAGCAGCCGCCTGCGCGGCGCCTTCGCCTACGGCCCGGTGCCCGGCCCGGGGCCGGCGCGGCCGATGCTGACCGGGCGGCTGGGCGGCAGCCGCCTGCTGCTGACCGACCTGGGGCCGGCGGTGGGCGTGACCCCGGCCTCGAACGGCGTCGCGCGCAAGCCGGGTCGCGTCCTGCCCGACCGGGCCTTCGACCTGCCGTCCTTGCGCGCGATGGATGCCAACGTGCTGATCGACATCGGCGAGGTCGACCTGAACACCGCGCTGCTCGAGCCCTTGCGGCCGCTGCGCGCGCACCTGCTGCTGTCGAAGGGCGTGATGACGCTGCGCGACGTCGACGCGCGCACGGCCCAGGGGCGCCTGCAGGGCCGGTTGAGCCTCGACGGCCGCGATAGCCCGGCCGGCTGGACCACCGACCTGCGCTGGGACGGCGTGCGGCTCGAACGCTGGGTGCGCCAGGCGCGCGCCGACGGTGCGCCGCCCTTCGTGTCGGGCCGGCTCAGCGGCAAGGCGGCGCTGACTTGGCAGGGGCGCTCCACGGCCGAGATCCTGGGCAGCCTGCGCGGCAGCGTGCGCACCGAGCTGCACGAAGGTTCGATCTCGCACGCCACGGTCGAGGCCGCCGGCCTGGACCTGGCCGAGAGCCTGGGCCTGCTGATCCGCGGCGACGCTGCGCTGCCGGTGCAGTGCGCGGTGGCCGACCTGGTCGCCGACAAGGGCGTGCTGCGGCCGCGCGTGATGGTGGTGGACACCAGCGACTCGGCGATCTGGATCGACGGCTCGCTGTCGCTGGTCGACGAGACGCTGGACCTGTGCGCGGTGGTGGCGCCCAAGGACTTCAGCCCGCTGGCGCTGCGCACGCCCTTGCGCGTGCGCGGCAGCCTGGCGAAGCCCGAGGTGTCGATCGAGAAGGGCGGGCTGGGCCGCAAGCTCGCGACCTCGCTGCTGCTGGGGCTGATCAATCCGCTGGCCGCGCTGATCCCGCTGGTCGACACCGGCAACGCCGACGGCGCCGAGCGCAGCGCGAGCGGCTGCCAGGCGCTGATGCGGCGCGGCGCGGCGCGGCGGATGGAGACGCAGCCATGACGGCGCCCTCGATGCCCGGTCACCTTGCGGCACTGGCACTGACCGCATTGGTGCTGGCGGGCTGCAGCAGCCTGCCGACCTTCGTGCCCGACCTCGCCCGGCCGCGCGGCGCACCGGTCCAGCTGGCGGGTGCGCAGGGCCCGCTGTCGACCGCGCAGAGCCAGGCCATCATCGCCCGCCTGCGCAGCCAGCGCGGCGAGGACACCGACATCTTCGACCGCCACCTGGCGCTCGAGGAAGCGATCGTCGGCAGCCCGCTGACCACCGGCAACCGCGTGCGGCTGCTGCAGGACGGCCCGGCCACCTACGAGGCGATGTTCGCGGCGATCGCGGCGGCGCGCGACCACATCAACATGGAGACCTACATCCTCGAGGACGACGAGGTCGGCCAGCGCTTCGCGCAGGCCCTGATCGCGCGGCAGCAGCAGGGCGTGCAGGTCAACCTGATCCGCGACAGCGTGGGCACGATCGCCACGCCGGCGGCCTACTTCCAGCGGCTGATCGACGCCGGCGTGCAGGTGCTCGAGTTCAACCCGGTCAATCCGCTGGCGGCGCGCAAGGACTGGCAGGTGAACCAGCGCGACCACCGCAAGCTGCTGATCGTCGACGGCCGCACGGCCTTCCTGGGCGGCATCAACATCAGCAGCGTCTACTCCGGCGGCTCGCGCCGGCGCGCCGAGCGCGCCATCGACAGCGCCACCGACCGCGGGCTGGCCTGGCGCGACACCGACCTGCAGCTGCAGGGACCGGTGGTGGCCGAGCTGCAGAAGCTCTTCCTCGCCACCTGGGGCGATCAGAAGGGGCCGCCGCTGCTGCCGCGCCACTACCTGCCGCCGCCCGAGAACGTCGGCCGCGATGTCGTGCGCGCCATCGGCAGCTCGCCCGAGGAGCCGTACAGCCTGATCTACGCGACGCTGCTGTCGGCCATCGCCAGCGCCGAGACCAGCGTGCTGCTGACCAACGCCTACTTCGCGCCCGACCCGCAGCTGCTGGCCGCGCTGGAAGCGGCCGCGGCGCGCGGCGTCGACGTGAAGCTCATTCTGCCGAGCAAGACCGACTCCTGGCTGGTCTTCCACGCCGGCCGCAACTACTACGAGCGGCTGCTGCGCGCCGGCATCAGGATCCACGAGCGGCGCGGCGCGATCCTGCATTCCAAGACGGCGCTGATCGACGGCGTGTGGGCGACCGTCGGATCGACCAACCTCGACTGGCGCAGCTTCCTGCACAACCACGAACTCAACGCGGTGGTGCTGGGCGCCGAGTTCGGCCGCGAGGTCCGCGCCATGTTCGACAAGGACCTGGCCGCGTCCGACGAGATCACGCTCGACCAGTGGACGCGGCGCTCGCTGGACCTGCGCCTGAAGGAGGCCTTTGCGCGTGCCTGGGAGTACTGGCTCTGACTGTGCGATCCAGGGCGACTGGGTAGGCCGCCGCCCGGCCTCAGAACGGGTAGTGGCGCGGCGTCGTCTGCACCGTGATCCAGCGCAGCTCGGTGAACTCGGCGATACCGGCCTTGCCGCCGAAGCGGCCCAGGCCCGAGCCCTTGACGCCGCCGAAGGGCATCTGCGCCTCGTCGTGCACCGTCGGCCCGTTGACGTGGCAGATGCCGGACTCGATGCGCCGCGCGACGTTCATCGCGCGCGCCAGGTCGCGGCCGAACACCGCCGCCGCCAGGCCGTACTCGTTGTCGTTGGCGCAGGCGATCGCGGCCTCGACGCCGTCGACGCGCACGACGCACTTCACCGGCCCGAAGGTCTCTTCGCGGTAGATGCGCATGGCCGGCGTCACGTGGTCCAGCACCGTCGCCGGCATCAGCGTGCTGTCGGCCTTGCCGCCGCACAGCAGCTTCGCGCCCTTGGCGAGCGCGTCGTCGATCAGCGCATTGCAGTGCTCGACCGTGCCCATGCCGACCACCGAGCCCAGGACCACGGGCTCGGGTCGGCGCGGGTCGCCGAGCGGCAGCGACTTCGCCTTCTTCACGAACTTCGCGACGAAGTCGTCGGCGACCTTGGCGTCGACCACGAGGCGCTCGGTGCTCATGCAGATCTGCCCGCTGTTGGCGAAGGCGCCGAAGGCCGCGGCATCGACCGCGGCGTCCAGGTCGGCGTCGTCCAGCACGAGCAGCGGCGCCTTGCCGCCGAGTTCCAGCACGACCGGCTTCAGGTACCTGGCGCAGGTCATCGCGATCAGCTTGCCGACGCGCGTGCTGCCGGTGAAGTTGACGCGTCGCACCGCAGGGTGCGCGACCATGGCCTCGACCACCTTGCCGGCATCGGCCGGCGCATTGGTGAGGTAGTTGAAGACACCCGGCGCGAAGCCGGCCTCCTGGAAGGCCTCGGCGATCAGCTGGTGGGTGCGCGGGCAGTTCTCGCTGCCCTTCAGCACCACGGTGTTGCCACAGGCCAGCGGCACGGCGATCGCGCGCACGCCCAGGATCACCGGCGCGTTCCAGGGCGCGATGCCCAGCACCACGCCGGCCGGCTGGCGCAGGCCCATGGCCAGCGAGCCGGGCACGTCGGAGGGGATGACCTCGCCGGCGATCTGCGTCGTCAGCGCGGCCGCCTCGCGGATCATGCCGGCGGCCAGCATCACGTTGAAGCCGGCCCAGGGGCCGGTGGCGCCGGTCTCGGCCGCCATGGCCTCGATGAACTTCGGCGTCCGGGCCTCCAGCGCGTCGGCCGCCTTCAGCAGCAGGGCGCGCTTCTCGCCGGGGCCGGCCTGGCTCCAGGCGACGAAGGCCTCGGCCGCCGACTCGACCGCGGCCACCGCGTCGGCCTCGCTGGCCGCCGGTGCGCGCGTGGCGATGCTGCCGTCGAGCGGATTGCGGCGCTCGAAGCTGGCGCCCTTCTCGGCCGAGACGGCGAGGCCGTTGATGAGCATGGACAGGTCGGACATGGGACTCTCCTTCGCGGTGGAAACGGCAGCCGTTGGCGCCGCTGTGGCGCCGCTGCCCAGATAGGCCTGGCGGACGATGGTGGACCGCGCCAGCAGCGTGGCCGGGCCGCTGGCGACCAGGCGGCCGCGCTCCAGCACGTAGCCGCGGTCGGCGACGGCGAGTGCCTTGCGGACGTTCTGCTCGACCATCAGCACGGTGGTGCCGGCGTCGGCGATGCGGCGGGCGATCGCGAGCAGCTCGTCGACCATGCGCGGCGCGAGGCCGAGCGAGGGCTCGTCGAGCATCAGCAGGCGAGGCGCGCTCATCATCGCGCGCGCCACGGCGACCATCTGCTGCTCGCCGCCGCTCATCGTGCCGGCCAGCTGGCGGGCGCGCTCGCGCAGCTTCGGAAAGTCCGCAAAGGCCTGCTCGAGCCGGCGCGCCCGTTCGTCGGGCGGCACGAGCCAGCCGCCGAGCTCGAGGTTCTCGGCCACCGACATCTGCGGGAAGAGCTGCCGGCCTTCGGGCACGAGCGCGATCCCGCGCCGGACGATCTCGCTCGTCTTCGCATCGCCTCCGATCGTCTGGCCGTCGAGCGTCAAGCTGCCGCCACGCGGGATCAGGCCCGCGATCGCCTTCAGCAGCGTCGTCTTGCCGGCGCCGTTGGGTCCGAGGATCACCGTCAGGCCGGGCCGCGCCTCCAGCGACAGCCCGCGCAGCACCAGGAAGGCGCCGTAGCCGGCCGACAGGCCCTCGACCTTCAGGTGGGCGAGGCGGCGGCCGAGCGCGGTTTCGATCTCGTTGTTCATGCGGCCTGCGCCATCTCGTCGCCGAGGTAGGCTTCGACGACCTCGGGGTTGCGCACTACTTCCGCCGGCGCGCCGTCGGCGATCTTGCGGCCCTGGTGCAGCACGAGCACGCGCTCCACATGGCGCAGCAGCGTCGTCACCGCGTGCTCGATCCAGATCACGGTCAGGTCCAGTTCGTCGCGCAGGCGGCGGATCAGGCGGGCCATGGCCTCGATCTCGGACTCGGTCAGGCCGGCGGCGACCTCGTCGAGCAGGAGCAGGCGCGGTCGCGTCGCGAGCGCCATGCCGATCTCCAGCAGGCGCTGCTGCGAGGGCGTGATCGCGGCGGCGGGCAACGCGGCCTGGCCGCCCAGTCCGATCAGCGCCAGGATCGCCGGCCCGTCCTTGAGCAGCCCCGGGGCGCTGCGACCGCGGCCGGCGAACTGCAGCCCGAAGCCGACGTTGTCGGCGACGCTCAGCTCGCCGAACACGCGCGGCGTCTGGAAGGTGCGTGCGATGCCCTGGCGCGCGTAGCGGTGCGGCCCGGCGCCGTCGAGCCGCCGGCCCTGGGCGAACAGCCGTCCGGCGGTCGGCGCGACCACGCCCGACAAGGCGTTGAAGAAAGTCGTCTTGCCGGCGCCGTTGGGGCCGATGATGCCGACCAGCTCGCCCGGCGCGAAGGCGGCGCTGACCGCGTCGACCGCGACGAGGCCGCCGAAGCGCACCGTCACGTCGCGGGCCTCGAGCAGCGGGTGGCCGTTCATGCGGCGCTCTCCGAAGACGGTCGCGGCCGGCGCAGCGCGCGCCACCCTGCCAGCAGGTCGTCGCGCCACTGCCGCAGGCTCTCGACGCGCAGCGAGGCCAGCCCGCCCGGCAGGTACAACACGCACAGGATCAGCAGCAGGCCCAGCGACATCATGTAGACCTGCGGCGCCTGCAGGCGCAGCGTCTCGGCCAGCAGGCTGAAGACCACGGCGGCGATCAGCGGGCCCCACAGCGTGGCCGCGCCGCCGATCAGCGCGATCAGCACCGTCTGGAAGCCGATGAAGGGGTTGAAGACCGTGGCCGGGTCGATGTAGGTCCAGCGCACGCTCATCGCCGCGCCCACCGCGCCGGCGAAGGCCGCGGTCAGCGCGAAGCCGGCGGTCTTGACGAGCCGGGTGTTCACGCCCAGCGTCTGCGCGCGCTGCTCGTCGGCGCCGATGCCGGCCATCGCCAGGCCGAAGCGGCTGCGCTTCACGACGATGGCCACCGCGACGGCCGCGACGGCCAGGCCCAGCACCGTGAGGTAGATCGTGTCGCGCTCGGGCACGGTGCTCAGCACGCGGCCGACGGTGCCGGTGACCTGCTTCTCCCAGTAGGTGATCGCATGGCGGATCAGCTCGGTCATGCCGAAGGTCAGCACCGCGAAGTAGGTGCCGCGCAGATGCAGCACCGCCAGGCCCATCACGACCGCGACGACGGCCGCGATCGCGGCACCGAGCCCGATGGCCGCGGCCCAGCCGGCCTGGTCGAGCACCAGCGCGCTGGTGTAGGCGCCGATGCCGAAGAAGGCCGCGGTCGCCAGCGATAGGTAGCGGGTCGTGCCGCAGAACAGGCTCCAGCTGGTGGCGAGCGCCGCGTACATCAGGCAGGTGAGCGCCAGCGAGACGAGGAAGTCGCTGCCGTAGTGCGGCACCGCGAGCGCCCAGCCGGCGAGGGCGAAGAGGATCAGCAGGTCGCGCTTCATCGGGCCAGGCTCACTTGCGCACGAACAGGCCGTTGGGCCGCCACAGCAGCACGGCGATGAAGATGCCGTAGGACAGCAGCGACTTCAGCGACGGGCTGGTGAAGTGCATGCCCAGCGCCTCGACCACGCCCAGCGCCAGGCCGCCCACCAGCGCCCCGGCCATGCTGCCGAAGCCGCCGAGCGTGATGACGATCAGCGCGGTCACGGTGTAGGGCTCGCCCATGGTCGGCGAGATCGTGTAGGTCATCGACAGCAGGCAGCCGGCCACGCCCGACAGGCCCAGGCCCACGCCGAACATCAGCGGGTGCAGCCGCGTCGTGTCGATGCCGACCAGTTGCGCGCCGGTCGGCGACTGCATCAGCGCCCGCACGCCCTTGCCGTAGAGCGTGCCGCGCAGCACGGCGATCAGCGCGCCGCTGAACAGCAGCGCCAGCGCCAGCAGCAGCAGCTTGTTGGCGGCGAACTGCGCGCCGCCGATCGCCACCGGCCCGGTCAGGTAGTCGTAGCCGCGCAGGTCGCCGCCCCAGACCAGCTGCGCGGCGTTCTGCAGCAGGAACATCAGGCCGAAGGCGACCATCAGGCCGCGCGCCTCGAAGACGTCGAGGTTGGGGCTGGTGCGCGCCAGGCGGCGGAAGCTCAGGCGGTGAATGAGGAGGCCCATCGCCATCAGCACGGCAAAGCACACCGGGATCATCGACAGCGGCGACAGGCCCAGCGCCGACTGCGCGGTCCACGTGAGGAAGGCGCCGACCATCAGGAATTCGCCGTGCGCGATGTTGAGGATGCGCATCAGCCCGTACTGCAGGTTCAACCCCAGCGCGACGAGCGCATACACGCCGCCGGTGATCAGGCCGGAGGCGATCAGTTCGAGCCAGGCGCCGAGAGTCATTTCGGTTGCTCTGCGCCGTGGCGTTGCGATGCTCGGGCTCGCGGCCTCGTCGCAGAACTCACTACGCTCACTGCGTGAGCTGCGTTCAGACAACCGCGACGGGTCAGTCCACGAAGCGCGCTGCGCGCGCGGCCACAAGCCCTGCGCTTCTCGGCGCCCCACAGGCGCGCTGCAGAGTTCCCGGGCGCGCCTTTGCTGATGCCGGGTCTGCCTTTCGGTCGAACCGCCCAGCCGTCGGAGCGCGGCAGGCGGTGTGCGGCGGGGGCGCGGTTGGGGGCGACGAGGCGCGCAGGATCGAGGTCGGCGCGCGCAGCGCGCTTCGCGATCTGACTCGCCGCGGTTGTCTGAACGCAGCTCACGCAGTGAGCGCAGTGAGTTCTGCGGCGCGACCGCGGTCCGAGCACCGCAGTGCAGTCGCCGCGCAGCGGAGACCGCCCCCTCCCGCGCCCCCGCCGCACACCGCCTGCCGAGTCGCACCGCGCCCGGAACGACACGACACTCAGCTCCACGCCGGCTTGGCGATCAGCGTCGAGGTCGCGTTCGACTTCGGCCACACGACCTCGAACTCGCCCTTCTGCCACTGGCCCACCGAGCCCGGCGTGCCGACGTTCTCGCTGCCGGCGAACCTGATCTTGCCGAGGATGGTGGAGTGCTCGGTGTTCGCCACGTAGTCGCGCAGGGCCTTGCGGTCCAGTCCGACCTTGGCGACGCCGGCGGTCAGGATCTCCAGGCCGGCCCAGGTCGCGCCGCTGGCCCAGCGGTCGGGCTCCTTCTGGGCGCCGTACTTGGCGACGTGGGCGTCGAAGTAGGCCTTGGCGCCGGCACTGGTCTTCGCGTTCCACGAGCCCATGCCCAGCACGCCCTCGGCGCCGGTGGGCGTCATCACGTTGCGGTAGAGCTGGAAGGCGGTGCCGACGCTGGCGTAGAAGAACTTCGGGTTGAAGCCGATCTCCTTGCTTTGCCGGCTGGCGAGGATGGTGTCGGGCGGGTAGGTCAGGCCGACGAAGGCGTCGGGTGCCTTGTCCTTGATGCTGCGCAGCACCGGCGACAGGTCCTTCACGCCCAGCGGGTAGCTCTTGTCCTCGACCAGGCTGATGCCGGTGCCCTGCAGCGCGACCTTGAGCGCCGCGTAGTTCTCCAGGCCGAACAGGTCGTCGACGTAGATCGTCGCGATCGAGCGCACGCCGTTGGCCTTGAGCATGTCGACCAGCGCGTTCATCATCGGCGCCGGTTGCTGCAGCAGCGAGAAGAAGTAGGGCAGCTTCATCTCGATCAGCCGGCGGCTCAGCGCGGTGGGCGCGAGGAAGGGATAGCCGAAGCGCGTGGCCAGCGGCGCGACCGCGAAGTTGGCGTTGCTGCCCCAGGGGGCCAGGACCAGGTCGACCTTGTCGCTGCCCATCAGCTTCTCGTAGGTGCGCACGCAGGTCTCGATGTTGCTCTGGTCGTCGCTGCTGACCAGCTCGATGGGCCGCTTCGTGCCCTTGACGTTCAGGCCGCCGGCGGCGTTCTGCTGCTCGGCCCACAGCAGGTAGTTGGGTTCCTGGCTGACCTGGGCGCCGGTGGTCCAGGGCCCCGTGCGCGCGATGGCGTAGCCGATGCGCACCGGCGCCGCCTGGGCGCGTACGAGGCCTGGCAGGGCCAGCGCGGCGGACGCGGCCGAGGCCGCCTGCAGGACGGTGCGGCGCTTCAGGCCGGAGGGTGGGGTGCGGCGTGCGGTCATCGGTGTCTCCTTGGGGGCGCCGGCTGGGCCGGTCGGTGTGGGTCGATGTGGCCGGATTCTTGGCCGCCGCCGCCGCCGCCGCTTGCCGCCGCATGCAGGCGGCTTGACGATCCGTGCACGCCCGCTAGTGTCTTACCCGGGGCCGGGTTCGCGGCCTTGAGCCGCCGCGGCCGCGCCGATACGCTGTCGGCCCGGAGGGCATGCGCCATGGCCATCACCAGCGCCGCGATGAACACCGACCAGGTCGCCCCTGCCGAGCGCGCGGGCTACTGGTCCGACTGGATCGACCGCCTGTTCTGCGGCCTGAAGTCCGACCTCTACGGCGACGGTGGCTTCGACGGCCGCATGACCACGCTGCACGCCGGCGACGTGGTGCTGACGCGGCTGGAGGCCAACCGCCACCGCGTGATGCGCTCGGCCGCGATGGTGCGCAGCTCCGAGGTCGGCTACCTGAAGATCGTCGCGCCCTACGTGGGCTGCGCCGGGGTCGAGCAGCAGGGCCGCGAGGCCTGGGTCACGCCCGACCAGTGGAGCATCTACGACACCACCGACAGCTACGCGGTCGCCAACCCGGTGCGCGTCGAGCACCTGATCGTGATGCTGCCCAAGGCGCGCCTGGCCGAGCGCGGCGTCTCGCTCGACCCGCTGATGGCACGGCGCATGGGCGGCAGCGGCGGCGTCGCGCGGCTGGCCCTGGAGACCATGCGCTCGGCCTACCGCGAGCTGCCGGGCATGTCCGAGACCGCGGCGCGCGGCGTCGGCGACGCGATCACGCAGTTCGTGCACCTGGCGATGCTCGACCTGGCCGGCATCGGCACCGCGGTGACGCAGCGCGAGGCGCTGCGCGAACGCATCAAGCAGCACATCGCCGCGCGCCTGGGCGACCCGGCGCTCACGGTCGACGCCATCGCGCATGCGCTCAACTGCAGTCGCCGCCAGCTCTACAACGCCTTCGCCGAGGAGCCCGACGGCGTGGCCGGCTACATCCTGCGTCGCCGGCTCGAGGCCTGCCGTCGCAGCTTCGACGACCGCGCCAACGAGGCGCGCTCGATCACCGACATCGCCTTCGCCTTCGGCTTCTCGAACATGGCGCACTTCAGCCGCGTGTTCCGCAGCCACCTCGGGCTGTCGCCCAGCGACTACCGGCGCGCCAAATGAGAAGGCGGCCTCGAGGGCCGCCTCTTCGACTGCGCAGCGCGAGGATCAGCGGAACACGCTGACCGCCTCGACCAGGCGGGTGGCCTGCTGCTTCAGGCTCTCCGACGCCGCGGCGCTCTGCTCGACCAGCGCGGCGTTCTGCTGCGTGATCTGGTCCAGCGAACCGACCGCCTGGCTCACCTGGGTGATGTCGCCGGTCTGCTCGTGCGTGGCCGAGCTGATCTCGGCGATCAGGTCGCTGACGCGCTTCACCTGGCTCACGATGTCGTCCATGGTCTTGCCGGCGTCGTCGACCAGCTTGGCGCCGGCCTCGACCTTGTCGACGCTGGCGCCGATCAGGTCCTTGATCTCCTTGGCCGCCTGCGCGCTGCGCTGGGCCAGGTTGCGCACCTCGCCGGCCACGACCGCGAAGCCGCGGCCCTGCTCGCCGGCGCGGGCCGCTTCGACGGCGGCGTTCAAGGCGAGGATGTTGGTCTGGAAGGCGATGCCGTCGATCACGCTGATGATGTCGGCGATCTTCTTCGAGCTGTGCGTGATGTCGTTCATCGTCGTCACGACCTCGGAGACCGCGCGACCACCGCGCGCCGCGGCGTCGCTGGCCGAGCCCGACAGCTGGTTGGCCTGGGTCGCGGTGTCGGCGTTGCTCTTCACCGTCGCGGTCATCTGCGTCATCGACGAGGCGGTCTGCTGCACGCTCGACGCGGCCTGCTCGGTGCGCGAACTGAGATCGTTGTTGCCCTGGGCGATCTCGTTGATCGCGGTCTGGACGTTGAGCACCTGCCCGCTGACGTCGTCGATCAGCCAGCGGAACATCAGGCCGAGCTGGCTGATGGTGCGCAGCGTCATGCCGATCTCGTCGACGCGGTTCATGTGCACGGCCTTCTGGCTTTCGCCCGAAGCGACGCGCAGCGCCTGCTCGAGCACCTGCTCCAGCGGGCGCGAGATCTGCGACTCCAGCCACCACGACGCCAGGAAGCAGGCCGCGGCGATCACGCCGGCCAGGCCGCCGAGCGCGCCGCCCGCCAGGCCCAGGCCCCAGGCGCCGGCGACGAGGGCCGGGGCCAGCGTCAGCAGCGTCGAGCGGATGCGCCAGCGAACCGACATGGTCTGGAACATGGAGCGCCAGCCGCCCAGGCCGGTCCGCACGACCAGGCCCTTGTGGAAGCGGCGGCTGCCGGCCTTGCCTTCGCGGAACTCGCGGTACAGCGCCTCGGCGCCGGCGATCTCGTCGCGGCTGGCCTTGGTGCGCACCGACATGTAGCCGGCGTGCTGGCCGTTGCGGATCACGGGTGTCGCGTTGGCGCGCACCCAGTAGTGGTCGCCGTTCTTGCGGCGGTTCTTGACCAGCGCGGTCCACGGCTCGCCGCCCTTGAGCGTGCTCCACATGTCGGCGAAGGCTTCCTTCGGCATGTCGGGGTGGCGCACCAGGTTGTGCGGCTGGCCCATCACCTCGTCGCGGCTGAAACCGCTGACCTCGATGAAGGCGGCGTTGGCGTAGGTGACGTAGCTCTGCGTGTCGGTGGTCGACATCAGCGTCGCGTGGTCGGGAAACTCGAACTCGCGCTGGGTGACGGGCTCGTTGAGGCGCATGGAGGGCTCCGATGGAAATGGCGGCGACAGGACAGGTACTGCAGGCTTTGCAGACGCGTTGTCGTCGGATCGGCAGGACAGCACAGTGCCCGCCGCATCGGACCGGCCCCCCGGCAAGACGTCGACGGCGACAGTGTCGGTCGCCGGCCGGCGCTGCGAAGCGCCGACTTGGACCGGAATCCGGCCTCAGCTCGCGGTTTACGGGGCTGGCCGCGGCCTCAGCAGGCCCGTCGCCAGCGCCGTGCCGAGCAGGATCACGGTGCAGCCCAGCCCCATCGCCAGCGTCAGGCCCTCGCCCAGGAACATCCAGCCCCACAGCACCGCGAAGACCGGGATCAGGAAGGTCACCGAGATGGCCTTGGCCGGACCGACGTGGGCGATGAGCCGGAAATACAGCACGTAGGCCACGCCGGTGCAGGCCACGGCCAGCAGCGCGACTGCGATCCAGGCCGTTGCCGATGGCGTCTGCGCCGGCCACCACCACAGCATCGGCGGCAGCAGCACGACCGCGGCCGACAGCTGGCTGCCGGTGGCCACCACCAGCGGCGGCGCTGCGGCCAGGTGGCGCTTGGCGAAGTTGGCCGACCAGCCGTACAGCAGCGTCGCCGCGAGGCAGGCGCCGACCGCCCAGCCCGAGGCCAGGCCGTCGGCGCCGGGCTTGAAGCTGGCCTTGTCCCAGGCCAGCCACAGCACGCCGGCGAAGCCGATCGCCAGGCCCAGCAGGCGCCAGGACGTCGGCTTGTCCTTGAGCCACAGCCAGGCGATCAGCGCCCCCCACAGCGGCGTGCTGGCATTGAAGATCGACGACAGGCCGGCCGTGATGCTGAGTGCGGCGTAGCTGTAGGCCAGAAAGGGCAGGGCCGAATTGGCGATGCCGACGGCGAAGAGGGCGCGCCAGTGCGCCCGCAGCGCCGCCAGCTGGCCGCGCGCGACCAGCAGGGGCAGCAGGAAGAGCGTCGCGCCGACGACGCGCAGGCCGGCCAGCGCGACCGGGCCGAACTCGCCCGCGCCCAGCCGCATGAACAGGAAGGACGCGCCCCACAGCGCGGCCAGTGCGAGCAGTTCGCCGAGGTCGCGCGTCTTCATCGGAGCCGCGCGCCTTCCAGCTGCAGCAGGGCCGCCTTGCGCTCCAGGCCGCCGGCATAGCCGGTCAGCGAGCCGTCGGCGCCCAGCACGCGGTGGCAGGGCACGATGACCGACAGCGGGTTGCGGCCCACCGCCGCGGCGACCGCGCGCACCGCCGAGGCCCGGCCCAGCGATCCGGCGAGGGCGCCGTAGCTCGTGGTGCGGCCGGCCTCGATGCCGCGCAGCGCGTCCCAGACGCTGCGCTGGAAGGCGCTGCCGTCCAGGTCGACCGGGGCGGTGAAGCGGCCCTCGCCGCTGCGCCAGTAGGCGGCGAGTTCCTCGAGCGTCTGTGCGATCCAGCGCTGCGACGGGTCCTCGGGCGCATCGAGCTCGCCGGGGTGGTGCTTCTGGTCGTCGAACCACAGGCCGGCGAGGCCATGCTCGGTCGCGGCGAGGGTGATCGGGCCCAGCGGGGTGTCGGTGCGCGCCTGGGCGCGCAGGGGGATGCTGTTCATGTCCTGGTCTCCAGTTCCTGCCACAGCCGCATCACGGCATAGGCGCGCCAGGGCCGCCAGGCCTCGGCGAGTCGGGTGAGGTGCGCGGCGTCGCGCGAGCCGAGCGCGTTGTACAGGCCGATATCGGTGGCCGGCCAGGCATCGGGCCAGGCCAGCGCGCGCATCGCGATGACCTGGGCCGTCCACTCGCCGACGCCGGGCAGCGCGCGCAGCGCGTCCAGCGTGGGCTCCAGCGGCGCGCCGCGGTGCAGGGCGATGCGGTCGTCGGCCACCGCGCGCGCCAGCGCCTGGATCGCGCCGACGCGCTGGCGCACGATGCCCAGGGTGCCGATGTCGGCCGGGTCGGCGCCGGCCAGTGCCGCGGCCGTCGGGAACAGCCGCGACAGGTCGGCGAAGGGCGTGACGATCGGCTCGCCGAAGCGATCGACCAGGCGCTGCGCCAGCGTGCGCGCCGCCTTCACCGTGACCTGCTGGCCGAGGATCACGCGCACCGCGATCTCGAAGCCGCCGAAGCCGCTGGGCAGGCGGATGCCGGGTCGCGGTGCGACCGGCAGGCGGGCCAGCACCGGGTCGATGCGCCCGGGGTCGGCGTCGAGGTCGAAGGCCTGGCGCAGGACCTGCAGCACGCCGCCGACCGCGGGGGCGAGCTCGGGCGAGATCGCGGCCTCGAGTTCGTGGCGCTGCGCGTCGAAGCGGACCGCGAACCAGCCGCGGTGCAGCCGGCCGCCGTGCAGCAGCGCCAGCGTGCGGCGCAGGCCGCTCGCGTCGACCACCTCGAGCCCGCCGACCTGGCGCTGCGCGAAGTAGCCCAGCACGCCATCGACGTCGTAGGGCGGGCGCCAGCCCAGGCGCAGCCGCACCAGGCCCGGCAGGCCGCCGGGCGGACCCTCGTGGCGTCCGGCGCGCCGCAGCGCGCTGGGGCTCAGGCGGTAGCGCTGCAGGAAGGCGGCATTGAAGCGCCGCAGGCTGTCGTAGCCGCTGGCGTGCGCGACCTGGGTGACCGGCTGCACGGTGTCGGTCAGCAACTGCTTGGCCAACAGCAGGCGCTGCGTCGTCAGGTGATCGATCGGCGTCACGCCGTGCGCGGCCAGGAAGATGCGGCGCAGGTGGCGGTCGGTGACGCCCAGGCGCGCGGCGATCTCGGGCATGCCGACGCTGCGCCCGGCGTGCACCGCCTCCTGGATCAGGTGTGCCGCGTGCTGGGCCAGCACCTGCGAGGAGTCGACCAGCGCCAGGCCCGGCGCCAGCTCGGGGCGGCAGCGCAGGCAGGGGCGGAAGCCCTCGCGCTCGGCGCTCGCGGCATTGCCGAAGAAGCGCATGTTCGCGCGCCGCGGCATGCGCACCCGGCACACCGGGCGGCAGTAGATGCGGGTCGAGGTGACGCCGACGAACAGCCGCCCGTCGAAGCGCGCATCGTGCGTGCACCAGGCGCGGTAGGCCGCGTCCTCGTCGATCGGCGCGGGGGCAGGGGCGGCGGCGAGGTCCATGCGGCCATGTTAGGCCGCCGCCGCACCGCCACTCGCCGTTTTCGGACCTGTGCTTCGCGCCCTCAGTGCAGCAGGATGTCGCGGCCCGGCAGCAGCGCCGAGGCCTTCACGCCCAGCAGCAGCACGACGCTGCGCCAGCGCTTGGGGCGTTGCGGGCCGTTCGCGTCGACCTGGACGATCACGCCGAAGCCCGTCGGCAGCAGCCGCAGGGTGCCGCTGGCGACCGGGTCGCTGCCGGGCGGGATCGCACCGCCGAACACCGCCCGCAGGTCGAGCCGGTCGTCGCCCGGCAGGAAGTCGGTGATCAGGTCGGTGCCGCGCAGCGGCAGCCCGTAGACGAAGACGTCGCGACCGCCGTTGCCGCTGATCAGGTCGGAGGCGCGACCGCCGTTGATCACGTCGTCGCCCGCCGAGCCGGTGATGCGGTCGCGGCGCTTGCTGCCGTCGATGGCCTTGACCAGCTGCAGACCGATGACGACCGGGTCGTGGTCCGACGAGCGCCAGGGCGTCGGCGAGTACAGGTCCTGGGGCTTGAATTCGGTGTTGTAGTCGATGACCGATGGCTCGTCGGCGTTGATGTGCCATTCGGTGACGCCGGTGACGCGAGGGCTCAGCGCGGTCGTTGCCAGCGCGTGGTCCAGCCGCCCGGCCGCGCCGTCGAAGACGTAGGAATAACCGAGGCCGCCGCGGCGCCCGATCTCGTCGACGAAGCCGTTCGCGGCGAGGTCCGCGATCGGGTCCTCCTGCGCGTAGGCGTTGAGGTCGCCGATCACCAGCAGGTCCTCGCTGTCGGCGACGATCTTCAGCGCCTCGACGAAGCGGCGCAGCGCCTGGGCCTGGGCGACGCGCGTGGCGTTGAAGCAGCCCTGCAGGTCACCCTGGTCGAGGTCGGCCCCGCTGGCGCCGTCGCAGCCCTTGGACTTGAAGTGGTTGACGACCAGCGTGAAGCGCTCGCCGTTGGCGGCCGCGAAGGTCTGGCCCAGCGGCGGGCGGTTGTGCACCGGATCGGTGTCGCTGAGCGCGCCGCCGACCGGCTGCAGCCGCGCCGGCTTGTAGATCATCGCGGTCTTGATCGCGTCGCTGCCGGTGCCGGTGCTCGGGTCGGGCAGCACGGCATAGGCCGCCGTGCCGACGCGCGCGTTCAGCGCATCGACCAGGTTCTGCACGGCGACCGGACCGTTGTTCTGGATCTCGATCAGGCCCAGCACGTCGGCATCGATGGCGGCCATGGCCTCGACGATCTTGGCGCGCTGGCGCAGGAACTCGGCGAGGTTGCTCGCGCCGCGGCAGTTGGCCGCAGCGACCTCGTCGCCGAGCCGGCAGCCCTGGCCGACCTGGCCGTCGGCGGTGCTGCCGTCGGTGAAGGTGGTGAAGAAGTTGAGGACGTTGAAGCTCGCGACCCGCAGGTTGCCGCCGACCGCGTCGGGTGCCTGCGTGCGCGCGTTGGCGCGCAGGATGCCCGGCGCCGCGGTGGGCTGCAGCCGGTAGCTCGCGATGCCGGTGTTCGAGTTGGTGGCCAGGCCGTAGTCGAGCACGCCGGTCAGCGCGGTGATGGTGTCGCCGGCGCGCACGGTGTTGTCGGCGCCGAGGTAGGGAATCGGGCTGGGGTTCTGCAGGCTGCTGCCGTCGTCCAGCAGCAGGCTGCGGCGCGCGTTCTCGGCGGCCAGCTGCTGCGCCTGCGGGCCGGGGCGGTGGCGGTTGGTCGGGATCTCGAGGCGCGTGCCGCCCGCGACGGTCAGTTGCCCGTAGCGGCCGAGAAAGAAGTTCTGCGACACGGCCAGCGGGCCGGCGATCGTGACCAGCATGCCTTCGTGGCGCTCGAAGACGGCGAGGTCGGCGACCGGCAGCGTCAGGTTCACCGGCGCGATCGTCTGCGCTTCGGCCAGCACGGTGACGCCGGCCGGGCTGGTCAGCTGGGTCAAGGGGTTGGCGGCGGTCGTCGCGTTGCTGGCGGCGCCGGTGTTGAACTCGGTGACCGTGCCCGTCAGGCGCAGTCGCTGGCCGACCGCGGGCTTGGCGGCGCTGCCGTTGAAGACGAACAGGCCTTCCGAGGTCAGCGGGTCGCCGTCGCCGACCGGGTCCTGCAGGAAGTAGCCGTTGTTGGTGACGCGCGTGACCACGCCCTCGGTGGTGACGCTCGCGCCGACCAGCGGGCTGACGGCGCCGCGGCCCTGGATCGTGCCGATGCGCGTCAGCGCCGAGGCGTTGACGACGACGGTGCAGTTCGCGGCCTGGCCCTGGTTGTTGCTCCAGCGCAGCTCGACCGGGTAGCTGCCGGCCGGCAGCGACGCGGCCACCTCGAGGCGTGCACCGGCGCTGCCGCCGAGGCCGGTGGCCGGCAGGAAGTCCGCGATCGCGATGCCCGCGGGCGCCGTGCCGGCGAAGCCCAGGCCGGTGACGATGCCGTCGGCGTCGCTCGCGCCGACCAGGCCGCTGGCGGCGCTGCCGGCCACCAGCGTGATCGCCGGACAACTGGTGACGATGGGCGCATTGACCGGCGCGCCGCAGACGTTGGCCGCCGAGGCCGCGTTGCGCGGCGCGGGAGCGGCGGCCGTGAAGTCCGCGGCGTTGTCGTTGCTGTCGCCGCAGCCGCCGCCCGCACGCAGCGCCGCGACCGTGTTGGACAAGGTCGGCGCGGCCGCGCTGCCCTCGAAGAAGTTGGCATTGCCGTAGCCGACCAGGTCGGCGATGCGCGCGAGGTCGGGTGCCGCGCAGGGCGTCGAGCCGCCGTTGCACGCGAGTCCCGCGCCGCTGCTCACCAGGGCCAGCTTGCCGGCGCCGGCGGCGAGCAGCGTGCTGCCGCTGAAGTCGGGCGCGGGCAGCGCCACGCCGTTGGCACCACCGCCGAGCGCTACCAGCCGGTAGTGGCCCGGGGCCAGCGTGCCGCCGAGCGCAACCACCGGATTCGCGGCGAAGTTGCCGGTGCCCGTGGCCGAGGCGTACTGCAGCGACCAGCCGGCCAGGTCGGCCGGCGTCGCGCCGCGATTGAACACCTCGACGTAATCGTTGGTAAAGGGTGCGCCGCTGTTGCCGCCGCCGCCGTAGACCTGGCTGATCACGACGTTCTGGGCGGCGGCGGTGCCGGCGACCAGCATCAGCAGGGCGGCAAGGAGGGCGGGGCGCTTCATCGTCGGGCTTTCCGGGGGTGATCGACGGGACGCGATTCTGTGGATTGCCGATGACTTGCGCGTGACCCGACCGTGACCGGCGCGGCGCAGGGCCTCCCTACAATCCGCCGGTTCGCAACCAAGGACCGCGCATGCAAGTCGCTGCTTCGATCTTCAAGGCTTACGACATCCGGGGCATCGTCGGACAGACGATCGACGAGCGCTTTGCCGAGCACCTGGGCCGCGCCTTCGGCACCGAGGCGCGCCAGCTCGGCGAGAAGGCGGTCGCCGTCGGCCGCGACGGGCGGCTGTCCGGACCCTCGCTGGTGGCCGCCCTGGTGCGCGGACTGCGCTCGACCGGCCTCGATGTCGTCGACCTCGGCGCGGTGACGACGCCGATGCTGTACTACATGGCCGCGACGCGCGGCGCGCACGGCTGCCGCAGCGGCATCCAGGTGACCGGCAGCCACAACCCCAAGGACTACAACGGCTTCAAGATGGTGCTGGCCGGCCGCGCGATCCACGGCGAGGACATCCAGGGCCTGCGCCGCCGCATCGAGGCCGAGGACTACCAGCAATCGGTCGGCCGCTCGGCCATGATGAACATCGGGCCCGAGTACGCGCACCGCATCACCGGCGACTGCAAGCTCGCGCGAACCATGAAGATCGTCGTCGACTCGGGCAACGGCATCCCCGGCGCGTCGGCCCCCGGCATCCTGCGCGCGCTGGGCTGCGAGGTGATCGAGCTGTACTCCGAGGTCGACGGCGACTTCCCCAACCACCACCCCGACCCGTCCAAGCCCGAGAACCTGGAAGACCTGATCCGCACGGTGAAGGCGACGGGCGCGGAGCTGGGCCTGGCCTTCGACGGCGACGGCGACCGCCTCGGCGTCGTCACGGCCGACGGCCACAACATCTTCCCCGACCGGCAGCTGATGCTGTTCGCGCGCGACATCCTGAAGCGCCATCCGGGCGCGCCGATCATCTTCGACGTCAAGTGCAGCCAGCGACTGGTGGCCGCGATCCGCGAGGCCGGCGGCGAGCCGGTGATGTGGCGCACCGGCCACTCGCTGATCAAGGCCAAGCTCAAGGAGAGCGGCGCGCCGCTGGCCGGAGAGATGAGCGGGCACATCTTCTTCGGCGAGCGCTGGTACGGCTTCGACGACGCGACCTACACCGCGGCGCGCCTGCTGGAGATCCTGTCGCGCCACAAGAACCCGAGCGCGGTGCTCGACGCGCTGCCGACCAGCCACAGCACGCCCGAGCTCAACGTGCCCTGCGCCGAGGGCGAGCACCACGAGGTGGTCGCCAGGCTGCGCGAGCAGGCGCGCTTCGACGGCGCGACCGAGATCATCAAGATCGACGGCCTGCGCGCCGAGTTCGCCGACGGCTTCGGGCTGGTGCGGGCCTCGAACACGACGCCGGTGCTGGTGCTGCGCTTCGAGGGCCAGACCGCCGCGGCGCTGGAGCGCATCCAGGCGCAGTTCATGGCCGCGCTGCGCGCCGTGAAGCCCGACGCGCAGGTGGCTGCAGCGGCGCACTGAGTCGCGCGGCCGCGTCCATGCGGGTGCTGATCGTCCGCCTGTCCTCGCTCGGCGATGTCGTGCATGCGGCGCCGGTGCTGGCCGACATCCACCGCGCCCATCCGGCGGCGCGCATCGACTGGGTCGCCGAGGAAGCCTTCGTGCCGCTGGTACGCTGCTTCGCCGGGGTCGAGCACGTGCTGCCGATCGCGCTGCGGCGCTGGCGCAAGGCGCCCGCCGCGGCGCGCGACGAGGTCGCAGCTTTCTGGCGCCACCTGCGCGGCCTGCGCTACGACGCGGTGCTGGACCTGCAGGGCCTGATCAAGAGCGCGCTGATCGCACGTGCCGCGCCGCTGTCGCCGCGCGGCAAGCGCTACGGCCTGGCCAATCGCACGGACGGCTCGGCGTACGAGGCGCCGGCGCGCTGGGCCTACGACGAGTCCCTGCCCATGCCGGTGCGCATCCACGTGGTCGATCGCTCGCGCGACCTGGCGGCGCGCGCGCTCGGCCACCGGTCCGAAGGCCCGCCGGTCGTACCCTGGCAAGTGCCGGCGCTCGATCCGCAGGACGCGCCCTGGGCCGATCCGCGCGCGGTGCTGCTGGTGCACGGCTCGGCGAAGGCGCAGAAGCTGCTGCCGCCGGACTACTGGGCCGAACTGGGCCGGTCGCTCGTGCAGCGCGGTGCGCGCGTCTGGCTGCCCTGGGGCACGGCCGACGAGCGCGCCAGCGCCGAGGCGATCGCCGGGCAGGTCGGCGCCGCGGCGGCCGTGCTGCCGCGCCTGCCGCTGGACCGGCTGGCCGCCGTGATGGCGCGCTGCCACGGCAGCATCGGCCTCGACACCGGCCTGTCGCACATGTCGGCGACGCTGGGCCGGCCGACGGTGCAGCTCTTCATCGAGGACAAGGCCTGGCGCGCGGCGGCCTACTGGCAGCCCAGGACGGCGGTGCTCCAGGCCAGCGAGGCCGACTTGCCGACGGTGGCACAGACGATCCAGGCCTGGGAGCGCGTGGCGTGACGAAGGCCGCGCTGGCGCGCTGGGCCTACGACGCGCTGCTGTGGTCGATCTCGCCGCTCTATCGATGGAAGCTGTGGCGGCGCGGCGGCGCGGAGCCGCTGTACCGCCACGCGATGGCCGAGCGTTTCGGGCGCGGCTACGCGGCGTCCGACCCGCGCGGTGCGGTCTGGATCCATGCGGTGTCGCTGGGCGAGACGCGCGCCGCCGCGGCCCTCGTCGCGGCCCTGCGCGAGGCGCGACCTGGCGTCCGTGTGCTGCTGACCCACGGCACCGCCACCGGCCGCGAGGCCGGCAAGGCCTTGCTGCAGCCGGGCGACGCGCAGTGCTGGCTGCCCTACGACACGCCGGGCGCCGTGCGGCGCTTCCTCGACCACTGGCAGCCCGCGGTCGGCGTGCTGATGGAGACCGAGGTCTGGCCGAACCTGGTGCGCGGCGCGGCCCGGCGTGGTTTGCCGATGTTGCTGGTCAACGCGCGCCTCAGCGCCCGCAGCCTGCGACGCGGCCAGCGTTTCGCGGCGCTGCTGATGCCGGCGATGGCGGCGCTGACGCGCGTGATGGCGCAGACCGAGGCCGACGCTCAGCGCCTGCGCGCGGCGGGCGCGCCACGCGTCGAGGTCGTCGGCAACCTGAAGTTCGATGCCACGCCGGATGCCGCGCTGCTCGACCGGGGCCGGGCCTGGGCGCGGGCCGAGGCGCGGCCGCTGGTGCTGGCCGCGAGCACGCGCGAGGGTGAGGAAGCCGAGCTGCTGGCGGCCTGGCGTGCCCGTGCGTCGCCGACGGCCCGGCTGCTGCTGGTGCCGCGCCACCCGCAACGCTTCGACGAGGTCGCGCTGCTGGTCGAGCGCGCCGGCGTGTCGCTGTCGCGCCGCAGCGCCTGGCCCGAAGCAGGCCCCGACGCGCAGGCCTTGGCGGCCGACGTCTGGCTGGGCGATTCGATGGGCGAGCTGCCGGCCTACTACGCGGCGTCGCGCGTCGCCTTGCTGGGCGGCAGCTTCGCGCCGCTGGGCGGGCAGAACCTGATCGAGGCGGCGGCCTGCGGCTGCCCGGTGCTCATGGGGCCGCACACCTTCAACTTTGCCGAGGCTGCCGAGCGTTCCATCGCCGCCGGGGCCGGCGAGCGTGTCGCGGACCTGCAGGCGGCCGTGCAACGGGCCGTGGCCCTGTCGAGCGACGACGAGGCCCAGGCCCGCATGGCGGCCGACGCGCTGGACTTCGCGGCCGCGCACCGTGGTGCGGCACGGCGCATGGCCGCGGCGATCGTCGAGGCGATCGCGCGCCAGCCGCCGGCCGACGGAGCGTGACGCGTCAGACCAGCTGGTTCAGCGCGTCGTCGAGGCTGCGCACCGTGCGATCGATGTGGTGCAGCTTGTCCAGGCCGAACAGGCCGACGCGGAAGGTCTGGAAGTCGGCCGGTTCGTCGCACTGCAGCGGCACGCCGGCGGCGACCTGCAGGCCCAGGCCGAGGAACTTCTTGCCCGACTGGATGCCGGCGTCCTCGGTGTAGCTGACCACCACGCCCGGGGCCTGGAAGCCGGGGGCGGCCACGCTCTTGATGCCCTTGCGGGCGAACAGCGCGCGCACGCGATCGCCGAGTTCCTGCTGCTCGGCATGCAGCTTGGCAAAGCCGTAGGCGCGCGACTCCTGCATCACGTCGCGCACGCGCGTCAGCGCATCGGTCGGCATGGTCGCGTGGTAGGCGTGGCCGCCGGCCTCGTAGGCTTCCATGATCTGCAGCCACTTGCGCAGGTCGCAGGCGAAGCTGGTGCTGGTCGTGCCGTCGATGCGCTCGCGCGCCAGCGCGCTCAGCGCGACCAGCGCGCAGCACGGCGGGCCGCTCCAGCCCTTCTGCGGGGCGCTGACCAGCACATCGACGCCGGTGGCGGCCATGTCGACCCAGATCGTGCCCGAGGCGATGCAGTCCAGCACGAACAGGCCGCCGACCTCGTGCACCGCGCCGGCCACCTGCTTCAGGTAGTCGTCGGGCAGGATCATGCCGGCCGAGGTCTCGACGTGGGGCGCGAACACGACCGCGGGGCCCTGTTCGCGGATCGTCGCGACCACCTCGGCGATCGGGGCCGGCGCCCAGGCGGCCTGCTTGCCGTCCTCGATGCGGCGGGCCTTCAGCACGATGGCCTCGGACGGGATCGCGCCCATGTCGAAGATCTGCGTCCAGCGATAGCTGAACCAGCCGTTGCGGATCACCAGCACCTTCTTGCCGGTCGCGAACTGGCGCGCGACGGCTTCCATGCCGAAGCTGCCGCTGCCCGGCACGACGACGGCCGACTTCGCCTTGTAGACCTCCTTGAGCGTGGCCGAGATGTCGCGCATCACGCCCTGGAACTTCTGGGACATGTGGTTGAGCGCGCGATCGGTGTAGACGACCGAATACTCGAGGAGGCCTTGCGGGTCGACGTCGGGGAGCAAGCCGGGCATGTTGGATTCCGTGAAGCGGGGGCCTTCGCCCCGGTGGGGCGCGCAGCTTAGCACCGGGGCGAAGGCCCGGTGCGTGACGGGCCTCGGGCCGGGGCCCCCGGGGCACGGGGGGCGGCCTCAGCCGCGCAAGGCCAGTGCCGCCTCGCGCACGAGGGCAGGGCCGCGGTAGATGAGCCCGGTGTAGATCTGCACCAGGTCGGCGCCCGCGGCGCGCTTGGCCCGGGCGTCGGCGCCGCTCATCACGCCGCCCACGCCGATGATGGGATAGCCGCCACCGAGCGCCGCGCGCAGCTGGCCGATGACGCGGTTGCTGGCCTCGGCCACCGGGCGGCCGCTGAGCCCGCCCACCTCGCCGGCATGCGGCAGGCCCTGCACCGCGTCGCGCGCCAGCGTCGTGTTGGTGGCGATCACGCCGTCGATGGCGTTCTTGCGCAGCGTCGCGGCGATCACGCCGACCTGCGCCTCGTCGAGGTCCGGGGCGATCTTGACGAACATCGGCACGCTGCGCCGGTGCTGCGCGACGAGCTGCTGGCGGCGCTCCTGCAGCGTGCCCAGCAGCGCATCGAGCGCCGCGTCGCTCTGCAGGCTGCGCAGGTTCTTGGTGTTGGGGCTGGAGATGTTGACGGTCACGTAGTCGGCGTGCGGGAACACGCCTTCCAGGCCCAGCAGGTAGTCCGAGGCGGCGTCCTCGATCGGCGTGGCGGCGTTCTTGCCGATGTTGAGGCCGAGCACGCCACCGCGCTCGCGGAAGCGCGCGCGCTGCACGTTGGCGACGAAGGCCTCGAGCCCGTCGTTGTTGAAGCCCAGGCGATTGATCAACGCGTCCGCCGCGGTCAGGCGGAACAGGCGCGGCTTCGGATTGCCCGGCTGGGCCTTCGGCGTCACGGTACCGACCTCGATGAAGCCGAAGCCCATCGCCCCCAGGCCGTCGATGCAGCGGCCGTTCTTGTCCAGGCCGGCGGCCAGGCCGATGCGGTTGGGGAACTTCAGCCCGGCGACGCTGACCGGATCGTCGACACGGGCCTGCTGCCAGGTGCACTGCAGCGGCGTGTTCTGCAGCCGCGCGATGGCGGCCAGCGTCAGCTCGTGAGCATGCTCGGCGTCCAGGCCGAAGAGGAAGGGGCGGGTCAGGGCGTAGGGCACGAGGGGCATGGCCGGATTGTCCCAGAGGCCCTGCCCATGCTGCCCCGGATAATGCGATCGCAACCCGAGGCGAACGCATGAACCAGGACGAACTCAAGGCCCTCGTCGGCCGCGCCGCGCTGGACCACGTCGTGGCCGGCAGCATCGTCGGCGTGGGCACCGGATCGACCGTCAACTGCTTCATCGACGCGCTGGCGGGGATCAAGTCGCGGATCGCGGGCGCGGTGTCGAGCTCGGTGCGCAGCACCGAGCGGCTGCAGGCCCACGGCATCCGGGTCTTCGAGGCCGGCGAGGTCGAGTCGCTGCCGGTCTACGTCGACGGCGCCGACGAGATCGACCCGCAGGGCTGCATGATCAAGGGCGGCGGCGCGGCACTGACGCGCGAGAAGATCGTGGCCGACCTCGCCGCGCGCTTCGTCTGCATCGCCGATGCCTCCAAGCGCGTCGAGGTGCTGGGACGCTTTCCGTTGCCGGTCGAGGTCGTGCCGATGGCGGTGGCGCAGGTCCGCCGCCGCTTTGCCGCGCTGGGCGGCGATGCGCGCCGGCGCGAGGGCGTGGTCACCGACAACGGCCAGTGGATCCTCGACGTGCACGGGCTGCGCATCACCGAGCCGCTGGCCTTCGAGACCGAGGTCAACCAGTGGCCCGGCGTGGTGACGGTCGGCGTGTTCGCCCGCCATCGCGCCAGCGTCTGCCTGCTGGGCACGCCCGAAGGCGTGCAGACGCTGAGCTTCTGAGCCGCCGCTAGACCAGGTGGGCCGCCGCGATGCCGGAACGCACCGCACCCTCGAGCGTGGCCGGATAGGGGCCGTCGATGTAGTCGCCGGCGGCCAGCAGGCCCGGGGCCACCGAGGCCGGCGGTCGGCGCAGGCGGGGCAGGCACAGGAAGGTGGCGCGCTTCTCGGCGAGCGTTCGCAAGGGCTGCCAGCGCGCGCCCGGGTGCAGGGGGGCCAGCTGGGTCTCGGCCTGGGCCAGCACCGCGGCCGTGGTCGCGTCCAGCCCGCGCTCGACGGCCCGTGCGGCGCCGCTGATGACGAAGGCGAAGGCGCCGGCCGCGCCGGGCTCGCGGTCGCGCAGTTGCGCGAGGTCGAACACGTACTGCGCCGGGGCGTCGTCGTCCGGTTCGAGCGCCAGCATCGGCGCCGGCAGGCGCAGGCCTTCGGTCCGCAGCAGCACGGTGACGATGGGCTCGTGGCGGATCCGCCCGGCGCGCGTCGCCCAGTCGGGGGCGTGCGGGCTCGCCAGGCGTGCGGCTTCGCCGGCGCTGCAGGCCAGCACGACGCGGTCGTGCGCCACGCCGTCCACGTCCCACTCGGTCTTGCCGCGCTCGATCGACTCGACGCGCCGGCCGCGCAGCAGCTCGGCGCCGCGGGTTTCGAGCCAGCGCCAGGCCGGCTCGGGCCACAGCGCGCCGAGATCGACGCGCGGCAGCAGCAGGTCCGACGCGCCCGGGCCCGCGAACAGCGCGTCGCGCAGCACGCGCAGGAAGACGCTGGCGCTGGCCTGGTCGGCCGGCGTGTTGAGGGCGGCCACGCACAGCGGGTCGATCAGCTGGCGGCGCAGCGCCGGCGGCAGTCCCTCGCAGAGCTGGGCCACCGTCAGTTGCGGCGCGCAGCGAAAGCGCTGCAGCAGCCAGCCGCCGGCGGCGCGCAGCAGCGCCAGGCGCTCGCCGATCGACCAGTCGCGCGCGCCGAGCACGCCGCGCACGAAGGCCGGCAGGGCCGGTCCGGGGGGCAGTCGCAGGCCGCGGCCCTGGGCGTCCAGCAGCGTCAGGGGCAGGCGCTGCAGCACCTGCTCGGGATCGACGCCCACCCGGCGCATCAGGCGCAGCGTCTGCACGTAGGCGCCGATCAGGATGTGCTGGCCGTTGTCGACCGCAAAGCCGAGGTCGTCGATCGGCACGCAACGGGCGCGTCCGCCGGGCAGCCCGGCCATCTCGTACAGCGTGACGCGGTGGCCCAGCGAGCAGGCCTCGACCGCGGCCGCGAGGCCGGCCCAGCCGCCGCCGACGATCGCGACGCGCAGCCGCGCCGGGCTCACCGCTCGCGCCAGTTCGTCTGCCACGCCAGCCACAGCTTGCGCAGCGGCGTCAGGCTCACGCGCTGGTGCAGCACCTGGAAGCCGCCGGCCTCGATCTCGCGCAGCAGCGTGCGGTAGATCTCCGCCATCATCAACCCGGGGCGCTGCGCGCGCCGCTCCGCATCGGGCAGCGCGGCCAGCGCCTCGTCGTAGATGCGGTGGGCGCGTGCGGCCTGGAACTTCATCAGCGCGGTGAAGCGCTCGCTGTAGCCCCAGGGCGCCTCGCGCTGGAGGAGCTCGGAGGCCTTCACGCCGAAGCGCTGCAGCTCGGCGACCGGCAGGTAGATGCGGCCGCGCCGCGCGTCGTCGCCGACGTCGCGGATGATGTTGGTCAGCTGGAAGGCACGGCCCAGCGTGTGCGCGTAGCGCAGCGTGGGCGCCGACAGCGTGCGGCCGGGCGCGTTGCCGAAGATGCCGGCCGCGACCTCGCCGACCACCCCGGCCACGAGGTGGCAGTAGCGCAGCAGCGCCGCCTCGTCGAGGTAGCGCGTCTGCGTGAGGTCCATCTCGCAGCCGTCGATCACCTGCGAGAGGTGCTCCGCGCGGATGCCGTGGTCGGCGGCCAGCGGCATCAGCGCCTGCAGCACCGGGTGGTGGGGGCGACCGGCCCAGGCCTCGGCCACCTCCTTGCGCCACCACGCCAGCTTGGTGGCCGCGACGCCGGGATCCGACACCTCGTCGACGACGTCGTCGACCTCGCGGCAGAAGGCATAGAAGGCCGTGATCGCCGCGCGGCGCGCCGGCGGCAGGAAGAGGAAGGCGTAGTAGAAGCTCGAGCCACTCGCGGCGGCCTTGTCCTGCACGTACTGTTGCGGCGTCATGTCGGCGTCATGGCGGAGGCAGGGATCGTGTGCGGTCGGGTGGCGGCGGCGCGAGCGATTGTCACTCCCACGCACGCCGCGGCGCTCGCGGGCGCATCCACAGCGCGCGCCAGGCGATGCGCGGCACGTCCAGCGGACCGAGTCGCGGACGCTGGCGCAGCGTGGCGTACTGCAAGGCGGCGATCCGGTCGAGCAGGCGCAGGCCGCCCTGCACGACGCCGCGCAGCTCCCAGCCGGCGCGGCCCGGGATGCGATGCACCAGCGGTGCGCCGCGCAGCATCAGCGAGCGGGCCCAGTCGCACTGCGACTGCAGCAGCGCGCGGGTCGCCGGCGTGTCGACCTGCGAGAACAGCGCGTCCTCGTCGAGGCCGTGCGCGGCGCACTGGTCGAGCGGGATGTAGAGGCGGCCACGCGGCAGGTCGACGCTCGGGTCCTGCCAGAAGTTGATCAGCTGCAGCGCGGTGCAGACGGCGTCGGACTGCAGCCCGGCCTGAGGGTCGTCGATGCCGTACAGGTGCAGCAGCAGGCGGCCGACTGGATTGGCCGAGCGGCTGCAGTAGTCCAGCAGGTCGGCGCGGTCCGCATAGCGTGTCTTCACGACGTCCTGCTCGAAGGCACTGAGCAGGTCCTCGAGCAGGTTCAGCGGCAGGCCGTGCGTGGCGATCGCCGCCGCCAGCGGTGCGAACACCCCCGACCAGCGCGGCGCGGGTCCGCCGCCCTGGGCCACCCAGCGCAGTTCGGTGCGGTAGGCCGCGAGGTCGGCCAGGCGCTCGGCGGGCGAGGCGTCGCCCTCGTCGGCGATGTCGTCGGCGGTGCGCGCGTAGTGGTAGATCGCCGCGATCGCGGGCCGCAGTGCCGGGGGGCACAGCAGCGAGGCGACGGGGAAGTTCTCGTAGTGGTCGACGCTCATCGGCGCGGGCGATTGTCCATGCACCTCATGTCCGGGGCCGGCGCGGCGGCCATTGACAGCCTCCCCGACGGGAATCTATATTACTGACCAGTCAGTCATTAGTGACGATCGTCCCGCCGGCGCAGCCTGCGGCCCGCCGGGCCCGATCGACCCCCACGTCTTCCTGCAAGGGTGAGCCATGAGCCTGCCGGTCCGCCGTTTGATCGTCCTCGGTCTGAGCCTGCCGCTGCTGGCGGCCTGCTCGAAGACCGAGCCCGCCGCGGAGCCGGTGCGCGCGGTGCGCACGCTGGCCGTCGCGGCCGAGTCCGCCGGCGGCGTCCACGAATACGCCGGCGAGGTGCGGGCGCGCATCGAGTCGCGGCTGGGCTTTCGCGTCGGCGGCAAGATCGTGCGGCGGCAGGCCGAGCTCGGCGACACGGTCAAGGCCGGCCAGGTCCTCGCGCAACTGGATCCGCAGGACCTGCGGCTCAGCCAGGACAGCGCGCGGGCGGCGCTGGCCTCGGCCCAGGCCAGCCACGCGCTGGCCGAGGCCGACTACAAGCGCTACCAGGAGCTGCTGGCGCAGGGCTTCATCAGCGCGGCCGAGCTGGAGCGGCGCGACACCACGCTGAAGGCGGCGCGCGCCAGCCTCGAGCAGGCCCGCGCGCAGGCCGCGGTGCAGGGCAACCAGGCCGGCTACGCGACCTTGGTGGCCGATGCCAGCGGCGTGATCACCGCCGTGGATGCCGAGCCGGGCCAGGTCGTGGCGGCCGGCGCGCCGGTGCTGCGGCTGGCCCACGACGGCCCGCGCGACGTGGTGTTCTCGGTGCCGGAGGACCGCGAAGCGATGGTGCGCGCCCTCGAAGGCCGGCCGGGCGCGCTGCGCGTGCGGCTGTGGGGCTCGACCGAGACCCTGCCGGCCACCGTGCGCGAAGTGGCCGCCGCGACCGATGCGGTGACGCGTACCTTCCTCGTGAAGGCGGACGTCGGTCGCGCGCCGTTCAAGCTCGGCCAGACCGCGACCGCCCTGGTCGACCTGCCGCGCAGCGACGGCGTCATCAAGCTGCCCTTGTCGGCACTGGTCGAGGCCGACGGCAAGACCTCGGTGTGGTTGCTCGATGCCGCGTCGATGACGGTGAAGACCCAGCCGGTGCAGCTGGCCGGTGCCGAGGGCAACCACGCGATCGTCGCTGCGGGACTGGCTCCCGGCCAGGAGGTCGTGACGGCGGGCGTGCATGTGCTGACGCCGGGGCAGAAGGTGCGGCGCTACGCCGAGCCGACCGTCGCGGCCGCCCCGGCGCCGACGGCGGTCGTGCCGGGTGCCTCGCGGGCGTCGCGCTGAACCGGCGGGGCTGGCATGAACGCACGCGCCGAGCCGTCGAAGGGCTTCAACGTCTCCCGCTGGGCCCTCGAGCACCCCGAGCTGACGCGCTACCTGATGGTGGTGCTGATGGTGCTGGGCTTCGCGGCCTACTTCCAGCTCGGGCAGGACGAGGACCCGCCGTTCACCTTCCGGGCCATGGTCGTGCAGGCCTTCTGGCCCGGCGCGACCGCCCAGCAGATGGCCGAGCAGGTGACCGACAAGATCGAGCGCGCACTGCAGGAGGTGCCCTACACCGACAAGATCCGCAGCTACACGAAGCCGGGCGAGTCGCTGACGATCTTCCAGATCAAGGACAGCGCCCCTCCGAAAGAGGTTTCCGGTGTCTGGTACCAGGTGCGCAAGAAGGTCGGCGACATCCGCGGCACCCTGCCTTCGGGCGTGCAGGGGCCGTTCTTCAACGACGAGTTCGGCGACGTCTACGGCTCGATCTACGCGCTGACGGCCGACGGCTTCTCGGACGAGGAGCTGCGCCTGCAGGCCGAGAAGCTGCGCTCGCGCTTCCTGCACGTGCCCGACGTGGCCAAGGTCGAGCTGTTCGGCGTGCAGACCGAGAGGGTCTTCGTGGAGATCTCGCAGAAGCGCCTGGCGCAACTGGGCATCGACCTGAACGCGGTGCTGGCGCAGCTGTCGGCGCAGAACGCGGTCGAGGGCGCCGGCACGATGACGACCGCCGGGCAGACCGTGCAGATCCGCATCGGGGGCCAGTTCAACTCGATCGACGAGCTGAAGATGTTCCCGATCCGTGCCGTGAACACGGGCACCGGCGCAGCGAGCAGCCTGCGCCTGGGCGACATCGCCGACATCCGGCGCGCCTACGTCGACCCGCCGAGCGTCAAGGTGCGTCACCAGGGCAAGCCGGTGATCGCGCTGGGTATCTCGATGGCCCGCGGCGGCGACATCATCGAACTCGGCCGCCGGCTCGGCGCGGTGGCGGCCCAGGCCCGGGCCGAGCTGCCGGTCGGCATCGAGCTGAGCCGCGTGCAGGACCAGCCGCAGGCGGTGTCGCGCTCGGTCGGCGAGTTCGTGCGGGTGCTGATCGAGGCGATCGTCGTGGTGCTGGCGGTCAGCTTCGTCGCCCTGGGCCTGCACACGCGGCCGCTGCGCCTGGACGTGCGACCCGGCCTGGTAGTCGCGATCACCATTCCGCTGGTGCTGGCGATCACCTTCGTGACCATGTACTACTGGGGTGTCGGCCTGCACAAGATCTCGCTCGGCGCGCTGATCATCGCGCTGGGCCTGCTGGTCGACGACGCGATCATCGCGGTCGAGATGATGGTGCGCAAGATGGAGGAGGGCTACGACAAGGCCCGCGCCGCGACCTTCGCCTACGAGCTGACGGCGATGCCGATGCTGACCGGCACGCTGATCACGGCCGCGGGCTTCCTGCCGATCGGCCTGGCCCAGTCGGTGACCGGCGAATACACCTTCGCGATCTTCGCGGTGACCATCGCGGCGCTGCTGATCTCGTGGTTCGTGTCGGTCTACTTCGTGCCCTACCTCGGCACGCTGCTGCTGAAGGTCAAGCCGCACGAGAAGCGCGAAGGCGAGAGCGAGCAGCCGCACGAGTTGTTCGACACGCCCTTCTACGCGCGCTTTCGCCGGCTGGTGAACTGGTGCGTCGCGCACCGCTGGATCACGATCGGGGCGACCGTGGCGAGCTTCGCGCTCGGCATCGTCGGCATGGGCAAGGTGCAGCAGCAGTTCTTCCCGGACTCGAGCCGGCCCGAGATCCTGGTCGATCTCTGGCTGCCCGAGGGGTCGGCCTTCGAGGCGACCGAGGCCGTGGCGAAGCGCTTCGAGGCGCGCATGCTGAAGGAGCCGGGCATCGAGGCGGTGTCCACCTGGGTCGGCACCGGCGTGCCACGCTTCTACCTGCCGCTGGACCAGATCTTCCCGCAGTCCAACGTGACGCAATCCATCGTGCTGCCCAGGGACCTGGCGACGCGCGAGTCGCTGCGCAAGAAGCTGCCGGCGCTGCTGGCCGAGGAGTTCCCGGAGGCGCGCGGCCGCGTCAAGCTGCTGCCCAACGGGCCACCGGTGCCGTATCCGGTGCAGTTCCGCGTGGTCGGCGAGGACGTGAAGGCGGTGCGCGCCTGGGCCGACGAGGCCAAGGCCATCCTGCGCGCCAATCCCAACATGCGCGGCGTCAACGACAACTGGAACGAGCAAGTCAAGGTGCTGCGGCTCGAGATCGACCAGGACAAGGCGCGCGCACTCGGCGTGAGCAGCCAGGCCGTTGCGCAGGCCTCGCGCACCATCCTGTCGGGCACGACCGTCGGGCAGTACCGCGAGGGCGACCGGCTGATCGACATCGTGCTGCGCCAGCCGATCGAGGAGCGCGACACGCTGACGGACCTGGGCAACGGCTACGTCCCCACGGCCAGCGGCCGGTCGGTGCCGCTGACCCAGATCGCGAAGGTCGGCTTCTCGTGGGAGCCGGGCGTGCTGTGGCGCGAGGGCCGCCACTATGCGGTGACGGTGCAGGGCGACGTGGTCGAGGGCCTGCAGGGCGCCACGATGACCGCGCAGGTCTGGCCGGAACTGCAGGCGCTGATGAAGCGCATGCCGGCCGGGTACACGATCGAGATCGCCGGTGCCGTCGAGGAGAGCAGCAAGGGTCAGGGGTCGATCGCGGCCGGCGCGCCGCTGATGCTCTTCATCATGTTCACGCTGTTGATGCTGCAGCTGCACAGCTTCAGCCGCGCGGTGCTGGTGTTCCTGACCGGGCCGCTGGGCATCGCCGGCGTTGCCGGGGCGCTGCTGCTGCTGAACCGGCCGTTCGGCTTC
>CAZUUU010000017.1:0-35769 GCA_964622685.1 uncultured Methylibium sp.
GATCTTCCAGTGGTTCGACCGCTGGTGCAACGACGAATTCCGCCACGGCGAGGCCTTCGCGCTGCTGATGCGCGCCGACCCCTCGCTGCTGAAGGGCGTGAACCGCTGGTGGATCCGCTTCTTCGTGCTGGCGGTGTTCGCGACCATGTACGTCCGCGACCACGCGCGGCCGCAGTTCCATGCCGCGCTCGGCCTCGACCCGACGGCCTACGACTTCCAGGTCTTCCGCATCACGACGGAGATCTCGAAGCAGGTCTTCCCGCTGACGCTGGACCTGGACGACCCGCGTTTCGCGGCGGGGCTGGAGCGGCTGCGCCGCATCTCGCTGGCGATCGCCGACGCGCAGGCGCGCGGCGGGCTGATCGGCGGCCTGCAGCGCCTCGGCCTCGGCCTGGCGGGCGCGGCCACCTTCCTGCGCCTGTACTGCCTGCCGGCCAAGCCGAACGCCCTGCCGCAGGACGTGCGGCTCGCGCCGGCCTGGTGAGGCGAAGGCACCGCCATGCTGCAGTACGCCCTGCCGATCGCCTTCACGGTCCTCGTGTGGTGGTTCAGCACGGGCGCGATCCTCTACCTCGACGGCCTGCCGCGCCGGACCTTCAAGTGGACGCTGGCCGGCGCGACGCTGCTGCTGCTGCTGGCGCTGGCCGGCCTGTCGATCACGGCCGACGACACGCGGGTGACCGGCGCCTACCTCGCCTTCGTCTGCAGCCTCGTGGTCTGGGCCTGGGCCGAGATCGCCCTGCTGCTGGGCTTCGTCACCGGCTCGCGCCGCACCGCCTGCCCGCCCGACGCCCGCGGCTGGCGACGCGCCGGCTTCGCCCTGCAATCGGTGCTGCATCACGAGCTGGCCCTCGCCGTGCTGGCGCTCGCGGTGATGCTGGCCGTCGGCGACGGCCCCAACCAGACCGGCTGGTGGACCTTCGTGGTCCTGTGGACGATGCGGCAGAGTGCCAAGCTCAACATCTTCCTGGGCGTGCGCAACCTCGGCGAGCGGCTGCTGCCGCCGCACCTGGCCTACCTGCAGAGCTACTTCCGGCGGCGTGCGATCAATGCGCTGTTCCCGGTGTCGCTGCTCGCCTCGGTCGTCGCCGCCGTGCTGCTGTGGCAGGCGGCGACCGCGGCCGGCGCCGCGCCGCACGAGGTGGCGGCGCTCAGCCTGCTGGGCAGCCTGCTGGCGCTCGGCATCGTCGAGCACGTGTTCATGGTGATGCCGCTGTCCGCGGACGCCTTGTGGCACTGGGGCCTGCGCTCGCGGCTGCGCCGCGGCGAGGTCGGCACCGGCGCGGCCTGAGGCGTTCCTAGTTGCCGACCGCCGCTTCGACGCGGCCGACCAGCGCGACGAAGCCATCGTGGAGCCGCCGGCCGCGTTCGATCAGCTCGGACCGCGCGGCGGCGGCGCCGAGTTCGCGTTCGAGCGCCTCGACCTCGCCGAGCAGCGCGGTCGCCCCCACGGTCCCGAGCGCACCGCGGATCGAGTGGCAGACCGTCCGCCAGCGCAGGCCGAGATCCTGTGCGTCGCCCGAGCTGTCGAGCAGCTCGGGCAGGCCATGCCGGTAGGTCGCCGCGAAGCGCCGCATCATGCGGATCAGCAGCGGCAGCTGGTTCGCGACGTTGGCGAGGGCGACGTCGATGTCGATGCCGTCGACAGCGGCGATGGCGCTGCGCAGGGCAGCCTGCCGGTCGTGCTGCGCCGCGCGCTCGTCCTCGTCCGGCACGGCCGCACGCCCGGCCGTCTCGCGCAGCGGCAGCCAGCGCAGCACGGTCGCGTACAGCAGCGCCGGATCGACCGGCTTGACGATGTGGTCGTTCATGCCGGCATCGAGGCAGGCCGCGCGGTCCTCGACGAAGGCATTGGCGGTCATGGCGATGATGGGCATCCCCCAGCCCGCGCTCCGGCGGATCGTGCGCGTCGCCTCCAGGCCGTCCATCACCGGCATCTGCATGTCCATCAGCACCAGCTCGTAGCGCCGCGACAGCGCCATCTCGACGGCGCGCGCGCCGTCGAAGGCGGTCTCGACCAGCAGGCCGGCCGAGCCGAGCAGTTCCTCGGCCACCTGTCGATTGATCGGGTTGTCCTCGGCCAGCAGCACGCGCTGCCCGGCGTGCCGCGCCCGCAGCAGCGCTTCGGCATCCGACGCCGGCAGCGAGACGGGCCGTTCGGCGAAGGCCTCCTTGCTGAAGATCCGCGTCAGCGTGTCCTGCAGCGCCGACTGCGTGAGGGGCTTGACCATGACCGCGTCGAAACGCGCGCTGGCGGCTCGCTGCGCCAGGTCGGGATCGTCGAAGGCCGTGATCAGCAGGGCCGGCGGCACCGCGTCGCCCAGCAGCCCGCGCAGGCGCCTGAAGGTCTCGAAGCCGTCGAGCGGCTCCATGCGCCAGTCGATGATCAGCAGGTCGTAGCGCCGCCCGGCCGCCGTCTCGGCCCGGACCCGCTCGATCGCCGCCTCGCCGCTGCCGTGCGCGTCGACCGCGATGCCCATCGTCTGCAGCCGCTCGCCGATGGTGGCCAGCGACTCGGGCAGGTCGTCGACCAGCAGCGCCCGCAGGCCGGCGGCCGGCAGGGCCAGGGGCTGCTGCACCGCCTGGCTGCCGCGCCTCAACCAGGCCGTGAACCAGAAGCGGCTGCCGGCACCCGGCGCGCTGGTCACCCCCGCCTCGCCGCCCATGGCGATGGCGAGCTGTCGCGACAGTGCCAGCCCCAGCCCGGTGCCGCCATGCTGGCGCGAGATCGTCTCGTCGGCCTGCTGGAAGGCCGTGAAGAGCCGGGCCTGCTGCTCGAGCGAGATCCCCGGCCCGGTGTCCTGCACCTCGAAGCGCACCAGCAGGCGCTCGCCGTCCTCCTTCAGCAGCTCGCCGCGCAGGCGGACCCAGCCGTGATCGGTGAACTTGACCGCGTTGGACAGCAGGTTGATCAGGATCTGCGACAGGCGCATCGCGTCGCCGACCATGCGGGCCGGCAGGTGGTCGGTGTCGAGCACGACCTCCAGCCCCTTCTCGCGCGCCTTCGCGCCGACCATGCCGGTGGCGCCGGACAGCAGCGCATCGACCGAGAACTCGGTCTCGCTCAGCGTCAGCTTGCCGGCTTCGATCTTCGACATGTCGAGGATGTCTTTGATCAGCTGCAGCAGGTGCTGGGCCGCCTCGCCGACCTTGCCCAGGCGGTCGCGCTGCGGTCCGTCGCGGGCTTCGCGCTGCATCAGGTGCGTCAGGCCGATGATCGCGCTCATCGGCGTGCGGATCTCGTGGCTCATGTTGGCCAGGAAGGCCGACTTGGCGCGGTTGGCCGCGTCGGCCTCGAGGCGCGCCTGCTCGAGGCGGGCGTTGATCTGCCGGAGATCGTCCTCGGCCCGGCTGCGGGCGGCCATCTCGCTGCGGATGCTGCGCAACAGCAGCAGCGACAAGGCACCCAGCACGCCCAGCGTCAGCAGCAGCCAGCCGAGCGTCGTCCCGCGCTGGTCGTGGGCACGGTTCAGGCGCGTCTCGAGCAGGGCGACCTCGGCCTCCTCCATGCGGTCGATCAAGGCACGGATCCGCTGCATCCGGCCCGCGCTGGCATCGGCGACCATGGCCTGCTGCGCCGCGAGCGCCCCGTCGCCGTCGTGCAGCGCGGCGATCTCGCGCAAGGCCTCGATGCGCTGCTCGACCAGGCCCGCCAGGCGCTCCTGGAGCTCGGTCTGCGGCGCGTTGTCCGACACCAGCACGCCGAGCGCGCTCACGCGCTCGCGGGCGTAGGCCGCGCGGGCGAGGAACTCCTCCTGGTGGGCCTGCACGCCGGTCAGCACGAAGTCGCGCAGCGCCGCCTGCGTGTCGGTGACCGCGCCGTAGACGTGGCCGAGCTCGGCCCGCACCTCCTGGGTGTGCGCGATGCGCTCGGCCGTCTGCGTGAAGTTCGCGCCCGACTCGTAGGTGAAGCGCCCGCCGACCAGCACCAGCAGCACGGCCGGGACGAAGCCGCGCAGCACGAGCCGCTCGAGCCGGCTGCGCGCGTGGACCTGCCCCGCCCCGGCCGGCGGGAGGCTGGACAGCATCATCGCGATGCCCAGCAGCGTCAGCGCGACGGCCGTGTTGACGGCGACCGGCGGGACCAGGTCGTCCGTGACGATCTCGCTGGCATTCCACAGGTAGCCGACGAAGGAGACGACGCCGATGGCCGTGACCACGCCGCCGGCGGCGCGCGCCGCGACGACCAGGGCCGGCCGCGACAGCGCCAGCAGGCCGGCCCCGAGGCAGGCCAGGGCAAGGGCCGTGTACGGCGACGGGCGCCCCTTGGCCTGGTTGAAGGCGGCGTCGGTGTCGCGCACCAGGAGCTCGTCGATGCCGGCATTCCAGCCGAAGGCGTACTGGGCCAGCGTGACCAGGCCGATCAGGCCGACGAACGCCGCCAGCCCGTCGACCAGCCAGCGCCGGGCAGGGCCGGCGACGGCGGCCACCCACAAGGCCAGGCCCGAGACGGACAGGCCCAGGGCCGTGTTGACCTTCATCGTCACGGCGCCGGGGATCACGCTGCGCAGGGCGGGCAGGTCGAAGGCCCAGCCCACCAGGGCGACGAGGCCCAGCACGGTGGCCAGCCCGGAAGCCAGGAGCACCGATCGCAGGCGCCCACCGACCGGGGCCGGAACGGCAGTGCGGGGCGAGGGCTCGGTGTCCGGGGTCGTCCAGGTCATCGGGGTGGCGGGTGGGTGGGCAGGCCGAGCGGCGCCCGGCAGGGGCAGTGTGGCGCGCAGCCTATCGGCATGGCGCGCAAGGGGCAACAGTTCCGATGGGGGCGTTTCGCGCCGGGGCGGCTTGCTGGCCTCGGCGCGGCCCGCCGTGAGAAGCTAGGGCCGTCCGTCGCCCCAGCCCCAGTCCCGCCCCGATGACCGCCCCCTCACCGACGCCTCCCGGCGCGCACGATGCCGCCACCGCGATCGCGGCGCTTGGGCGCATCGACGGCCTGGACACCGCGCGCGGCCTGCAGTTCTTCGCGGGCAGGCACGGGCTCTACCTGCGCTCGCTGCGCCAGTTCGTCGAGCTGTACGGCCAGCACATCGACAGCGTCGATGCGCTGCTGGCCGGCGCGCCCGGCGCGTCGGCCGACGCAGTACGGCGCGACGTGCACGACGTGGGCGGCGTCGGCGCCTCGCTCGGCGCCGTCCGGCTGGAGCTGCTGGCCCGTCAGTTCGAGGCCCTGCAGCGCGAATCGGCGCCCGCGGCGGCCTGGCGGCCCCTGCTCGTCGCCTGGCGCGAGGCGCTGACGCGACTGCTGCGCGAGCTGGGCGAACAGCTGCCGCCGGATTGAGCGGCGTGGCCGCTCAGGCCTGCGGCAGCAGGGCCTCGTCGAGGTTCGCCAGCTCACGCAGCTCGTCGAGCAGCGGCAGGGCCGCCAGCACCGCGTCGGGATCGACGCCGAAGTCGATCAGGCAAGCCACCTCGTCGACCTCGATGGCCTTGAGCCAATCGGTCATCTCGAGGCAGGCGTCCAGCGTGCCCAGCAGCGAGCTGGTGGCGTAGTAGCGCTCGAACGAGAACTCCAGCGCGTCCGCCATCTCGTCCGGCGCGAAGCCGCCCTCCCCGACCGCGCACGGCCGCTGGAAGAACGGGACCGACGACGCATAGCTGCCGACCAGGTTGGCCGAACTCGCCAGGTAGCGCAGCATCGGCGCCTTGACCTGCCGGCGGACCTCGGCATCGTCCTCGCCGACGAAGGTGTGCAGCATCAGCGTCACCGTGCCGCGCCCCGGATGGCCGGCGGCGGCCCAGGCTTCGCGGTAGGCGGCGATCTTGCCGGCCAGCGCCTGCAGCGACTGGCCCAGCAAGTGGGTCAGGACGTGGAGTCCCAGCGCACCGGCGCGGCGGAAGGTGTCGGGGTTGCCGGCCGCGGTGATCCACAGCGGCAGCGCCCGCTGCACCGGCCGCGGCATGGTGCGCAACTGGACCTCGTCGCCGACGGCGTTGACGGCGGCATAGAGCCCGCCGGCCCACAGGCGCCGCAGCTCGTCCGCACGCTCGAACACCAGCTCGCCGCGGCGTGCATAGCTGCCAGGCGCCGCGAGCACGAAGTCGTTGGGAAACCAGCCCGAGGCCAGGCCGAGATCGACGCGGCCGTTCGACAGGAAGTCGACCACCGACCACTCCTCGACGATGCGCAGCGGGTGGTGCAGCGGCACGACCACGCTGCCGGAGCGGATGCGCACGCGCTCGGTCACCACGGCGAGCGCCGCGGCCAGCACCGACGGGTTGGGCGACAGGCCGCCGAAGCTGTGGAAGTGGCGCTCCGGCACCCACACGGCCGAGAAGCCGTGCGCGTCGGCGAAGCGCGCGCTCTCCAGCAGCAGGCGGCGCTGCGCGGCCGCCGCCGGCCCGCCTTCGTCGCTGGCGAAGTAGTACAGGCCGAAGGCGAGCGGGCGGGCGCTGTCGGCGTCGGCGCCGGAAGGATCGATGGGCGTCATGGGGCTCCTGGACCTGGCTGCGCCCGGGGATGGGCGGGCCTCGATTTCAGAGGCCCGGGCGCGTCCGCGCCTTGATCCAGATCAGCGTGCCGCGACGGCCGCTTCCTAGCATTGGGGCTCCCTCGCCCCTTTGCCCGGAGCCCCTGCCGCATGGAAACCGCCTCGGAGATCGCCGATCGCCTCTCGCGCGCGTCGTGCCGGAAGTTCTACGACGTCTACCGCGCCATCGACTGGCCCGAGCGCCTGGACGACGCGGCGTGGGCGATGTCCCCGGAGCTGGTGTCGCTCCACGGCACGCCGGCCTGGGACGGGCTCGACGAGGCCGGGCGCCGGCGACTCGCGCTGCACGAGATGGCCAACGTCTTCAGCCTGATCCTGCACGGCGAGCGCCTGCTGGTGCAGGGCCTGGCCCACCGCCTCTACGCGCGCGGCAACAGCCGCCCGATCACCGGCTACCTGCATCACTTCCTCGACGAGGAGAACAAGCACATGGTGATGTTCGGGGAGTACTGCCACCGCTACGTCGGCAAGGTCTACCCGGACAAGAAGCTGGCGCTCGTGCCGCGGCCGCTCGCGCCCGGCGAGGAAGAGGTCGTGTTCTTCTGCATGGCGATGGTGGTCGAGGAACTGGGCGACTTCTACAACGTCGTCATCGAGCAGGACGAGCGCGTCGACGCCCTGACGCGCCGCATCAACCAGGTCCACCACATCGACGAGGCCCGTCACCTCGCCTTCGGGCGGCTGCACCTGGCCGAGCTCTTCGAGCGCCACGCGCCGGGCTGGAACGCCGAGGCGCTGGCGGCGTTCCGGCGCTGGCTCGGCGACTACCTGCGCGCCTGCTGGGGCGAGTACTACAACCCCGCGGCCTATCGCGACGCCGGCATCGCGGACGCCTACGACGTCCGGCAGGCCGCCATGGCCCACCCGTCCAGCGTGGCGCACCGCGTCCGTGCCTCGGAGAAGCTGGTCGGCTACCTGCTGCGCACCGGCGTGCTGGCCGAGCGCCCGGCCTTGTGAGCGGAGATTCGTCCATGGAACATGCCGCCCTGCAGGTGATCCGGGACGAGCACGCCTCGCTCGCGGCCATGCTGCGCACCGTGTCGCTGATGCTGGTGCAGCACCGGCGCGACGGCACGGTCCCCGACTTCCGGGCCTTGCGCGCGATGCTGTTCTACATCACCGAGTTTCCCGAACGGCTGCACCACGCCAAGGAGTCGACGCTGCTGTTCCCGCTGCTGCGGGCGCGCAGCCCGCAGGGCCGCCGGGTGCTGGACCGCCTGGATCGCGAGCACGGCGAGGGCGAGCGCGCGACGCGCGAGCTGGAGCATGCGCTGATCGCCTTCGAGATGATGGGCACCCCGCGGCGCGATGCCTTCGAGCAGGCGGCGCAGGCCTACGTCGACTTCTACCTTACCCACATGCGGCTGGAGGAGCAGGAGGTGCTGCCGCTGGCGCAGCAGGTGCTGACGGCCAGCGACTGGGCGCTGCTCGACGCGGCGTTCTCGAGCAACGACGACCCGCTGCTCGGTCATGCGCCGGCGGCCGAGTACGCGGCGCTGTTCAGCCACATCGTGCGCCTGGTCCCGGCGCCGCTGGGCCTGGGCTGAGCGCGCCGCGCGCCGTCAGGCCGGCTGCGCCCCCGAGCGGCGCGACAGCAGGCGCCGGAGCGCGGACGCGCCGCGCAACAGCAAGCGCCAGGTGGCGCGCAGCATCAGCAGCGTCAGCACCGCCTCGGTCAGCGTGACCACGAAGGCCGGGAAGGCCGACCAGCGTGCCGCGCGGCCGCGGAACTTGGCCACGGCGCGCTCGCGCGCGATCTCGATGCTGTCGTAGAAGCTCGGGATCACCAGCAGCGTCAGCAGCGTCGAGGTCAGCGTGCCGCCGATGATGGCGACCGCCATCGGCCGGTAGAACTCGCCGCCCTCGCCGACGCCGATGGCCACCGGCAGCATGCCCGCGATCAGCGCGAAGGTCGTCATCAGGATCGGCCGCAGGCGCTGGCGGCCGGCGGCCATCAGCGCCTCCTCGCGCTCGACGCCGCGCGCCTCGGCGCTGCGCGTCGCGTCGATCAGCAGGATGCCGTTCTTCGCCACCAGGCCCACCAGCATGATGATGCCGATGAAGCTCATCAGGTTGAGCGTGCCCTTGGTCAGCAGCAGGGCCAGCACCACGCCGATCAGGCTGAGCGGCAGCGACAGCATCACCGGCAGCGGCGCGGTGAACGACCCGAACTGCACCACCAGCACCAGGTACATCAGCGCCACGCCCATGAAGAGCGCGATCGCCATCTCGGAGAACACCTCCTGCTGGTCGCGCGAGGCGCCGGCCAGCTCGAGGCCGTAGCCGAGCGGGAAGTCCATCGCGCGCGCCAGCTTCAGCGCATCGGCCGTCACCTCGCCCGGCGAACGGCCCTGCGCGTTGGCCGACACGGCGATCATCCGCTTGCCGTCGGCGTGCTCGATCTTCGAGGGCGCCTTGCCCATGCTGACGCTGGCGATCTGCTCCAGCGGCACCACCATGCGGCCGCTGCCGGCCACGGCGATCGGCAGCCGCTCGATGTTGGCGGCATCGACCCGGTCGTCGGGATGCAGGCGCACCGCCACGTCGCGCGTCTCGCCCGACGGATCGACCCAGTCGCCCACCTCGACGCCGGCGAAGGCCACGCGCAGCGCCTGCGCCGCGTCGCCGGCCGAGATGCCCAGCGCATTCGCCAGCCCGCGGTCCAGTTCGATCTTCAGCTCGTCCTGCGGGTCCTGCTCGGACAGCCCGACGTCGGTCGCGCCCGGCACCTTGCGCAGCTTGTCCATGAACTCGTTGGTCAGCGCCAGCAGCTGCCGCGAGTCGCTGCCGTGGAAGCGGATCTGCACCGGCTTCTGCACGCCGTTGTTCAGGTCGTCGATCACGGTGTACTCGGCGCCCACCAGGCGCTGCATGCGCGCGCGCAGGTCGACGGCGATCTGCTCGGCCGAGCGCTTGCGCTCGGTGCTCTTGCCGATGTCGACGTAGATGCGCCCGCCGCCCGGGTTGACGTAGCTGTTGGTCGCCACCGTCTCCGGCACGCTGCGCGCCTGCACGGCCGCGCTCTCCATCTTGAGGCGCGCGTACTCCAGGCTGCTGCTCGACGGGGTGCGCACCTCGATCGCCAGCACGCCGGCATCCGAGGCCGGCAGGAAGCTCGAGCCGCCGACCGTCGCCTGCAGCACCAGGGCCAGCACGAAGCTGCCGAAACCGAACACGAACATCCAGGTCCGGTGGTGCAGGGCCCAGGCGATCACGCGGCCGTAGCGGTCGGCCTGCCGGTCGAACCAGTCGTTGAAGACCGCGAGCCAGCGGCTGATGCCGCGCTTGGGCGCCTCGTGGTGGCCCGGCGGGTCGCCCCAGTAGGCCGACAGCATCGGGTCGAGCGTGAACGAGATGAACAGGCTCACCATCACCGAGGCGACGACGGTCAGCGCGAAGGGCCGGAACCATTCGCCCGACACGCCGGGCATGAAGGCCACCGGCACGAACACCGCGACGATCGAGAAGGTGGTCGCCATCACCGCCAGGCCGATCTCGGCGGTGCCGTTCAGCGCCGCGGTGCGGCGGTCCTCGCCGCGCTCCATGTGGCGCACGATGTTCTCGCGCACGACGATGGCGTCGTCGATCAGCACGCCGATCGCCAGCGACAGGCCCAGCAGGCTCATGAAGTTGAGCGTGAAGCCGCACAGCCAGACCGCGATGAAGGCGGCGATCACCGAGGTCGGCAGGCTGAGCGCCGTGATCAGCGTCGAGCGCCAGGAATTGAGGAAGAGGTAGACGACGAAGACCGTCAGCCCGGCACCGAACACCAGCGCGTGGATCACGTTGTTGAGGCTGCTCTGGGCATCCTCGCCGCCGTCCTCGGTGATCACCAGGCGGGTGCCTTCGGGCAGGCCCCTGGCGATGTCGGCCACCAGCGTGCGCACCTCCTTGGCCACCGAAACCGTGCTGGCGTCGCGCGAGCGCGTCAGCGAGATGCCGACGTTGGGCTGGCCGTTGCGCACGCTGAAGGTCGTCAGCTCGGCGAAGCCGTCGCGCACCACCGCCAGCTGGCCCAGGCGCACCGTCTCCTCGCCGCGCCGCGCCACCACCACCTGCTCGAAGTCGGCCGGCGCCTCGATGCGCCCGACCAGCCGGATGCTCTGGTCCTGCAGGCTGCCGCGCACCTTGCCGACCGGCGCGTTGGCGTTCTGGGCCCGCAGCGCGTTGACGACCTCGGTGACTGGCACGTTGTACTCGCGCAGCTTCTCGGCGCGCAGCAGCACGCTCAGCTCGCGCTTGAGCGCGCCGCTGACGTCGACCACCGCCACGCCGGGGATGGCACGGAAGCGGTCGGCCAGATCGTCCTCGGCCAGACGCGAGATCTCGGCGTGGCTCTGCGAGGTCGACGACAGCGCGATCTGCATGATCGGCCGCGCCCCGGGGTCGACGCGCCGCAGCACCGGCTCGCGCATCTCGATCGGCAGCTTGTAGCGCACCGTGCCGATGGCGTTGCGCACCTCCTCGGCAGCCTCGATCATGTTCTTGCTGAACACGAAGAACAGCAGGAAGCGCGCGTTGCCCTCGTTGGCCGTCGCGTTGATCTTGTCGACGCCGGGGATGCTGTTGAGCGTCTTCTCGATGCGGTTGATGACCTCGCGCTCGACGGTGTCGGGCGAGGCGCCGGGGTAGTCGATGCTGACCGCGAGCATCGGCTGCTCGACATCGGGGATCTGGTTGACGCGCAGCTTCTTCAGGGCCAGCAGGCCCAGCGCCATCAGCGCGATGATGATCGCGATGGTCGCGATCGGCCGCTTGATGCTGAAGTCCGACAGGAACATGGCCGCTCCTCCTTGCCGCCGTCAGCCACCGCCGGCGGCCGACGCGGCGCTGCCCGCGGTGGCGCTGGCGAACTCGACCGCCTGGCCGTCGACCAGGTTGCTGCCCGGGTTGCGCAGGATCTGGTCGCCGTCGGCCAGGCCGCCCAGCAGCGGGTATTCGCCGCGGCGCGCATCGCGCTCGCCCAGCTGCACCGGCACCTTGGCGAGCTTGCGGTCCTTCACGCGCCAGACGTGAGCCGCATCGGCGCTGCGCTGCACCGCGGCCTCGGGCAGCATCAGCGCGCCGCCGCTGCCGGTCTGGATGCGGCCTTCCGCATACAGGCCGGCGGTCTGCGGGCCGTCCTTGGCGGCAAAGCCGACCAGCACCTCGACCTGGCGCGTCGTCGCGTTGGCCGCGGCGTCGACCCGCTTCACCTGGCCGGTGAAGCGCGCCTGCGGGTAGCCGCTGACGCGGAAGCTCACGGCCTGGCCGAGCTTCACCTCGTGCATGCGGTCGGCGGACACCAGGCCCTCGAAGCGCATGCTCGACGGGTCGATCACCTTGACCAGTTCCTTGCCGATCTGGGCGGTGTCGCCGGCCGAAACCTTGCGCTCGCTGACCATGCCGGCGAAGGGCGCGCGCACCTCGGTGCGCCGCAGCTGCTGGCGCGCCGACACGCCGCGGGCGCGGGCCGCGACCAGCTCGCTCTGCGCGTTGTTGCGGCGGATCTCGGCGTCCTCCAGCGCCTGCATCGACAGCATGCCCTGGGCCTGCAGCGTCTTGAGCCGCTGGACCTGGCGCTCGGCCTGTTCCCAGGCCTGGCTCGCGGCGCGCGTCGCTTCCTCGGCCGAAGCCAGGCTGTCGCGGATGGACGTGTCGTCCAGACGCACCAGCAGCTCGCCCTGCTTCACGGTGTCGCCGTTCTCCTTGAGCACCTGCAGCACGACCGCCGACACCTCGGCACGCAGGTCGGCGCGCTTCTCGGGCTGGATGGAGCCGGTGATCACCGGACCCAGCGCCTGCGGGCTCATGCTCACGGTGCGCAGGTCCTCGGGCGCCAGCAGCAGGGCCTGCGCGGGCGGCTTGGAGGCCGTCGCGGCCGGCTGGGCGGCGGGGTCCTTGCCGCAGGCGACGAGTGCCAGGCTCAGCAGGCACAGCACGGGCCAGGGCCCGCAGGGACGACGGATCGGCATCGTTCGAACTCCCATGCGCTTGTGGCGCTTTCACCGGACGGCCGCGCCGACGGCCCGGGCAGGGGCTGGCGCGAGGCCGAGAGTGTCCCATGCGCCGGCTGCCCCAGAATGGCGGCCCGACAAGGAAGCTCCCATGCCCGTCATCACCTGCATCGAGGACCTGCGCGTCCTGGCCGAGAAGCGCGTCCCGCGCATGTTCTACGACTACGCCGACTCGGGCTCCTGGACCGAGAGCACCTACCGCGCCAACGAGGCCGACTTCCGTGCCTTCAAGCTGCGCCAGCGCGTCGCCGTCAACATGGAGGGCCGCACGCTGCGCACCACGATGGCCGGCCAGGAGGTCGCCATGCCGGTGGCGATCGCGCCGACCGGCCTGACCGGCATGCAGCACGCCGACGGCGAGATCCTCGGCGCCCGCGCGGCCGAGAAGTTCGGCATCCCCTTCACGCTGTCGACGATGAGCATCTGCTCGATCGAGGACATCGCCGCGAACACCCAGGCGCCGTTCTGGTTCCAGCTCTACTGGATGCGCGACCGCGACTTCATGGAGCGCCTGATGGACCGCGCCAAGGCGGCGCGCTGCTCGGCCCTGGTGCTGACGCTGGACCTGCAGGTGCTGGGCCAGCGCCACAAGGACCTGAAGAACGGCATGACCGCGCCGCCCAAGCCGACGCTGGCCAACATCCTCAACCTGATGACCAAGCCGCGCTGGTGCCTGGGCATGCTGGGCACGCGGCGCCACGGTTTCGGCAACCTGATCGGGCATGCCAAGGGCGTCAGCGACATGAGCTCGCTGTCGGCGTGGACCAAGGAGCAGTTCGACCCCCGGCTCGACTGGTCCGACGTCGAGTGGATCAAGCAGCGCTGGGGCGGCAAGCTGATCCTCAAGGGCGTGATGGACGTCGAGGACGCGCGGCGCGCGGCCGACAGCGGCGCCGACGCGCTGGTGGTGTCCAACCACGGCGGGCGCCAGCTCGACGGCGCGCCCTCGTCGATCGCGGCGCTGCCGGCGATCGCCGAGGCGGTCGGCTCGCGCATCGAGGTCTGGATGGACGGCGGCATCCGCTCGGGCCAGGACGTGCTGAAGGCCGTCGCGCTGGGTGCGAAGGGCACGATGATCGGCCGCGCCTTCCTCTACGGCCTGGGTGCGATGGGCGAGGCCGGCGTGAGCAAGGCGCTGGAGCTGATCCGCCACGAGCTCGACATCACGATGGCCTTCACCGGCCACACCGACATCCGCACGGTCGACCGCCGCATCCTGCTCTGACGATGCCCTGACGCCCGCGCCCGGGCAAACACGCGGCTCGAGGCGCCGGCGCAGCGCCTACACTCCCGGCGCCTTCACGTTCCACGGCCCCGCGGCTTGCGCGCGGGCCCCGCTTCCGTCGATGAACGCCCTCCTGAGCCTGTCCCGCCTGATCGACGCGCTGAACGAGCGCGTCGGGCGACTCGCCATGTGGCTGGTGCTGCTGTCGGTGCTGATCAGCGCCGGCAATGCCTCGGTCCGCAAGGCCTTCAATGCCAGCTCCAACGCCTGGCTCGAGATCCAGTGGTACCTCTTTGCCGGGGTATTCCTGCTGTGCGCCGGCTACACGCTGCTGCACAACGAGCACGTGCGCATCGACGTGATCACCGCGCGCTTCTCCAAGCGCACGCAGATCTGGGTCGACATCATCGGCCTGCTGGCCTTCCTGCTGCCCTTCGTCGGCCTGACCATCTGGCTGGCCGTGCCCTTCTTCCTGCAGGGCTACCAGAGCGGCGAGATGTCGTCGAATGCCGGCGGCCTGATCCGCTGGCCGGTCTACCTGCTGATGCCGGTCGGCTTCATCCTGCTGGGCCTGCAGGGCCTGTCCGAGCTGATCAAGCGCATCGCCTTCCTGCAGGGGCTGATCGCCGACCCGACGCTGAAGAAGATCGAGAAGACGCCCGAGGAAGAACTGGCCGAGGCCATCCGCGCCCAGGCCGAGGCGGCCGCGCGCAACGGCGGCAAGGCGGTCTGAACATGGAGTTCATCACCACCAACATCGCGCCGATCATGTTCTCGGCGCTGATCGTCTTCCTGCTGTTCGGCTTTCCGGTGGCCTTCGGGCTGGCGGCCTGCGGCATGTTCTTCGGCTTCGTCGGCATCGAGCTCGGCCTGCTGCCGGCCACGCTGTTCCAGGCGCTGCCGCTGCGCATCTTCGGGATCATGGGCAACGACACGCTGCTCGCGATCCCGTTCTTCACCTTCATGGGACTGATCCTCGAGCGCTCGGGCATGGCCGAGGACCTGCTCGACACCATCGGCCAGGTGTTCGGCCCGCTGCGCGGCGGCCTGGCCTTCGCGGTGATCTTCGTCGGCGCGCTGCTGGCCGCGACCACCGGCGTGGTGGCCGCGAGCGTGATCTCGATGGGCCTGATCTCGCTGCCCATCATGCTGCGCTACGGCTACGACCGGCGCGTCGCCTCGGGCGTGATCGCGGCCTCGGGAACCCTGGCGCAGATCATCCCGCCCTCGCTGGTGCTGATCATCATGGCCGACCAGCTCGGCAAGAGCGTCGGCGACATGTACAAGGGCGCCTTCATCCCCGGCTTCGTGCTGACCGGGCTCTACGTGCTGTACATCCTGGCGCTGACGGTCTTCAAGCCCAAGTGGGTGCCGGCGCTGCCGCTGGAGGCGCGCACGATCCGCGAACCCGACGGCCGCAGCGGCCTGCCTTCGCTGGGCGTGCTGCTGGCGCTGGCGACCGCGCTGGCGCTGGGCTTCGGCTGGTACTACGAGGACATCGTCGCCGCGGTCACCGGCCAGGCCAAGGCCGTGGCGCCGCTGGACGAGCAGATCGTCGTGTCGATGTCGATGGCGGTGATCTTCGCGCTGGCGCTGGCGCTGCTGAACCGCGTGACCAAGCTCGGGCTGCTGTCGCGCATGGCCGAGCAGGTCACCTTCGTGCTGATCCCGCCGCTGCTGCTGATCTTCCTGGTGCTGGGCACGATCTTCCTCGGCATCGCGACACCGACCGAGGGCGGCGCCATGGGCGCGGTCGGCGCGCTGGTGATGGCGGTGCTGCGGCGCCGGCTCGACTTCAAGCTGCTGAAGCAGGCGATGAACACGACCGCCAAGCTGTCGTGCTTCGTGGTCTTCATCCTGATCGGCTCGACCGTCTTCAGCCTGACCTTCCAGGGCGTCGACGGCCCCAAGTGGGTCGAGCACCTGCTGACCAGCCTGCCCGGCGGCCAGGTCGGCTTCCTGATCGTCGTGAACATCCTGGTGTTCCTGCTGGCCTTCTTCCTCGACTTCTTCGAGCTGAGCTTCATCGTCATCCCGCTGCTGGGGCCGGTGGCCGACAAGCTCGGCATCGACCTGATCTGGTTCGGCGTGCTGCTGGGCGTGAACATGCAGACCTCGTTCATGCACCCGCCCTTCGGCTTCGCGCTGTTCTACCTGCGCAGCGTGGCGCCGCTGAAGGAATACGTCGACAAGATCACCGGCGCGCGCATCGCGCCGGTCACCACCGGCCAGATCTACTGGGGCGCGGTGCCCTTCGTCGTGATCCAGGTCATCATGGTCGGCCTGCTGATCGCCTTCCCGGTGCTGGTGACCATCGGCCTGGGCGAGCAGATCAAGGTCGACACCGACAAGGTCATCATCGACGCCCCGATGCAGCAGGACTTCGGCGCGCAGCCGAACATGGACGATCCCTACGCGGTGCCGGGCGATCCGGCGTCGGCTCCGGCCAGCGCGGCGAACTGAGCCGCAGGCGCCGAGCCGCCGGCACGGCAGCGGGCGCGGCGGGGGCGTCCGCTATCCTCGGTCGCCGCCGCCGGCCCGTCGCCGCGCGCTCCCGCATGCCCCACAACGTCTCGCTGATCACGACCATCGCCGCCGGCCTGGGGCTGGCGCTCGTGTTCGGCTTCCTGGCGGCGCGCCTCAAGCTGCCGGCGCTGGTGGGCTACCTGCTCGCCGGCATCGCCATCGGGCCGGCGACGCCGGGCTTCGTCGCCGACCTCGAGATCGCCGGCCAGCTGGCCGAGATCGGCGTGATGCTGCTGATGTTCGGCGTCGGCCTGCACTTCTCGATCGACGACCTGATGGCGGTGCGCAAGATCGCCCTGCCGGGCGCCGTGGCGCAGATGGCGGTGGCCACGCTGCTGGGCATGGGCGTCGCCGCCTGGTGGGGCTGGGACCTCGGCGCCAGCCTGGTGTTCGGCCTGTCGCTGTCCGTCGCCAGCACCGTGGTGCTGCTGAAGGCCCTCGAGGCGCGCGGCGTGCTCGATTCGATGAACGGCCGCATCGCGGTCGGCTGGCTGATCGTCGAGGACCTGGCGATGGTGCTCGTGCTGGTGCTGCTGCCGGCACTGGCCGGCGTGCTGGGGCCGCAGACGGCCGGCGAGGCGACGCGCTCGATGGGCGTGACGCTCGGCCTGACCCTGCTGCAGGTCGCGGTCTTCGTCGCACTGATGCTGGTGGTCGGACGGCGCTTCTTCCCCTGGCTGCTGTGGCAGGTCGCCAAGATCGGTTCGCGCGAGCTCTTCACGCTGTGCGTCGTGGCCGCGGCGCTGGCCGTGGCCTACGGCTCGGCGGCGCTGTTCGGCGTGTCCTTCGCGCTCGGCGCCTTCTTCGCCGGCATGGTGCTGCGCGAGTCCGAGTTCAGCCACCGCGCCGCCCAGGACTCGCTGCCGCTGCGCGACGCCTTCGCGGTGCTGTTCTTCGTCTCGGTCGGCATGCTGTTCGACCCGCTCGTGCTGGTCGAGCGGCCGCTGCAGGTGCTGGCCGTCGTCGGCATCATCGTCGTCGGCAAGTCGCTGGCCGCGATGGCGGTGGTGCTGCTGTTCCGCTACCCGCTGAGCACGGCGCTCACCGTGTCGGCCAGCCTCGCGCAGATCGGCGAGTTCTCGTTCATCCTGGCGGCGCTGGGTGTGTCGCTGAAGCTGCTGCCCGCCGAGGGCCAGAGCCTGATCCTGGCCGGCGCGCTGATCTCGATCGCGATCAATCCCTTCGTGTTCTCGCTGATCGAGCCGGCCCGGCGCTGGATCGTCGCGCGTTCCGCGGCGGCACGCCGGCTCGAGGCACGCGACGACCCCCTGGCCGAGCTGCCGATGTCGACCGACCGCAGGTTCCTGACGCGCCAGGTGGTGCTGGTCGGCTATGGTCGTGTCGGCCGGCGCATCGGCGAGGCCCTGACCGCGGCCGGCCTGCCCTTCGTCGTCGCCGACCAGAACCGCGAGCTGGTCGAGTCGCTGCGGGCCGACGGGGTGCCGGCGGTGTCGGGCAATGCCACCGACCCGGCGGTGCTGATCCAGGCCCACATCGCCGAGGCGCGCATGCTGGTGATCGCGACCCCGCAGACGCTGGAGGTGCGCCAGATGGTCGAGACGGCGCGCGCGCTCAACCCGGCGATCGAGATCGTCGTGCGCAGCCACAACGCCGAGGAAGCCGCGCTGCTGGAGAACGAGAAGGCCGGCAAGGTCTTCGTCGGCGAGTCCGAGCTGGCCTCGGCGATGGCGGGGCACGTGCTGCGGCAGGTCGGCGCCCCGGCGCCGGCCGCCCGCTAGATGGAAGCCGCCGAGGCGACGCCGGCGGTCGAGGGCCCGGCCTTCGGCCGCAGCGCCCGCGCGCTGGCGACGGTGGTGATGCTGATGCTGCTGGCGGCCGCCTGGCGCGCCTTCGACGGGCCGGCGCTGGCCCAGGCCGGCAGCGGCGTGAAGCTGCTGCTCGCCGGCACGCTGGCGATGATGGGCTGGCTCTACGCCTGGATCCTGCGCAGCCGCACCCGCGTCGCGGGCGGGCTGATCACGCAGAGCTGGCTGTGGGACAAGCGGGCCGAGGAGGCGGCCATCGTCAACGCCAAGTTCGTCTACGTGCCCGGGCTGGCCTGGCTGATCGCGCCGCGCCTGATCGTGCGCACGCGCGACGGGGTCGTCACGCAGTTCCACGCCGCCGACCCGGCCGTGCTGCGGGCCTTCGCCGAGCTGACGCTGGCCCTGCGCGAGCGCAAGGCCGGCCGCATCCCGACTTCCCCCTAACACCTAAGAGGGGACGGGTACAGGGCCGGGGCTCCGCTACCATCGACCGCGGCATCCACAGCAACGAGGTCCGCGATGAAAGTGCTGCTGATCGACGATCACCCGCTGATCCTGTCGGCCCTCAAGGCGGTGATCCAGGGGCTGGGCGACGACGTCACCGTGGCCGGCGCGAGCAGCGCCGCCGCGGCGCGGGCGACGCTCAAGGAGGACAGCGTCTTCGACCTGGTGCTGCTGGACCTGCAGCTCGGCGACGCCAACGGCTTCGACCTGCTGGGCGAACTGCGCAGCACCTACCCGGCCCTGCCGGTGGTCGTGGTGTCCGCCAGCGACCGCACCAGCGACGTGATCCGCTCGATCGACATGGGCGCGATGGGCTTCGTGCCCAAGCGCGCCAGCAACGAGACCCTGTTCGACGCCCTGCGGCTGGTGATGTCCGGCGGCATCTACGTCCCGCCGATGACCATGGGCGCCGATGCAGGATCGGCCGCCAGCGCGCCCGAGGCCGACACCGTGCCGGGCTACATGAAGGTGATCGGCAGCCACGCATCCCAGGGCGAGTACCAGACCACCCCCAGCCTCGCCTCGCTGGGCCTGACGCCGCGCCAGACCGACGTGCTGGCCCTGCTGCTGCAGGGCAAGCCCAACAAGCTGATCGCGCGCGACCTGAACCTGTCGGTCGAGACCATCAAGGACCACGTCGCGGCCGTGCTGCGCGCCCTGGGCGTCAACTCGCGCACCCAGGCGGTCCTGGCGGTCAGCCAGATGACCCAGCAGGCCGGCGGCAACAACAGGGCCTCGTGGCGGCTCGGCAGCCGCTGACACCGGCCGACCCCGCGCGATGCGCGTCGCGATCATCTCCGTCTACACCGACTACCACCGCCGGGGCCAGCCGCACCGCGGCACGCTGCAACCGCAGATCGGCCCGCTGATCGCCGCGCTGCTGCCCGACGACGCCGACGTCGACATCGTCAACGACACCTGGGAGGACCCCGACTGGCAGCGGTCCTACGACCTGGTGCTGCTGTCGTGCATGCACTCGGACTTCGACCGGGCCCGGCAGATCGGCCACTACTACCGCCAGCGCGGCGCGCGCACCGTGCTGGGCGGCATCTTCGCCAGCACGCATGCGGCGCTGGCCGAGCCCTGGTTCGACGCGGTCGTGGTCGGCGATCCCGAGGACACGGTCCCGCAGCTCTATGCCGACGCCAAGGCCGGCCGCCTGAAGCGCCGCTACCGCTCGAACGGTCACGACGCGAGCCGGATCCCGACGCCGCGCGTCGCGCCGGTGGCGCGCAAGCAGCCCTTCCCGGTAGCCCTCGAGGCCACGCGCGGCTGCCCCTACGCCTGCGACTTCTGTGCCCTGACCGCGCTGGGCACGCGCCACGAGCTGCGGCCGGTGGCCGACGTCGTGCGCGACGTCGTCGCGCTGCAAGCCGCGCTGCGCGGCAGGGTCAGCGCCTGGCGCCGGCGCATCGTCATGTTCTACGACAACAACCTCGCCGGCAACCTGCGCTGGTTCCGCGAGCTGTGCCATGCGCTGCGGCCGCTGGGCGTGATCTGGGGCACGTGCCTGACCTTCAACGTCATCGCCAACCGCGAGCTGCTGAAGCTGATGTACGACAGCGGCTGCCGGGCCGTCTTCGTCGGCATCGAGAGCTTCAACCAGAGCGCGCTGGACGACATGGCCAAGCCGCAGAACAAGCTGGCGCGCGCCCGCGAGGCCATCGCGCAGGCGCGCGACGAGGGCATCGTGGTCACGGCCGGCCTGATGCTGAACCCGCAGCACGACGACCTGGATTACCTGCGCGCCCTGCCGCGCCACCTGCGCCAGAGCGGCCTGCACGTGCCCAGCTTCGTGTGCTTCGAGACGCCGTTCCCGGGCACGCCCTTCTTCGATCGCATGGCGCGCACCCCGGGCGCCTTCCTGCCGAACGCGCTGCTGCGCGACTTCAACGCCTACACGCTGGTGCTGCAGCCGCAGCGCGCGCCGCTGGGCGACTTCATCGCCGCCTATGTCGACGTGCTCGGCGAGATCCACGGCTGGCCCAACCGGCTGGCGAAGCTCGCCGACGACCTGCCGAGGCTGCTGAAGCGCGGCTCGCTGGCGGGCGCGGCGCTCGACATCGTCGACATGCTCGATGCGGGCTTCGACCCCGCGCCGGGCCGCAGCTTCTGCGCAGGCACCGAGCTCGAGCCGCCGGAGTCCGTGCCCTTCGCGCAAGCGGACTTCCGCTCCGACGCCGAGCGCGCCGCCGTCTGCGGCGCGACGCGCGTGACCGACGCCGCGGGGGAGCTGCTGCCGGCCTGGCGGCCCGCCGGCGAGCCGCAGCCGCGCCCGCTGCCCTGGCCGTCGGGGGCACCGGTCCCGGCGCCTGCGCCCGAGGTCGCCACCGCCGAGCTTCCCTCGTGGGCCGAGCCGGCCCTGCCTTGACTGCCGCCCATGAACGCCCTGCCGCCCCTGCCCCCGCCGCCCGAACCTGCCGCCTCGGACCGCAGCGCGCTGCTGCCGGACACGGTGCGCTCGCTCTACAGCCAGACCGGCGTGTCGCTCGCCGGCAACCTGCTGGGCGCCGTGGTCCTGGCGATGATCTACTGGGACGTTGCGCCGCGCGGCGAGGTCTACGCCTGGGGCCTGCTCTTCCTCTGGATCTGGGCCCTGCGCCTGGTCGCGCTGCGCCGCTACGCGCACGCCGGCTGGGCCGATGCGTCGGCACGCGCCGCGCACTGGCAGCGCGTGTGGAACATCGGCGCGATGGCGTCGGGTGCGGCCTGGGGGCTGTCGGCCTGGCTGTTCTACAACGACGGCCGCTCCTTCCACCAGACCTCGCTGCTGCTGATCATCTACAGCTTCTGCGTCGGCGCGATCCCGCTGATGGCCTCGCAGATGGTGAGCTTCCTGGTCTTCATCTCGCTGTGCTTCGTCCCGACCATCGTGCGCATCGCGACCCACGGCACGCCCGACTCGCTGGCGCTGGCCGGCGTGCTGGCGCTGGTGTTCGCGATGACCGCGCTGCTCGGCCGCATCTTCCGCCGCACCTTCGACCGCGCGATCGAGCTGAAGGTCCGCACCGAGAAACTGGCCCAGCAGCTGCAGGTCGAGAAGACCGCGGCCGACGAGGCCAAGCGCGCCGCCGAGATCGCCAACCGGGCGAAGACGCAGTTCTTCGCCGCGGCGAGCCACGACCTGCGCCAGCCGCTGCATGCGATGGGTCTGTTCGCCGAGGCGCTGCGCGCACGCACCAAGGGCGACGACGAGGTGCTGCACCTGGTCAACAGCATCAACAGCTCGGTCGATGCGCTCGAGGGTCTGTTCGGCGAGCTGCTCGACATCACCAAGATCGACACCGGCGGCGTCGAGCCGCGGCCCGAGCACTTCACGCTGCGCGAGCTGTTCCAGCGTCTCAAGCTGCAGTACGAGCCGACCGCCTTCGAGAAGGGCTTGGCGCTGCGCTTCGCCGGCATGCGGCAGGTGGTGCACGGCGATCCGGTGCTGGTCGATCGCATCGTGCGCAACCTGCTGTCCAACGCGATCCGCTACACCGACGACGGCGGCGTGCTGGTCAGCGCCCGCCGGCGCGGCGACAGCGTGCAGCTGCAGGTCTGGGACACCGGCGTCGGCATCGCGCTGTCCGAGCAGCCGCACATCTTCGACGAGTTCTACCAGGTGCAGGCGCACTCGGCGCTCGAGCCGCACCACCCCAAGGGCCTGGGCCTGGGCCTGGCGATCGTGCAGCGGCTGGCGCGGCTGATGGGCGCGCCGCTGTCGCTGTCCTCGATCCCCGGCCGCGGCACGGTGTTCACGCTGACGCTGCCGGTCGGCAAGGCGCCGCGCAGCGTCTCGCCGCTGCCGGGCGGTGCCAAGCCCGGCCTGGGCCTCACGCTCGAGCAGCGCTTCATCGTCGTCGTCGAGGACGAGCCCGCGGTGCGCGAGGGCCTGGTCGTGCTGCTGCGCGGCTGGGGCGCGACGGTCGAGGCCTTCGACACGCTGGCCGCCGTCGAGGCCTGGGTCCGCGGCGGCAACGCGACCGCGCCCGATCTCGCGATCGTCGACTACCGCCTGCCCGAGGGCCACAACGGCGTCGAGGCCCTGCGCGCGCTGCGCGGCGCCTTCTCTGGCGCGCTGCCCGGCATCGTGGTCACCGGCAGCACGATGAGCGGTCACGAGGAAGAGTCGAGCCGCCACGACTTCCACCTGCTGGTCAAGCCGGTCGCGCCCAACAAGCTGCGGGCCATGATCGCCTTCAAGCTGGGGCTGCGGTGAGCGCGCCGGATCCAGCCGGTGTCGAGATCGGCTTCGAGGACGACGGGCCGGGAGCCGACCGCAGCACGCCGCTCGATCCGGCCCTGGCCGCAGTCGGGCATCCGGTCGACACGGTGCACGAGCCGCTCAGCGCGGCCGGCCTGCTGCAGCGCTTCCGGCTGCACCGCCCGGAGTGGTTCGCCGGGCTGCAGGCCCAATCCGACGGCATCGAGACCCTGCTGGCACGCGATGCAGATCTCAGCGCCCGCTGGCAGGGCCTGCCCGGCCTGGACCACCGCAGCCACTGGGACCGCGGCACCGAGACCTCGCAGCCGCGCCGCTGCGAATGCCATGCCGAGTGGCAGCCGCCGCTGTGGGCGATGGCGCCGGTCGTGCGCCGCCAGGGCGGCACGATGAAGCTGCGACTGCCGCCGGCGCTGACCGCGGCGGCGCTGCAGCAGGCCGTGATCGATCACTGCCCCAAGGCCTGGCTGCGCCACGACGACGTGCGCGTGCGCGTCGAGATCGAGACGCGCCTGTATTGGGGCGCGCGTTCGCCCGCCGACGGCCTGCCGTGGATGCCGGCCGCCGAGCACCGCGACAGCGTCGGCCTCACCGCCGAGATCATCGAGATCGAGCGCGGCACGCCGCGCTGGCTGGTCGACGAGCGCGACGCCGTCTCGCCGACGATCACGCGCAACCTGCGCGCCGGCGTCGGCCTGATGGTGGCCATGCCGGTGCTGCTGTACAGCCGCAGGCCGCGTCCGCTGGGACGCTGGCGCAAGCTGGTGCAGCGCGCGCTCGACTGGTTCGACCGCCTGCGCGGCGTGCGCCAGGACTGCGACCCGACCTTCATCGACCGCTTGAAGTCCGACGAACCCTATTGGGCCGCGGGCCTGGGCCAGAAGGCGCCGGGCTGGCTGGCGATGCGGCAGGTGAACCTGGCCGGCGCGCGCCTGGCACCAGCCTCGGCGGCCGCGCTGGGCAACACGGAGTCGGCGCCGGTCCACGTGCTGCTGCTGCATGGCGGACTCACCTCGGCCCTCGCGGGCTTCGAGGCCTGGCTCGCGCCGGACCCGAAGCAGCGCCCGCTGTGGACCGGCATGCCGCTGTTCGAGCAGCTGCCCGTGTGGCGCTTCGAGCACGACACCTTCCTCGAGGTCGGGCGCAACATCGACGACCTGATCGAGGCGCTGCAGGCACAGATCATCGGCCGCCGCCGCGAAGGACGCCTCGTGCTGCTGGCGCATTCGCGCGGTGGCGTGGTCGCGCGCTTCGCGCTGCCCGAGCTGAAGGACCGCTGGCCCGGCTGGGACTTCCAGGCCCTGACGGCCGGCAGCCCGCACCTCGGCACCGACGTGTTCGAGCGCCTCGGCCAGCGCTGGGTGGGCCTGGCCGGCGCGGTCGGGCTGCTGTCCGGTGCGCTGCGCGAAGTCGGCAGCCGCAGCACCCTGGCCAAGCTGAAGAACCTCGAGCGCGGCATGGCCGGCGACATCCCGCCCGGCTTTCGCGACCTGCTGCCGGCCAACGTGCTGGAGCGCGCCGAGCGCTACCCCTGGCCCGAAGGTCAGATCGTCACCTGGGGCTCGCAATGGCGCGCCGAGGTCGCCGCCGACTGGCGCCCCGAGATGTGGCATCGGCTCATCGAGGGCTTCGCCGGCTTCGAGGCCGACGGCGACGGCATGATCCCGCTCGACTCGGCCAAGCACGGCCAGCAGGCGCACGACGCCTCGCCGGTCTTCCACACCGAATACTTCGCGCATCCGGACACCGCCGCCCAGATCCGCGCGCAGCTGGAACGGCTGGCCCGCCGCTGAGCGCCTGCCCCGAGGAGACTTCGCATGAGCATCACCGTCTGCCTGGCCGGCGCCACCGGCTGGGCCGGGTCCGAACTAGCGCGAGGCATCGCCGCGGCTCCCGATCTGCGGCTGGTGGCCGGCATCTCGCGGGCGAATGCCGGCCGTTCGCTCGGCGACGTGCTCGGCGAGCCGCGCCTGAAGACGCCGCTGTTCGCCAGCACGGCCGAGGCGCTGGCCGTGGGCTGCGAGGTGTTCGTCGAGTACACGAAACCCGGCAGCGCCAGGGCCAACATCCTGGCGGCACTGGCGCAGGGCGCGCACGTCGTGGTCGGCACCTCGGGCCTGACCGATGCCGAGTACGCGGAGATCGACGTCGCCGCGCGGGCCCGCCAGCGCGGCGTGCTGGCCTGCGGCAACTTCGCGCTGACCGCCGTGCTGCTGCAGCGCTTTGCCGAGCAGGCCGCGAAGCTGCTGCCGCAGTGGGAGATCATCGACTACGCCGACGACGCCAAGCGCGACGCGCCCAGCGGCACGGTGCGCGAACTCACCCAGCGCCTGTCTCAGGTGCGCGCACCCGAGACCACGGTGCCGATCGACCAGACCCTGGGTCCGCGCGAGGCGCGCGGTGCCACCGTCAACGGCATGCAGGTGCACGCGCTGCGGTTGCCAGGCCACGTGCTCGGGGTCGACGTGGTGTTCGGCCTGCCCGACCAGACCCTGGTCCTGCGCCACAACGCCGGCAGCTCGGCGCGGCCTTACGTCGACGGCGCGCTGATCGCGATCCGCCGCGTGCACCGGCTGGTCGGCGTGCACCGCGGGCTGGACAAGGTGCTGGACTGAGTTCGCTCAAGCTCTTTGAACCGCCCTGCGTTTCGGATTCGAGACCGCTCTCTTCACGGCAGATCTGAGCACTTGGAGGCGAGGCGCAAAGGCTGAAGCGGATCAATCAAGCGCAGGCTGCGCGGTGGTCAGCAGTTCACCATCAAACGACAATTCTGGGTCTGCGCGGACAACCACGAAGCGGGGAGCATCTCCTTTTTGCGAATGTCGGTCGCACTCGCTCGCCGGCAGTGCCGGCGGGCTGCAAGAACTCGCAGCGCAGGAGGAAGGAACCCGCCGGCAAAGATAGGGGAACCGTCTCGGTAATGATCCCGACCTCTACCGCACCGTCCGCCGAAACCTCGAAGGGCACCTCCACAGCACGCACCGCATCTGGACGAACAGCACCAACCTGATTGGCAACCGCGATCTCGACCGAGTGTTGATCAGCCACGACCATGGAACGGAACGACACGCCGCCAGGCCGCCAGGCAAACCCCTGCGCAACGTGCTGGTCAGTCCAGTCGTTGAAGGGCTGCTTCAGTGAACTCGCGAAGACCGCGAGTTGCCCGTACGAGACCTCAACGCCGACCTTGGTCGTCATCCTCAGTCTCTGATCTTGATCTGGACTAGGGTTCCATCCGGCAAGCCGCGACAGGCGTTGCCGATACGTGCGCCCGATGACATGTTCTCGCGTGGACTGATTGGCCGAACACTCGCGCCGGCGCTACCCTCTCTGATAATGGCTGGTAGGTACTCATCCAAGTGCCTGCCAGTCATCTTGTCCAACGCACCGGTAGATGCTTGCCTGTTCGCAGCAGCGCCGCCTCGATCAATGGTCAGTACGCTTGGCTTACCTGCCTCAATCGCATCCGCAGCATGCGCCGCGGCTTCACCGTGGATCGAACGCGAAAGGGTTACACCCTTTGCCGCAAAGGGCCAATAACGCTACGGGTATTTTTGAAGTTCCGCTCGCAGATCTCGCTCTAGCTCGTCAATGGTGGCGCTCAGGCTTCCCCGGTCGGCGTCGAAGAAGACTCCTGGCTGGATTCCTCGTTCGCGAAGCATCGGAATCATGTTGTCGAGCGCGTCGTCTAACTCGATTGCCCGTGGCTCATACGCCGACCACTCACCATCGGCGCATCGTTCTGCGTACTCTCTTTCGGGCCATATTGGAAGAACGGGGCAGCCGTCGGGTGTCTCAGACATTGCCCAGCCACCGGAATAGAGCCCCCACATTTTTCTCCAACCCACAATCTTCTTGATGAAGTGGCTATAGCGCTTGGCTGGCGGAAGCATGAGAACTGCTTCCATCTGTTTAGTGCTGACGGTCATGGGAGTGGCCTTTCGCTGTTACTCCTGCCCCAGCCGTCTAGCTTGTGCTGCGCGCGGTGGTCTGCGCGGTTCTGCAAGTTCGAGTGCTCATATCCGTAGCCCTTGGCGTTCTCCCGCCCGCGTTCATGCGCCAAGTCTTTTCCAGGCGGGTTCCGAATATGCCCCTTCTTGCCTGCAGCAACTTCGTTCATTTCCTGCTTGATCCATCCCCGATCGGCTGACGAGATCTTGTCGTCGTTGACCAAGTCTCGAAGCCTCTGCTCTCTGGACTGCCCACCCGCAAAGTTCTTGCTCCCCTTTGCGGCCTCGCCCGCCCTCTCAATCCCCCGCACCGCACCGACACCATGTTCTGCCGCTCGCACCACCTCGACCCCATGCTCGATGGCACGCGCTCCCTTGAGCACCTGCCCCGTTCCGGGCATCGGGCTCAGTACGCCCACGGCGCTGAGGGCCACGTCGGCGGCCGCAGCACCGATACCCGTGCCGCTGTACACCGCCATGCCCAACTTGCCCAGGTCCCATACGAGAAACACCACGTCGACGGGGCTGTGCCCGTCGGGGTCGACGTAGCGGTAGGGGTTGTTGTTGGCGTAGGCGTAGCGGTTGAATCCGTGCACGCTGCCCGGGTCGGCGGGGGCAGCATCCACTCCCATGAAACGCCCTAGCCCAGGGTCGTAGTACCGCGCGCCCATGTAGCTCAGCCCGGTGCCGGGATCGAATGGCCGGCCAGCGTATCCGATGGCGTTCCCGCCCCCGGCCGGGCTGCTCAGCCGCTCGCCGTACGGTCGATGGTTTTCTTTCCACAGCAGGTTGCCGAGGGCATCGGTCGCCAGCACCGGGGTACCCGACGCGTCGTTGTGGAAGTAGGTGATGGTCTGCGCCGGCACGATGGCGCTCATCAGCGCCACACTAACAGCGAGCGCCGCCTGCGCCAGTCGAACCTGCGTCCGTCGAATGATGCTCGTCATCGTCAAGTCCTCGCTGCTTGATCTTCGCAATCGCAACTCGAAAGTGATCGATCAATCGTCGAGCAGCAACTGCAGTATCGGCATGAGCTGCCCTGGCGGGATTCTCACCGTGAGCGTCACGGTCGCCGAGCTGCCGGCGTTGTTGGCGTCGCCGCTATAGACGATCGTGATCGTGTGAATGCCGGGGGTCGAGATCGTCGTCTGGAGTGCGCCATACCCGGCATTCAGTGTCGCGGTGCCCAGTAGCGTACTGCCGTCGTAGAACGACACCGTTCCGGTGGGGGAGTTGCCGTTGACCGTCACGGCTAAGGTCGTCGGCATGCCTGCAGTCGCGGTCAGGCTCGGCCCCCCGGCGGGGCCGCTGATCGTCGTCGAGCTCAACACATTGACCGAGGCAGTCGTCGAGCTGCCGAAGTTCGACGCGTCTCCGCTGTATGTCGCCGTCACTGTGTGCACTCCCAGTGACTGAAAGCTCGTCGTAAGCGACGCCCTCGCCGAAGCGACCGCCGCTGTTCCCAAGAGCGTCGGTCCGTCGTAGAAGCTCACCGTCCCAATCGGGGCTGCGCCGCTGAGTGTCGCCGTGAACGTGACCGCCTGACCGGCCACGACGGTCAAGCTCTGGGCCGGCAAAGCGATGGTCGACGACGCCGGGCCCGCCGTAGCGATGCGCTTGCCTCCGAGATAAACGTACTCGGCCAAACGATTGGACAGGTTCGGTGTGAACTCCGTCAGCAAGTTGCCATTGAAGTCGAAGAACTCGTAGGTCTTCACTCCAGCCTTCGTCGTCGACACTCTTTGGTTGAGGCCGTCGTACTGATACTGAATCCTCGTCGCTGGGTCACCGCAGTTGACGCAGGTCATGTTCGGGGCACCGTCGTAGTCGAAGGTTCTCCTTCCGTCGCCAACAACGTCCCCATACGCGTCGTAAGAGTAGCTTGCCGTGCGCGAGCCGCTGACGCTCCTGAGCAGCAGGCCTCCACCATAGTCATACGACAAGCTAGCCGAACCAAAGGTCTGCGTCCTCAGGTTACCGACGCCGTCATAGGTCAGGGATCCTGACCCCCAAGGCCCGTTCGCGATGTTCAAACGATTGAGGGCGTCGTAGCCGAACGCCCGGTTGTAAACGCCGTCTGCACTGTCAGTGATACCTGTTACGTTGCCCAATCCGTCGTAGCCGTAGCTGCTGCTCACGTAGGCCGTCGCTCCGCGAGTCGTCTGAAAGTAGCTAGGCCACAGCCGCGCGTTCTGCCCGTAGGTCGAGGCCGCCCCGTTTGCGTAGTTGATCTGACTGACCTGGCCCGACGGCCAGTAGCCAATGCTGCTCACGAAGCCCGACACCTGCGTCGGACGACCAAGTACATCCGGCGAATACGCGACAATGCGGCCAGAACGGGGATACGTGAGCGACATCAATTGGTCATTGCCGGTGTAGCCGTACTGCAGTTCGAACGTGAGGCCGTCGACAACCATCGACTCGCGCGACAGATTGTCATTCGGATCGTACGTGTACGTTCGCGTTGCGACCGCTGAACTCACGCTCTCGACCTTGTTGGTGTTGGTATAGGTCTTGGTGACCGACGGCGTCGCACCAGGGTAGCTTGCACTCCTCATACGGTTCTGGCCGTCGTAGCCGAACGTCGTAGCGCCCGATGCTCCAACAGCGCGCGACACCATGTTGTTGGCATCATCGCGCCCGTAGATCGTCGTCCCGGTTTCCGGATTGATCACCGAGCTTAGGAACCCTCGGTTGTCGTACCCGTAGGTCCGGGTGAATCCGCCCTGACTGATGATCCGAATGAGATCCTTGGCATCCCGCTGAACAACAACGTTGCCGGCAGAGTCTGGCGCATTGATCGACATCAAGAACTGCTGCCCGGGGTCGCCGTACGCGCGGAAGTTGTACGTCGTCGTGTAGTTGCGCTCATCGCGCACCGTCTTCGATCCGGCACCGAAGCTGATAGTCCGACTACTGCCGTCGGCGTTGGTGACGAGCCTCACCCTGTCCAGGATGTCGTGCTGGTAGGCCGTGCCGACGCCTGCGCCTGGGTTGGAGGCGAACGTCAACCGACCGAGCGCATCGCGCTGATAGGACCGCTGAATACCAGCGACCGTGACGCTGATCGGTCGACCGAAGCCGTCGTACTGCGTCACTTCGGTCAGACCACCGCGAGTCGCAGACTTTGACGTCTGCCCGTAACCGATAGTCGTCGGGTTGCCTTGCGGCGGGGTGATTCGCGTCAGACGATTCAGCCCATCGTAGCCATATGTCGTCTGATAGCCCCTGCCATCGGTCTCTGCAATCACATTACCGGAATCGCTGACGGAGCGGGACAACGAGATTCCCTCCGGCTGATTCTCGGTCTGCGGGATCCCGCGCTTGTAGTTGGCGTAGGTGTGAACCAAACCGCGAGGGAATGTTGCTTGCCTGACAGCGCCATCGGCGAAACGCAGGTAGTTCGTCGTCACTCCATCCTGAGTGATGTCTTGAAGGTTCCCATTGCCGTCGAAGTTTCGCGCGACTTGCACCCCACCGGAAACGCTCTGATTCTGGATCTGTTTCACGACCCAAAGTGACGTATTGCGGTAGTAAGTAAGCCCCGTGGTTCGCGAACCGCCGTTTGGCCCGCTCTCGCTCACGGTGGCCGGGTTTCCGTAGGTATCGAACCCACTGAGCGTTGTAGTGTGTGTGGCTCCGTCGTGCACAACAGTCTTCGACGAAAGGACAGGAGCATTGGTGTCGTTGTCCAGTCGCGTTGCCTGCCAAGCACCTGGTCGTTTAAAGTCCTGCGACGAGATGATCTGCGGTGTCCAATCGTAGGTCTCGGTCTGGACAACTCCGATTTGCTTCTGCATAAGAAGTCCGACCCTCCACAGCGATCCGGATGACGCGTAGTTCGGTCCAACATGCCGGTAAGTCACCGTACCGCTCGGAGTGTTCACTGTAGTGGTGTCGTAGTTCCCAATCGATCCTGGCGAGTACGCAAAACTCCAACTACCTCCATCGGTCGCTTTAGTTTTGACCACCGAGGAGCGGCTTTGTGCATTGCTGATGCTGTCGAAGTACACATAGTCGCTTGAAGACGACCCATAGCCATAGGAGATGGTTCCACCCTCTGGGAATGTCACCCGATCGATTTGGAAGCCGCCGGGGATCGTTGCATTGAGATTTCCGAGATAGCGATACTGCCACTGCGTCCCACCCGGTCTTGTCACCGACGTCAACTGGAAGCCGGAAGTCCCTGGGATCGCTTGGTAGCCATAAGTGAAGACGCGGTCGCCGGTGCTGTCGCGGCTCGTGATCGTACTGATCCGCCGCGTGACCTCCCCACTGGCCAACGCCACGTACGAGAAGTCGATCCGCCGCCCATCGGCAGGTACAGCAATACTCGAGACTTCCGGCACCCCTGTGGTGGTGTACGCGATGGTCGCGTAGTTGCCATTGCGATCGGTGATTCTGGTCGTATACAGCGCTGAGAGCGCCTGTGGGCCGCTTGTCGGAAGGCCGACCGCCTGCGTCATGTCGTAGCGCACGCCATATGGCGAATAGACAGAGACTCCATTGCCAGTGCATTCGGCGCGCCATCTTTGCGTCGACACCAACGTCGCCCCGGGCGTTGAACTGCCTACTAGGATCTGCGTACTCCCATCAGGAAGTTCGAGCACTGGACTTCTGAGTACGTCGACGTAGGCAGCCCCGCCGCACGGCCCGATCGTTGCCTTGTAAAGGACTCGACCAAAGTGGACGGTCCATCCCACACCCGCTGATCCGAAGTAGGCACCTGGATTCGATTCGTTTACCGCCGCACTGTTGTACGACCGAGCAACTTGGATGTCGAACCCACCGTTGCCTGGGACATGGATGTCTACATAGTGCAGCTGTAACGAGCCGTTGAAGGGATCGATGTTCTCGTTGAAGTGCTGATTGACGTAGCTGCGGTTCGGATCGATGCCGGGGCCTCTGTAAAAGTCAGGGATCACCTCTTGCGCTGTGGAGAGCGTCGAAACACCTCCCAGCAACATGACTAGCCAGCGTTGCTTCATTCTCCGCGCCTCTCGCCAATCTAGATCGTGATGCCGTACTGCTGCGTGGCCCATGATTTGATCCGCCACACACCAGTCCTTCGCAACGACTCGGTCTCGCCGAACTCACTGCGACGGTCACTTCCAACTACTCAGTCCGTCGCAGCCAAGTGCTCAATGCGGCAGTAGTTCATTCCGCTCGCGTCGTGAACCGTGTAGAGAGTGACTTGCGAAGCACGCGCGTTCGCCGCCAGTAGCGCCGCCACCATCACCTTGTAGTTGCTGTTGCCGCCATCCACATAGGCCCACGTATGGCCTGCGGTACAGAGCGCAGGTCTACACTGAAGTGCCACGCGGACCGGGTAGTTCGTCAAGGCGGTAACTTCGATGGTGTGGATACGACCGATCGTGCTGCCGTTCCACTGCGCCAGCGCAACGGAGCCAACAGGCAGAAGCAATAGTGCCAGCACGCTACGGCGTGCCACGACTGCCCGGAGGCTCGCCCTCTCACCAACTGGCCACTCTTGTGGCCTCAAGAGCTGCAACAAGCGTACTGTGCGCATGTGATCAGACCGGATCGAGTTGATTGACGATGCAGTAGCCTCCCGGATTCGGCGTCGTGTAGATCGTGACCAGTCGACTGCCTGTCGCCCACATCAGCAAGGCGGTCGCGATCATGGTCTTGTTCAACTCCGGGATCAGCATCCAGCCATAGGGTGTGCCAGCGCAGTTGTCGGGCAAGCCCGTGTCGAGCATCACCATCAGGCCCGATGCGGTCGAAGTGATGTTGTTGAGTACACCGCTGTGATAGGTTTCGGCGGCTGGGGCCGGTCCCGGCACTGCCCAGCATGCAAGCGCTAACACGAGTCCGCCAACCGCTGGGTTGAACGATCGATGCAAGTCAGCCGGTCGCTGCGGCGAGATCTCGCCATAAATAGTCTCAGTTTGACCGACGACGATCAGCGAATCAGGTGTCATTTGGCTGCTCCTCAGATTTGAAAGCTGCATCCACGGCTGGTCTTCACCGCAAGACAATCACTCCACATAGATGTCATAGAGCTGGCAGGCGCCAAAGACCCGCGTACTCTCGTCGTAGGCGCGGATCGTCGTCGAGCGCCCGGTCGAGTGCGCCATCAAGGCAGTGCTGTACACCGTCCGCCCAAGCGGGTTGGACATGTCTACCCAAACCCGCGAACCGCAAACCGGCAAAGGAACCGTCACGCCGATGAACCCCCAGCTGCCCTCGACCCGCAGGTTTGCCACAGTCGTGGAAGTGGACTGCATGGCGGCGCCGGCGGGCAATGACATCAGCGACAGGCTCGTGAGCACCAGACGCCTGCTGAAACAAGACAGTGTCCGCGTGGCGAGGCATGATTTCAGCGACCTTCTACACGTCATTCCTGTGCTCCTGTTGCTTCATCCAAGAGTGATCGCGTCGAACCAGGGTGTCCGACGGCCGCTTCTCCGATTTCGGTATCTCATCAAAGACGGTGCTCACTGAATGACTCAGCTGCAGGCTACCTAAGCCGGTACGAGTGCATCACTCCCCCGAAACTGGGAAGCAGGGGGGGGGGAGGGGAGCCATGCGCCGTGGCCTCGATCTGCCAGGGCTTGCAGGTGTGTGTTCACAATCCCGTCAAAGCTGCTCGTCTGAACGACCCCTTCACCCCAGCCTCGGCTGACAAGCTGGTGCATGCAATCGCTACTCGACGAGAACGTCGTGCTCCTCACCCGCTGCCTCGCAGGCGCCATGGTCGAAGGCACGCACGCACGCCGCTGTCACCACGCCGTCACGCGCGCTGCGCAGCATCGCGCTCCGATGACGGTCGCACGCAGACTCGACGACACCCTGCCGCCACCGGCCGCCACGCCGGTCCGCAGCGTCGACCTCGTCTACTTCAATGCCGGCGGCGGCCATCGCGCGTCGGCCACCGCACTGCAGGCCGCGATCCGCGACCAGGGCCGGCCCTGGAACGTGCGCCTCGTCAACCTGCTCGAGGTGCTGGACCCTCAGGACCTGTTCCGCAAGTTCACCGGCTTCGCGCCGGAGGCGATCTACAACCAGCGCCTCGCGCGCGGCTGGACGCTCGGCCTGGGCCAGGAGCTGAAGCTGCTGCAGGGACTGATCCGCCTCGCGCACCCGACGCTGGTGAAGCAGTTGCAGCAGCACTGGCTGAAGACCGAGCCCGACCTCGTGGTCTCGCTGATCCCCAACTTCAACCGCGCGCTGTACCAGAGCCTCGCGTCCGCCTTGCCCGGCGTGCCCTACGTGACGGTGCTGACCGACCTGGCCGACCATCCGCCGCACTTCTGGATCGAGCCCGACCAGGCCCAGCACTTCGTCTGCGGCACGCCGCGGGCGATGGCGCAGGCACGCGCGACCGCGCATCCGGCATCGACGCTGCATGCGAGCTCCGGCATGATCATCCGGCCCGACTTCTACCGCGCTCCGATGACCGATCGCGCAGCCGAACGGGCCGCCCTCGGCCTCGATCCCTCGCGCCCGACCGCGCTGGTGTCCTTCGGCGGGCAAGGCTCGAAGGCCATGCTCGGCATCGCGAAGCAACTGGCCGACACGCAATTGATCCTGGTCTGCGGCCACAACGAGGCGCTCGCCGCCAGGCTGCGCGCACTGCCCGCCGCGGCGCCGCGCCTGGTGCTGGGCTTCACCTCCGACATGCCGCGCGTGATGCAGCTGGCCGACTTCTTCATCGGCAAGCCCGGCCCGGGCAGCCTCAGCGAGGCGGTACAGCTCGGCCTGCCGGTGATCGTGGTTCGCAACGCCTGGACCATGCCGCAGGAACGCTACAACGCGCAGTGGGTGCGCGAGAACGGCCTGGGGCTGGTGCTGCCCGGCTTCGCGCGCATCGCGCCGGCCGTGGCCGAGGTGATCGCGCGGCTGGACGAGCTGCGCGCCAACACGCGGCGCGTCGAGAACCTGGCGGTGTTCGAGCTGCCGCGCGTGCTGGAGGGCATCCTGCGCGAGAGCGAGGCGCTGCGGCCCGGCCTGCCGCTGCGCTGAGCTTGCTCAGGCGGCCGCGCCGCCTCCGCTGATCGGCACGACGTTGTCGTGCCCGGCGCCACCGAAGGCCTGCTCGCGCAGCAGGGCCAGCTGGTCGCGCACGCGGGCGGCCTTCTCGAACTCCAGACTCTTCGCGTGTTCGAGCATCTGGCGCTCGAGCTGCTTGATGCGCTTGCCGAGGTCCTTCTCGCTCATCGCCTCGAGCTCGGCCGCGGCCTGCGCGGCCTTCAGGTCGTCGCCGCGGCTCTTCTCGGAGTAGACGCCGTCGATCAGGTCGCGCACTTCCTTCTTCACGCTGCGCGGCACGATGCCGTTGGCCTCGTTGAAGGTGATCTGGCGCGCACGGCGGCGTTCGGTCTCGCCGATCGCGCGCTTCATCGAGTCGGTCACCACGTCGGCATAGAGGATGGCCTTGCCGTTGAGGTTGCGCGCCGCGCGGCCGATGGTCTGGATCAGGCTGCGCTCCGAGCGCAGGAAGCCCTCCTTGTCGGCGTCGAGGATCGCGACCAGCGACACCTCGGGGATGTCCAGGCCCTCGCGCAGCAGGTTGATGCCGACCAGCACGTCGAAGCTGCCCAGCCGCAGGTCGCGCAGGATCTCGACGCGTTCGACCGTGTCCACGTCGCTGTGCAGGTAGCGCACCTTGACGCCGTTGTCGGCCAGGTAGTCGGTCAGCTGCTCGGCCATGCGCTTGGTCAGCGTCGTGACCAGCACGCGCTCGTGCACGTCGACGCGCTCGCGGATCTCCTGCAGCAGGTCGTCGACCTGGTGGGTTGCCGGCCGCACCTCGACGAGCGGATCGACCAGGCCGGTCGGCCGCACCAGCTGCTCGACGACGTGGCCGGCGTGCTGCTTCTCGTAGTCGGCCGGCGTGGCCGAGACGAAGACCACCTGGCGGATCTTGCGTTCGAACTCCTCGAACTTGAGCGGCCGGTTGTCCAGCGCACTCGGCAGCCGAAAGCCGTAGTCGACCAGCGTCTGCTTGCGCGCGCGGTCGCCGTTGTACATGCCGCCCAGCTGGCCGATCAGCACATGGCTCTCGTCCAGGAACATCAGCGCGTCGCCCGGCAGGTAGTCCACCAGCGTCGGCGGCGGGTCGCCCGGCGCCGCGCCGGACAGGT
>CAZUUU010000018.1:0-35630 GCA_964622685.1 uncultured Methylibium sp.
GTGGCCGACGGCACGCGCGTGCTCGGCGTCGTCGAGCTGAAGGACATCGTCAAGGGCGGCATCAAGGAGCGCTTCGCCGAACTGCGCCGCATGGGCATCAAGACCGTGATGGTCACCGGCGACAACCGCCTCACCGCGGCAGCGATCGCGGCCGAGGCCGGCGTCGACGACTTCCTGGCCGAGGCCACACCCGAGGCCAAGCTCAAGCTGATCCGCGAGCACCAGGCGGCCGGGCGGCTGGTCGCGATGACCGGCGACGGCACCAACGACGCGCCGGCGCTGGCGCAGGCCGACGTCGCGGTGGCGATGAACACCGGCACGCAGGCCGCGAAGGAGGCCGGCAACATGGTCGACCTCGACAGCAACCCGACCAAGCTGATCGAGATCGTCGAGACCGGCAAGCAGATGCTGATGACGCGCGGCTCGCTCACCACCTTCAGCATCGCCAACGACATCGCGAAGTACTTCGCGATCGTCCCGGCCGCCTTCGTCGGCACCTACCCGCAGCTGGCCGCGCTCAACGTGATGCACCTGGCCAGCCCGAGCTCGGCCATCCTGTCCGCGGTGGTCTTCAACGCGCTGATCATCGTCGTGCTGATCCCGCTGGCGCTCAAGGGCGTGGCCTACCGTGCCGTCGGCGCGGCGGCGCTGCTGCGCCGCAACCTGGCGGTCTACGGCCTGGGCGGCGTGATCGTGCCCTTCATCGGCATCAAGGCCATCGACCTGGCGGTCGCGGCCGTCGGCCTGGCCTGATCCAAGGAGCTTCCATGACCCACCCCACCGCCCCCATCACCCCGGCGAAGGCCGGCGAGGGCCTGCTGCGCCCGGCACTGACGCTCTTCGTGCTGCTGTCCGTCGTGACCGGCCTGCTCTATCCGCTGGCCGTGACCGGCATCGCGCAAGTCGCCTTCCCGGGCGCCGCCAACGGCAGCCTGGTCGTGCGCGACGGCCAGGCCGTCGGCTCGTCGCTGATCGGTCAGTCCTTCACCGACCCGAAGCACTTCTGGGGCCGGCCGTCGGCCACCGCGCCGATGAGCCACAACGCCAGTGCCTCCGGCGGCTCGAACCTCGGGCCGCTGAACCCCGCGCTGGCCGACGCCGTGAAGGCCCGCATCGACGCGCTGCGCGCGGCGGATCCGGGCAACGCGACGCCGGTGCCGGTCGACCTGGTGACCGCCTCGGCCAGCGGCCTGGACCCGCACATCAGCCGTGCCGCGGCGGACTACCAGGTCGGCCGGGTCGCCCGGGCGCGCGGCCTGCCCGAGGCCGACCTGCGCCGCCTCGTCGACCGCCACACCGAAGGCGCCTGGCTGGGTTTCATCGGCGAGCCCCGCGTCAACGTGCTGGCCCTGAACCTGGCCCTGGACGCCGCGCGTGATGGACGGCGGCCGCCGCACGCATGGGAAGATGCCGTGACGCGCACCGGAGGTCCCCTGCCATGCTGATCAACTGTGTTGCCTACCAGGACGGCCGCAAGGTCGCCGACCTGCCCGTCGACGACATCGCCGACTGGGTGCGCAAGCCCGAGTGCTTCGTCTGGGTGGCGCTGCGCGATGCCACCGACGACGAGCTGCGCCTGATGCAGCAGGAGTTCGGCCTGCACGAGCTGGCGATCGAGGACGCGCGCCACGGCCACCAGCGACCCAAGATCGAGGAGTACGGCGAGATCGTCTTCGTCGTGATGCAGCTGCTCGAGGTCGAGCAGGGCGAGGTCCGCACGGGCGAGGTGGCGATCTTCGTCGGCCCGAACTTCGTGCTGTCGGTGCGCAACGGCAGCCAGCAGCACTTCCTCGGCGTGCGCGGACGCTGCGAGCGCGAGCCCGAGCTGCTGCGCCACGGCGCGGGCTTCGTGTTCTACGCGCTGATGGACGCGGTGGTCGACCGCTACTTCCCGCTGCTCGACACGATCGAGACCGAGCTCGACGCGATCGAGGCGCAGATCTTCGAGCGCGGCTCGGCACGCTGGAACGTCGAGCGCCTGTACGCGCTGAAGCGGCGCGCGACGGTGCTGCGCCACGCGGTCGCGCCGCTGCTCGAGGTCGCCGGCAAGCTGCACGGCGGGCGCGTGCCGGCGGTGTGCGCGAGCACGCAGGAGTACTTCCGCGACATCCACGACCATCTCGCCCGCATCAACACCGCGATCGATGCGATCCGCGAGACCATCGGCACCGCGATCCAGGTCAACCTGTCGATGGTGACGATCGAGGAGTCCGAGACCACCAAGCGGCTTGCCGCCTGGGCCGCGATCTTCGCGGTGTCGACCGCGCTCGCCGGCATCTGGGGCATGAACTTCGAGCAGATGCCCGAGCTGAAGTGGGCCTACGGCTACCCGATGGCCCTGGCGGCCATCGCCGGCGCGGCGGGCTTCCTCTACTGGCGCTTCAGGCGGACCGGCTGGCTCTGAGGCCATGACGCGCGACGGCGAGCGGCCCGACCCCGATGCCCTGCTCGAGCAGGTGCAGCAGGCCGAGGCCCGCGCACGTCGCGGGCGGCTGAAGATCTTCTTCGGCGCATCGGCCGGCGTCGGCAAGACCTTCGCGATGCTGGCGGCCGCGCAGGCCGCTCGCCAGCAAGGCACGCCGCTGGTCGTCGGCCTGGTCGAGACGCACGGCCGCGCCGAGACCGAGGCGATGGCGCGCGACCTGCCGCGGCTGGCGCTGCGCCAGGTGCGCCACCGCGAGCGCGTGCTGCCGGAGTTCGACCTCGACGCGGCGCTGGCCTTCGGCGCGCAGCATCCGGACGCCTTGCTGCTGCTGGACGAGCTGGCACACAGCAACGCGCCCGGTTCGCGCCATCCCAAGCGCTGGCAGGACGTGGAGGAGCTGCTCGACGCCGGCCTCGACGTCTGGTCGACGATGAACGTGCAGCACCTCGAGAGCCTGAACGACATCGTCAGCGGCATCACCGGCATCCGCGTCTGGGAGACGGTGCCCGACCGCCTGTTCGACGAAGCCGACGAAGTGGTCGTCGTCGACCTGCCGCCCGACGAGCTGCTGGCGCGCCTGAAGGCCGGCAAGGTCTATCTGCCGCAGCAGGCCGAGCGCGCCGCGGCCAACTTCTTCCGCAAGGGCAACCTGCTGGCGCTGCGCGAACTGGCGCTGCGCCGCACCGCCGACCGCGTCGACGGGGAGATGCAGGCCTACCGGCGCCAGCGCGCGGTGCAGGCCGTGTGGCCCAACCGCGAGGCGCTGCTGGCCTGCGTCGGACCCGGCGAGCACGGCGAGAAGCTCGTGCGCAGCTGCGCGCGGCTGGCCGCGCAGCTCGACGTGCCCTGGCATGCGGTGCACGTCGAGACCCCGGCGCTGCAGCGCCTGCCCGAGGCGCGCCGCCAGCATCCGCTGCGCGTGCTGAAGCTCGCGCAGGAGCTGGGCGCGATCACCGCGACGCCCTCGGCGCCCGACGCCGCGCAGGCGCTGGTCCGCTACGCGCGCGAGCACAACCTGGCGCGCCTCGTCGTCGGCATGCACGAGCGGCGCTGGCCGTGGCAGCGCTCGCTGGCCGACCGCATCGCCGAGCAGACCGACGACCTGGACATCCTGCAGGTGGCCCTGCCCGCGGCGACCAAGCCACCGGCCACGCCGGCGCCCGCCGAGACGACCGGCCAGAGCTGGCCCTGGCGCGGCTACGTCGCCGCGGTCGCCGCCTGCGGGCTCACGGCCCTGCTGTCGACGCCGCTGCTGGCCGTGCTGGAGCTCAGCAACATCGTGATGCTGTTCCTGCTGGTCGTCGTCGGCGTGGCGCTGCGCTACGGGCGCGGCCCGGCGGTGGCGGCGGCCTTCGTCGGCGTCGGCCTGTTCGACTTCTTCTTCGTGACGCCGCGCTTCTCGTTCGCGGTGAGCGACGTGCAGTACCTGGTGACCTTCGTCGTGATGCTGGTGGTGGCGCTGGTGATCGGCCAGCTCACGGCCGGCCTGAAGGTGCAGGCCGAGGCCGCGACGCAGCGCGAGCAGCGTGTGCGCAGCCTCTACGAGATGTCGCGCGACCTGTCGGCCGCGCTGCTGCCCGAGCAGGTGGCCGAGATCGGCGCGCGCTTCCTGGCCGGCGAGTTCGGCGCGAGGTCGGCGCTGCTGGCGGCCGACGACGAGGACCGGCTGCAGGTCCTTCCGGGCGCCACGGCGGACGTCGACATGGGCGTGGCGCAGTGGGCCTACGACCGCGGCGAGGCGGCCGGCCGCGGCACCGACACCCTGCCGGCGAGCCCCTGCCTCGTGCTGCCCCTGAAGGCGCCGATGCGCCTACGCGGCGTGCTGGCGGTCGACCCCGGCCACTCGCGGGTGCTCGGCCCGGACCAGCGCCGGCTGCTCGAGACCTGCGCCTCGCTGCTGGCGATCTCGCTGGAGCGCATCCACTACATCGACGTGGCGCAGAAGAGCACGGTGCAGATCGAATCCGAGCGCCTGCGCAACTCGCTGCTGTCGGCGATCTCCCACGACCTGCGCACGCCGCTCGCGGCGCTGGTCGGCCTGGCCGACACGCTGAGCCTGAGCAAGCCGCCGCCGCCCGAGCCGCAGCGCGACATCGCCGCGTCGATCCGGCAGTCGGCCCTGCGCATGAACGCGCTGGTCAACAACCTGCTGGACATGGCGCGCCTCGAGGCCGGCGCGGTGCAGCTGAACCGCGCCTGGCAGCCGCTCGAGGAGGTCGTCGGCAGCGCCCTGGCCGCGACGGCCCCCTCGCTCGCCGGACGGCCGCTGGCCGTGAAGCTGGCCGACGACCTGCCGCTGCTGGACCTGGACGCGGTGCTGATCGAGCGCGTGCTGGTCAACCTGCTGGAGAACGCCGCCAAGTACACGCCGGCCGGCAGCGCGATCGAGATCGCGGCGACGCGGCGGGCCGACGAGGTCGTGCTCACGATCGACGACCACGGGCCGGGGCTGCCCAAGGGCCGCGAGGAGCGGCTGTTCGAGAAGTTCGAGCGCGGCAGCAAGGAGAGCGCCACGCCCGGGGTCGGCCTGGGCCTAGCGATCTGCCGCGCGATCGTGCAGGCCCACGGCGGCACGATCCACGCCGAGAACCGGCGCGTCGACGGCCGCGTGCAGGGCGCGCGCTTCACCATCGCGCTGCCCCAGGGCCAGGCGCCGGGCGACGACGGCGGCGACTCCGCGGTGGCGGCAGCCTAGGATCGGACCCATGGCCGAGTCGAACGCCCGCCTGCTGATCGTCGAGGACGAGGCCGAGCTGCGCCGCATCGTCCGCGTGATCCTCGAGGCCGAGGACTACGAGGTCCACGAGGCCGACGGCCTGCAGCGCGGCCTGATCGAGGCCGGCACCCGCCGACCCGACCTGCTGGTGCTGGACCTCGGCCTGCCCGACGGCGACGGCGTCGACCTGGTCCGCGAGTTCCGCAAGTGGTCGACGGCGCCGGTCATTGTGCTGTCGGCACGCACCGGCGAGGCCGACAAGATCGGCGCGCTCGATGCCGGCGCCGACGACTACCTGGTCAAGCCCTTCGGCGCCGGCGAGCTGCTGGCGCGGGTGCGCGCCCAGCTGCGCCGGCACCAGCAGCAGACCCCGGCCGGCGACGCGCGCATCGCCTTCGGCGACATCGTCGTCGACCTGGCGCGCCGCACGGTGCTGCGCGGCGGCGAGGCGCTGCACCTGACGCCCATCGAGTACCGGCTTCTGACCCACCTGGCCGCACAGCCCGACCGCGTGGTGACGCACCAGCAGCTGCTGAAGGCCGTCTGGGGCCCGGGGCACGCCGAGGACACGCACTACGTGCGCGTGCACATGGCCAACCTGCGCAAGAAGGTCGAGGCCGACGCGTCGATGCCGCGCCACCTCGTCACAGAGGCGGGCATCGGCTATCGCTTCGTGCAGTGATCAGGGGCCGCTCAGCCCGTGCTCGCGCCCGTAGCGCAGCAGGTCCACCGCGGTGGCGACTCCCAGCGTCTGGCGGATGCGGGTCTGGTAGTTGGCCACGGTCTTGACCGACAGGCGCAGCGTCTGCGCGATCTCGTCGACGCTCTGGCCGGCCAGCAGCTGGGTGAGGATGTCGAACTCGCGGCTCGACAGGCGTGCATGCGGCGGGCCGCCGGCGCCCTGCGCCGCCTGCAGCGCTAGCATGTCGGGCGACAGCGCGCGTTCGCCGCGGGCCGCCCGCCGCACCGCGTCGACCAGCACCTCGGGCGCGCTGCTCTTGGTCACGAAGCCGGCGGCGCCGGCGCGCAGGCACTGGTCCAGCATCGCGGCGCTCTCGTGCATGGTGAACACCAGCACCGGCAGCTCGGGCCGCCGCAGCGTCAGGCGGCGCAGCAGCTCCAGGCCGCTGCGGCCGGGCATCGACAGGTCCAGCACCAGCAGGTCGGGCTGGTCCTCGGCACGCCCGCCGTTGCACAGCGCGCCGTAGGCGCTGTCGGCGTCGCCGAACTCCGCCACCACCGCCATGTCGGGCTCCAGCTCGAGCAGCCGGCGGTAGCCGGCCCGCACCACGGCGTGGTCGTCGGCCAGCGCGACGCGCAGCGGCGCGCCCTCGGGACGCGCAGTGGAATCGGGAGTCATCGTGTTCACGGGCTCGGGGTGTCGTAGCGAAGCAGGGCCTGCAGGCGCAGCCCCGGGGATTCGGGGCGCTGCGGCCGTGCCGGCTGGCAGTCGAGGTCGCCGCCGGCCGCCCACACGCGCTCCTTGATGCCGGCCAGGCCGTTGCCGCGCTGCCAGACGCCGGGATGGTCGAGGCCGCCGCCATCGTCCTCGACCGACCAGTGCAGCATGCCGCCGCCATCGACCGGCTGGATGTGCACGCGCAGCGTCGCCTCGGTGGCGCGGGCGTGGCGCGCCACGTTGGTCAGCGCCTCCTGGCTGATGCGGTAGACGGCCAGCACCAGCTCGCGCGGCAGCCGCGCGTCGTGGTCCAGGCCGGCGGTGTCGAACTGCAGCCGGTAGCGCGTGCTCTGCCCGGGCGAGTGGGCCCAGGCCCGGACCAGGTTGTCCAGCAGGCTGCGCAGGCGCTCGACGTCCTCGGCCTCGTGCCCCGCCTCCGCGTCAGGCATGCCGGGCGCGCCGGCCAGCGGCCGCAGCCGCGTCAGCAGCGCGCGCACCTCCTGCTGGATGCGCTCGCACTGCCGGCTCATGCCGGCCACGACGGCCGCCAGCTCGGGCTGGTCGGCCAGCCGGCGCTGCAGCCAGGCCGCATCGACGCGCAGTGCGGTGAGGTGCTGGCCGAACTCGTCGTGCAGCTCGCGCGCGAGGCGGCTGCGCTCGTCCTCCTGCAGCGTCAGCACCTGGGCACCGAGCTGGCGGCGCTGCGCCTCGGCCTGCTCCAGCGCCCCGGCCAGGTGGCGCAGCGCGTTGGCGATCGCGTCGAGCTCGCGGATCGGCATCGCCGGCAGCGCGCGCACGGCGGACACGTCCTGCTGCTCGACGCGCGCGATGGCCGACAGCAGCGGCGCGAGCGGCCGGAACGAGCGCTTCAGGTGCCAGCGCATCACCAGCAGCAGCAGCAGGCCGCAGCCGCCGACCAGCCCCAGCACCTCCAGCAGCTGCGACAGCGCCTCGCGCTGCTCGGCATCGTGCGAGGCGATCCACTGCGCCTGCCACGGCGGACCCTCGGGCCGCGGCAGCGCCACGCTCACCGTGCGATCGGCCGGCGGCGCGAACAGCACGCCGTTCAGCGCCATCAGCGCGCGCAGCGGCCACGAGGCCGGCGGCTTGGCCGGCGGCTCGATGCGCACGCGGCCGGCGGCATCCAGCAGGCGCAGGTCGAGGTGGCGCAAGCCGTCCTCGTGGCCGACGGCGTTCAGCGCGGCCAGCAGTTCGTCGTCGCTGCGCTCCGCCGCCGCGCCCAGCAGGCCCTGGATCTGCGCCTGCGCCAGCGCGCCGGCCAGTTCGTCGCGCATGTCCTCGCGCGCACGCCACAGGCCCAGCAGCAGCGCCAGCAGCAATGCCAGCGCCACCACGACCAGCGCGCCGCGCATCACCAGGCGCGGCAGGTCCATCGGCGCCGGCGCGGCCAGCTCGGGAGTTTTTCCCGGCCGCACTGGCACGTCCATCGCAACAGAATCGGCGCCCTTTGCGAGGTTCATGGCGCAAGGTTCATCACAAAAATGAGGAGACACCCGGTATGACACGCCCTGCACGATCGTCCACCGTCGGCTTGCGACAGCGCCCGCACGCCGCGGGACCCGCACTATCGCCGCTGTCGTGCGCCTTGCGCGCGATCGGCGCGCTAGGGCTTCCCCTGATCGCGATGCACGGTGGCGCACTGGCGCAGACTGTCCCGGCGCAGCAACTCGAGCGTGTCGAGGTCATCGGTGTGTCGCCGCTGCCCGGCCAGGGCATCGACCGCAACCTGCTGCCCTACTCGACCCAGCTCATCAAGCGCGACCGCATCGACGAGGCGCAGGCGCAGAACCAGGTCGACTACCTCAACCGCCGCGTGCCGGGCGTGCAGGTCAACGACATCCAGGGCAGCCCCTTACAGGGGGACCTGACCTACCGGGGCTTTCGCGCCTCGCCGCTGATCGGCGCCGGCCAGGGCCTGTCGGTCTACCTCGACGGCGTGCGCATCAACGAGCCCTTCGGCGATGTCGTCAACTTCGACCTCGTGCCCGAGTTCGCCGTCAGCAGCATCGCGCTGGTGCCGGGCGCGAACCCGGCCTTCGGCCTCAACTCGCTGGGCGGCGCGCTGGCCTACACCACGCACGACGGCCGCAGCGCGCCGGGCCTGCGCGGCGAGATCTCGGGCGGCAGCTTCGGCCGCAAGCGCGTCGACCTGAGCTGGGGCCACAGCAGCCGAAATGACGATGGAAGCGGCTGGCACCAGTACGTCGCCGCGACCGCCTTCGACGAGAAGGGCTGGCGCGACTTCTCCGACGGCCGGCTCGGCCAGTTCCTCGGCAAGTTCGGCCACGACGACGGCACGACGGGCTGGAGCCTCGGCCTGCTGCTCGGCAGCAGCAAGCTGGTCGGCAACGGCCTGCTGCCGGCCTACACCATCGACGAGGGCGAGCTGACCGAGGACCTGTACTTCAACCGCCGCCAGGCGGTCTACACCCATCCGGACCAGACCAAGAACCAGCTGGGCCAGCTGGGCTTCAACTTCCAGCACGCGGTCGATGCCAGCAGCTCGATCTCGGCGCTGGCCTACGTGCGCAAGAGCAAGCGCGACACCATCAACGGCGACGAGGCCGAGGAAGAGCCGGTGCTGCCGGACGACCCGAACGCCGCCTTCAACACCACCAGCACGCGCCAGACCGGCTACGGCGCCGCGATCAGCTTCGCGCGCGCCAGCGGCGACCACCAGTGGCAGGTCGGCGCCAGCGTCGACACCGCCCGCGTGCGCTACCGCCAGCTCGAGCAGGAAGGCTTCTTCACCGACACGCGCGGCGTGGTCGCCGAGGAAGGCGAGGACCCCGAGCTGTCGGCCGACGTCGAGGGCAAGTCGACCAGCTTCGGCCTCTACCTCACCGACACCTGGCAGGTCGCCCCGCGCACCCACGTGACCGGCACCGCGCGCTACAACCGATCGACCGTCAGCAACACGCTGACGACGCGCGACGACGACACCGACGTGGTCGAGACCAAGCCGCGCGAGCGCTTCACCTACAACAGCATCAACCCGGCGCTGGGCATCGCGCACCGGCTGGGCGAGGCGGCGGCGACGCCGACGATCTTCGCCAACGTCGCGCGCAACACGCGCGTGCCGACCGTCATCGAGCTGGGCTGCGCCGACCCCGAGGAGCCCTGCCGCCTGCCGGCCGGCCTGCAGGCCGACCCCTTCCTCGAGCAGGTCAAGTCCACGACGATCGAGGCCGGGCTGCGCTGGCCGTTCGCGCCGGGCAAGCGCTTCACCATCGAGGCCTACCGCACGGTGAACAAGGACGACATCCTGTTCCGCAGCACCAGCGTGACGGGCCAGCTCGGCTACTTCGCCAACTTCCCGAAGACGCGCAACCAGGGTGTCGACACCGAACTCGCGGTGAGCGCCGGCGCCGTCGACTTCGGCATCGGCTACAGCTACCTCGAGGCCACCTACCAGGCCGACGGCGTGCTGCGCCAGGGCGAGCGCAACGTCACGATCACGCCGGGCACGCGCATCGCCGGCCTGCCGCGCCACACGCTGAAGCTGGCGCTCGACTGGCGCGTCGGCGGCGGCTTCAGCATCGGTGCCGATGCGCAGGCAATCGGCAGCCGCGGCGTGTCGGGCAACGAGGACGGGCTGCTGGAAGACGGGGCGACCGGCGACGAGGTGCGCACGCTCAAGATCCCGAGCTACACGCTGCTGAACCTGCGCGCGAGCTGGAAGCCCGGCAAGCAGTGGGAGATCTACCTCAACGTCAACAACGTGACCGACAAGCGCTACGAGAGCTTCGGCGCGCTGGCCGAGACGGTGTTCACGCCGACCGGCGCCTATGCCGGCGACGAGGCGGACGCGCTGTTCGTCGCGCCCGGCGCGCGGCGCTCGGTGTTCGCCGGGTTGCGCTTCCGGTTCTGACGGCTGGGCGTGCCCTCGGTCATCACCAGCCAGGGCCACCGCGAATCACCTGCTTCGGCGTGACACACTGTGCATGCTTCGGCACAGCACGCGCCAAGGCGGCCAGAGGAAATCGCGTTTGCACCCGCCACCGCGCCAGGCGATGGCGGGAACGGCGCTTGCTCCCATCGGCCCCATGCTGCGCGCGCTGCGGCCCACCCGATGCTCATGACGCCCCCCGCCCCCCTGCTCCCCGCGCACGACAGCGTGATCGGCGTGCGTGCGCCCGGGCGACTGCACCTGGGCTTCCTCGACCCGTCCGCTTCGCTGGGCCGCCGCTTCGGCAGCCTGGGTCTGGTGATCGACGGTTTCGAGACGGCGCTGTCGCTGCAGGTCGCTGCGCGTGACGCGGTCATCGCCAGCCCGCCGATCGACGCTGCCGAGGTCGCGCGCGCCACCGGCCACCTGCAGGAACTGAAGCGCGCCACCGGCTGCGACACGCCGCTGCAGCTGCAGCTGTCGTCGCTGCCGCCACCGCATGCCGGCTTCGGCTCGGGCACGCAGCTCGCGCTGGCGGTCGGCCGCGCCTTCGCGCAGCTGCACGGCCTGGACCTGTCGACCCGCGACCTCGCGCAATTGCTGGGCCGCGGCCTGCGCTCCGGCGTCGGCATCGCCGGCTTCGACCAGGGCGGGCTGCTGCTCGACGGCGGCCCGGGCGAGGACGGCAGTCCGGCCCCGCTGCTGGCCCGCGTGGAGCTGCCCGCCGCGTGGCGCGTGCTGCTGGTCCTCGACCCGACGCGGCAGGGCCTGAGCGGCGGTGACGAGAAGAGCGCGATCGCCACCCTGCCGCGGTTCGAGCAGGCCGATGCGGCCGCCGTGTGTCACGAGGTGCTGATGCGCGTGCTGCCCGGCGCGGCGAGCGACGACTTCGCCGCCTTCGCGGCCGGCATCAGCCGCGTGCAGCGGCTCGTCGGCGCGCACTTCGCGCCGGCCCAGGACGGCCGCATCTACGCCAGCCCGGCGGTCGAACGCGTCTGCGACTGGATCGCCCGGCAGGCCGAGGCCGGCGTCGGCCAGAGCTCCTGGGGCCCCACCGGCTTCGCCATCCTGCCCTCGGCCGATGCCGCAGCGGCGCTGGCCGCGCGCGCCCACGCCGCCGGCATCGTCGACGCGGCGCTGCAGCTGCAGGTCGCAGCACCTCGCGCGCACGGCGCCCTGGTCACCAGCCGGCCCGCACGCTGACGCATTTTCTCTCCTTTCCCCCGACCCGATGGAAGCCACCGCGATGGACCGCCCCTACATCCTCCACATGTTCACGCCGGGCAAGCAGATGAGCCCGTTCGACATCAACATGGCGGCCGACGCCGGCTACCAGATCCTGCCGACCTACAGCGAGGTGACGCTCGAGGGCGTGACCGGCCTGACCCAGGACGCGATCTTCTCGCGCGGTCCCAAGGGCGTGGTGCGCACCGGCATCTTCATCGGCGGGCGCGACGTGCTGCTGGCCGCCGACATGCTGGACGCCGCGCGCAAGGCCATGGTCAAGCCCTTCGTCGTGTCGGTGATGGCCGACCCGAGCGGGTCCTACACCACCGCGGCGGCGATGGTGGCGTACGTCGAGGCCCAGTTGCGCAAGGTGCACGGCACCGACCTGGCCGGCAAGCGCGTCGTGATCCTGGGCGGCACCGGCACCGTGGGCCGCATCGCCGGCGTGCTGGCGCAGCAGCTCGGCGCCGAGGTCCGCCTGTCCAGCCGCCAGGGCGCCGAGGCCGCGCAGCATGCGGCCGACGAGACCAACGTGCGCTTCGGCAGCGCGATGAGCGGCGTGTCGGGCAAGGGCGTGGACGCGATCCGCGCCTCGATCGTCGACGCCGACGTGGTGCTGGGCACCGCCGCCGCCGGCGTGCAGGTGCTGAACGAGCAGGACCGCCTGTGCGCGACGCGCATGCTGGTGGCGGCCGACGTGAATGCGGTGCCGCCCGAGGGCATCGCCGGGGTCGGCGTGATGGATAGCGGCAAGCTGCTGTCGGGCAGCAAGGCGGTGGGCATCGGCGCCCTGGCGATCGGCAACGTCAAGTACCAGACCCAGCACCGCCTGCTGGTGCGCATGCAGGAGTCGGACAAGCCGATCTACCTGAGCTTCCCCGAGGCCCTGGCGGTTGCGCGCGAGGTGCTCACGGAAAGCCCCTGATGAGCGCGACGCTGGTCGTCGCCGCCCGCTCGGCGCGACTGCTGGCCGAGGCCGCGGCGCGCGACGGCTACGAGGTGATCGCGCTCGACGTCTACGGCGACGCCGACACGCGGCGGGCCGCGCAGCGCTGGATCGACATCGGCGACGACGGCGCCGCAGCGCGCATCGCCGGGCCGCGTTTGCTGGCGGCGCTCGACGAGGCCGCCCGCGTGCCGGGCGTCGTGGGCTGGGTCGCCGGCAGCGATTTCGAATGCGAGCCGGCGCTGCTGGCGCAGGGCGCCACGCGGCTGCGCCTGCTGGGGACGGCGGCCGAGGCCGTGGCGCAGCTGCGCGATCCGGCGGGCTTCGTCGCCGCGCTGTACGCGCTGGGACTGCCGCATCCCGAGGTTGCCTTCGCGTCGCCCGCCGACCCGCGCGGCTGGCTGTGCAAGCAGTCGCTCGCCACCGGCGGCTGGCACATCCGCCGCGCCGACGACCCGCACCCGGTCGACCCCGCGCGCCGGCCCTACTGGCAGCGCGAGGCGGCGGGCCGGCCGATGTCGGCGCTCTTCGTCGCGACGGCCGAGGGCGTGCAGCTCGTCGGCTTCAACGCGCTGATCGTGCGGCCGCTGGGGGCTCACCCCTACGTCTATCGCGGTGCCATCGGGCCGGTCGAGCTGCCGCAGGCCGTCGACGCGGCGCTGCGCGAGGCGATCGCACGGCTGGCCGCGCGCTTCGCGCTGCGCGGCCTGGCCAGCCTGGACTTCCTGCAGGACGGCGAGCGCTGGGCCCTGCTCGAGATCAATCCCCGTCCCTCGGCCAGCATGGCGCTGTACGCCGACCACCCGCTGATGCGCGCGCACGTTCATGCGTGCACATCGGACGCCACGCTCGCCCATGTCCCCGTTCGGGCTGAGCCTGTCGAAGCCCTGGCGACGCAAGCGCCGTTGCGCGGCCACGAGATCGTCTTCGCACGCCAGGCCTTCTGCCTGAGTCCCGCGCAGGCCGCGCTGCTGGCCGGCGCCGGCGACTGCCACGACCTGCCGGCGGCCGGCACCGCCTTCGCCGCCGGCGACCCGGTCTGCAGCGTCAGCGCGCTGGGGAACAATGCCGACGCGGTGGCGGCCGCGCTCGCCGTGCGCCGCCAGGCCCTGCGCGACGCGCTGAGCGCCGACCCCGCTTGATCCGAACCCGACCCGAAGCCGATCCGAACCGCAAGCCCGAGACACGACCATGACCGCCACTGCCGCCACCACCGCCGCGCCCGCCTTCGCCGACAGCCCCCTCAGCGTCAACGCCGGCGTGCAGCCCCTGGTGCAGCGCCTGGTCGCCGACGCGGCCGCATTGCGCGTCGCAGTCAGCCGCGATGCGGGCGGCGTCACGATCGTCGACGCCGGCATCGGCGTGGCCGGCAGCCTGGAAGCGGGCCGCCTGATCGGCGAGATCTGCATGGGCGGGCTGGGTCGCGTCGAGCTGGCCGCGCAGGGCGCACCGGACTCGACTGCCGGCTGGCCGACCTGGCTGGAGGTGCGCAGCAGCCAGCCGGTGCTGGCCTGCCTGGCCAGCCAGTACGCCGGCTGGTCGCTGAGCGCGAGCAAGGAGGAAGCCGGCGGCAAGAAGTTCTTCTCGCTGGGCTCCGGCCCGGCGCGCGCACTGGCGCAGAAGGAAGACCTCTACCAGGAACTCGGCTATCGCGATCCCGTCGCCGCCGCCCGGCGCAGCGGCACGCTGGTGCTGGAGGTCGATCGCGTGCCGCCGCAGGTCGTGATCGACAAGGTCTTGCGCGACTGCGGCCTCGCGCCGCAGCAGCTGACGCTGATCCTCACGCCGACGCGCAGCCTGGCCGGCACCACGCAGGTGGTGGCGCGCGTGCTCGAGGTCGCGCTGCACAAGGCGCACGAGCTGCACTTCCCGCTGCACGCGATCGTCGACGGCGTGGCCAGCGCGCCCCTGCCCGCGCCCGGCGCCGACGGGCTGGACGCGATGGGCCGCACCAACGACGCCATCCTCTACGGCGGCCGCGTGCACCTCAGCGTCGACGCCGACGACGCGGCCGCGCGCACGCTCGCCCAGCAGCTGCCGTCGCTCAATTCGCGCGACTACGGCCGCGGCTTCGCCGACATCTTCAAGGCCGCCGAGTTCGACTTCTACAAGATCGACGGCGCGCTGTTCGCACCGGCCGAGGTGTGGGTGTCGAGCCTGCAGTCGGGCAAGACCTGGCACGGCGGCAAGCTGAACCTCGAGCTGCTGCGGGGGCAGTGGCTGGGCGAGGCCTGAGCCGGCGCTCGATGCGCGTCGCCCTATTCACCGACGAAACCGGCTGGCACACCCGCCAGCTGCAGGCGGCGCTGCGCGCGCGCGGCGCCGAGGGGCGCTGCGTGGATCTCGAGGACTGCCGCATCGACACCGCTGCGAGCTGGCACGGCCTCGTCCTGCCCGGCTTCGGCGACACGCTGCCCGACGCCGCCATCGTGCGCGGCATCGCCGGCGGGACCTTCGAGCAGGTGACCAAGCGCCTGGGGGTGCTGCACGCGCTGCGCGAGCTCGGCGTGCCGGTCTACAACGACGCCCGGGCCATCGAGCGCAGCGTCGACAAGGCGATGACCAGCCTGCTGCTGCATGCGGCCGGCATCGCGACGCCGCCGACCTGGGCGATGGAGTCGCCCGCGCAGGCGCAGCGCCTGGTGACGCGCGAGAGCGCAGCCGGCCGCGCGCTGGTGTTGAAGCCGCTGTTCGGTTCGCAGGGCAAGGGCCTGCAGCGCGTCGGCCGGGTCGACGGCGTGCACGTGCCGCTGCCCGACCTGAAGGACTACGGCGGCCTGGCCTACCTGCAGCGCTATGTTCCGGCGATCGCGACACCGGGCTTCGACTGGCGCGTGCTGGTGATCGGCGGCCGCGCGGTGACGGCGATGCGGCGCATCGGCAGGACCTGGATCCACAACGTCAAGCAGGGCGCGCGCGTCGAGCCCGCGGCGCTCGACCGCGCGCTCGCGGACCTCGCCGAGCGCGCCGCCGCCGCGCTGCAGATGGACTACGCCGGCATCGACATCCTGCCGACGCCCGACGGGCCGCAGGTGCTCGAGGTCAACGGCGTCGCCGCCTGGCAGGGGCTGCAGAAGGTGACGCACTTCCCGATCGCGCGCGCGCTGGTCGACGACCTGCTGGATCGCAGGCTGACCGCGGCGGCGGGCGCGCGCCGCGCATGAACGCGCCCGGCCGTCTCGATCCGCCGACGCTGTTTCTCCGCGCCTGCGCACTCGACGTCGCGGTGCGCAAGCCCGGCAACGTGAGCGCGGCCTCGCCGGGTCACGGCATGGACGCGCGGCTCTTCCTCGACAGCGCCGACGCGGCGCGGCCCGGGCTGTTCGCGCCGGGCGCCCGCGTCGGGGCGCGCATCGAGGCGGCGGTCGAGGCCACGCTCGCGGTTGCCGGCTGCAACACCAACCTCGGCATCGTGCTGCTCTGTGCGCCACTCGCACTGGCGATCGAGCGCTGCGCGGCGCCCTGCCATGCGACGAACCTGCGGCGCAGCCTCCGGGACGTGCTGGACGGCCTGGACGTCGAGGACGCGCGCGCGGCCTTCCGTGCCATCGCCGCCGCCCATCCGGGCGGCCTGGGTCGCGCCGGGCAACAGGACGTGCACGCCGCGCCGAGCGCGAGCCTGCTCGAGGCGATGCGCCTCGCCGCCGACCGCGACCGCATCGCGTTGCAGTACGTCAGCGCGCATGCCGATCTCTTCGGCATCGGCCTGGCGGCGCTGGCTGCGCATGCACCGCCGGCGGGCGAGGTCGGCGAGGCCGCGGTCCAGGCGCTCTACCTCGCCTTCCTCGGGCGCTGGCCCGATTCACACATTGTTCGCAAGTTCGGCCCGCAGCAGGCACAGGCTGTCACCGACGAGGCCGCGCCCTGGCTGGCGCGCGCCGAGCGCGGCGAGCCGGTCGGCGCCGACCCCGCCTTCGCGGCCTGGGACGAGAGCCTCAAGGCACGCGGACTCAATCCGGGCAGCAGCGCCGACCTGACGGTGGCCTCACTGTTCATTGCTGGCGCAGTCGGCGCGGCCGAACTACCGGTTCCCCCTTGATTGCGCCGCTGGCATGGAACGTGTAAGTTCCCCATGTACTGGCATCGCGCCCAGTGCTTCCCTCTTCTTCAGCAGAACCGCACACGGAGACTCACCATGGCAAAGATTGACCGGATGATGATCGGCGAATCGCTCGTCGGCGACGGCAATGAAGTGGCTCACATCGACCTGATCATCGGCCCGCGCGGCAGCGCCGCCGAGACGGCGTTCGCGAATTGCCTGACCAACAACAAGGACGGCTTCACCTCGCTGCTGGCCGTGGTTGCCCCCAACCTGGTCGTCAAGCCGGCCACCGTGATGTTCAACAAGGTCACGATCAAGGGCGCCAAGCAGGCGGTCCAGATGTTCGGCCCGGCCCAGCGCGGCGTCGCGATGGCGGTCGCCGATTGCGTCGAGGACGGCACCATCCCGGCCGACGAGGCCGACAACCTCTTCATCAGCGTCGGCGTGTTCATCCACTGGATGGCCGAAGACGACAAGAAGATCCAGGACTACAACTACCAGGCCGTCAAGGAGTCGATCAAGCGCGCCGTGTCCGGCTCGCCGACCGCCCGCGAAGTCGTGGCCAAGAAGGGCGCTGCCGCCCACCCGTTCGCCGCCAAGTAAGGCGCCGGCGGTGTCCGGCGTGCCGTAGCGCGCCGGCTTGCCCCCAGGAACAGAAAAGCCGACCGGTCACCCGGTCGGCTTTTTCGTTGGGGCCGCGCCGGCCTCAGGGCTTGCCCGGCACCATGCCGGCGCCGATCAGCGACAGCACGGTCGCGCTCCGGCCGGTCGGCGATTCCGGCGGGCGGCGGCGCTCGATCGCCACGCCAACGGCGTCGACGTCGTCGAACTTCTTCGGCTTGACCACCACCACCCGCACCCAGTGCGCGCCGAACTCGCCGAGCAGGATCTCGGCGACCATCTCGGCAAACGACTCCAGCAGCGTGAGGCGGTGCTCCTTCAGCAAGCGCTGCAGCCGCTCGCGCACCACGCCGTAGTCGATGGTGTCGGCGATCTGGTCGGTGTCGCAGGCACGCGGCCGCGGCACGCCGGCCGTCAGGTCGATGCGGATCGTCTGGGGGCGATGCAGTTCGCTGTCGTGGATGCCGATCACCGTCTGGCCGGTGAAGCCCTCGATGAAGATCAGGTCCAGCGGCTGGGCGTCGCTGCCGGGTTCGGCCTGCGGAGGCTGGGGATGGGGACGGTGGGCGATCAAGGGCGGCTCCGGGAATGCAGGTGTTGCCAGTCGTTGCAGCGGGGTCCGCGCCGGGCTGCAAGAGCCGGACCATGCCAGATTTTGGAACACTTGGGGTCGCTTCCCCGGGCTTCCACCCCCTTAGCCCGCCGAAACCGCCGCGCCAGAATCGAGACGAATTGATCCCCCGGGGGGACAGGCTGCGCGCCAGCGGCATCCGCCCCACCCCGGGGGCAACCCGGACCCCGAGGCATCGCGCCCGGTCCGGTTCACGCACAAGACGAGGGGACAGCATGAGCAGCACCAGCAACCGCCTTCCGGCGGGCGACGCCACTTCCCGCGGCACGGTCCAGCCGCTGCCGCCGCGCGGCCCGGTCTCGCTGCGCGAGGCCGGCCAGCACGCCCACCGCATCCTCGACGCGGTGCGCCTGCGCGCGACCGAGGACGACGACGTGATGGCACGGTCCTGGACGCGCTGCCTGGAGCAGCACCGCCTGCATCCGGACCGGCCGCGCCGCCCGTCGGTGGTGACGCCGGCCGAACTGGCGCAGCGGCAGTCGCGCCTGGCCGATGTCATCGACTGCGCGCGCTACGAGATGGCGACGCTGTACCAGCAGCTGGCCGACACCGAATCGGCCGTGGTGCTGACCGACACCGACGGCGTGATCCTGCACATGGTGTCTTCGCCGGCCTTCGCCGAGGACGTGACGCCGCTGGGCTTTCACGTCGGCGCGGTGTGGAGCGAGGCCGAGGCCGGCACCAACGGCATGGGCACCTGCCTGGTCGCGGCCAGCCCCGTGGCCGTGCGGCGCGAGGATCACTTCTTCACCCAGCTGACCTCGCTGACCTGCTCGGCGGTCCCGGTGTTCGACCCGCAGGGCCTGATGACGGCGGTGCTCGACGTGACCAGCCGCTCCAGCCTGCAGCAGCAGCATTCGCTGGTGCTGCTGGGCATGACCGCGCAGATGATCGAGAACCGCCTGCTCGAGCTGCGCCACCCCGAGGCGCACCTGCTGCACTTCCACAGCCGGCCCGAGTTCGTCTACACGCTGCACGAAGGCAAGCTCGCGCTCGACGAGGAAGGCCGCATCCTGGCCGGCAACCGCAGCGCGCTGTTCCAGTTGGGTCTGCGCTCGGTGGCCGAGCTGCGGGCACGGCGGCTCGACGAGCTCTTCCACACGCGGCTCGACGACATCGTGCAGCGTTGCCAGCGCAGCGCCTTCCATCCGGTGGTGAGCTTCGGCGCGCAGGGCCAGAGCCGCTTCTTCGTGGTGGCACGGCCGCCGGCCTCGGAGATCGAGGCCCACGAGCTGCGCGGTGGCGGCCTGGCCGGGCTGGCGCCGACGGCGCGCTCGCGCGGCCTGCCCTCGCGTGCCGAACCGCGCCGCGACGCGACACCGGCCCCGGGCGTCGCGCGCAACTTCGGCGAGCCGCGCCTGGTTGGCCCGCTGGACCAGGCGCGCCGCGCCATCGCGCGCGACATCCCGGTGCTGCTGCACGGCGAGACCGGCTCCGGCAAGGAGGTCTTCGCGCGTGCACTGCATGCCGCCAGCCCCAAGGCGGCCGGCGCCTTCGTGGCGGTCAACTGCGCCAGCCTGCCCGAGACGCTGATCGAGGCCGAGCTTTTCGGCTACCGCGCCGGCGCCTTCACCGGCGCGCTGCGCAGCGGCCGCCGCGGCAAGGTGCTGGAAGCGGATCGCGGCACGCTATTCCTCGACGAGATCGGCGACATGCCGCTGCCGCTGCAGGCGCGGCTGCTGCGCGTGCTCGACGAACGGCGGGTCACGCCGCTGGGCGCCGAGGAGACGGTCGAGGTCGACTTCCAGCTCGTCAGCGCCAGCCACCACCCGCTGGCCCAGATGGTGGCCGAGGGACGTTTCCGCGAGGACCTGTACTACCGCCTGTGCGGCTTCGAGGTGCTGCTGCCGCCGCTGCGCGAGCGCAGCGACAAGCGCGCACTGATCGAGGACCTGCTGGCCCAGGAGTCCGGCGGCACGGCGCGGCTGTCGCCCGAGGCGCTGGCCACGCTGGAAGCCCACCCCTGGCCCGGCAACGTGCGCCAGCTGCGCCACGTGCTGCGCACGGCGCTGGCGCTGGCCGGCGACGACGGCCTGATCGGCGACGCCGAGCTGGTCTCGCTGCGGGCCGCCGGGCGCAGCATGGCCCGGGCCGCCACGGTCGATGCGGCGAGCACCGACAATGGCGAGGCTCCGGCCCTGCCGCCGATGAACCCGATCCAGGCCAAGGAGCGCGAGGTCCTGCTGCAGCTGCTCGAGGACCACCGTTGGAACGTGAGCAATGTCGCCAAGGCGCTCGATGTCAGCCGCAACACCCTCTACCGCAAGCTCCACAAGCTGCACATCGCCCTCTCCCACGCTTGACCCCCGCGTTGTTGCGGCTTCGCCGCTCCCCCATGGCACCGTAGGGGCCACCTCGTGGCCCTTGGGGGGCGCCGCTGGCGGCCCGGCGGAGCCGGATCCGCGGCGGCCGCTGGTGGGGGACGAAGCCCGGCGGTGGGCCGCCGACTATGGCGACGAGCACGCGCCGGCCAGCGAGGACCCGCCAGGCTCGCGCTTCGCGTGGTGCGTGACCGGCTCGGGGCACTACCTCGAGGAGTCGATGGCGCTGGCGCAGCGCCTGCCGCAGGTCGACCTCTTCCTGTCGGCCGCGGCCGACGAGGTGCTGCCGCTGTACGGCATGCGGCTCGAATGGCTGCGCGAGCGCTTCCGCGTGTTCCGCGACAAGAGCGCCAGCTCGGTGCCGGTCGGGCGGCTCTATGCCGAGGCCTATCACACGGTGGTCATCGCGCCGGCCACCAGCAACACCGTCGCCAAGTGCGCCTACGGCCTGAGCGACACGCTGCCGACCAACCTGTTCGCGCAGGCCGGCAAGCTGGGCGTGCCCAGCCTGGTGTTCGCCTGCGACACCGAGCCGGTGGTCGTCACCAAGGCGCCGCGCAGCCACGCGACCGAGTGGCTGACGCTGCGGCCGCGGCGCATCGAGCTCGACAACGTCGAGCGCCTGCGCACGATCGACTACTGCACGGTGCTGACCTCGCCCACCGAACTGGAGGCTGCGCTCGACGCGCGCCTGAAGGCACTGAAGCTCGCATGGAACGCATCGTCTTCCTGACCGGCCGGCTGGCCGAGGCCAACCTGCGGCGGGTGCTCGCGAGCATCCAGCCCCCAGGCTTCGAGCATGAAGTCCGCGAGATCGGCCTGCAGGTCGCCGCGCTGATGACGGCCGACATGATCCGCCGGCGCGTCGCCGCCCCGGTGCTGTTCGCGGACGGCCGACCCGGCGACCGCATCATCGTCCCCGGCCGCTGCCGCGGCGACGTCGAGGGCCTGCGCGATCACTTCGGCATCCCGGTGCAGCGCGGGCCCGAGGAGCTGAAGGACCTGCCGCGCTTCTTCGACCGCGAGGCGACGCCGATCGCGCTGGACGAGTACCGCGTCGCGATCTTCGCCGAGATCGTCGATGCGCCCCGGCTCACGGTCGACCAGGTGGTTGCGCGCGCCCTGGCCTATGCCGCCGATGGCGCCAACGTGATCGACATCGGCTGCCTGCCGGCCACGCCCTTCCCGCACCTGGAGGACTGCGTGAAGGCGGTCCGGGCCGCGGGGCTGGAGGTCAGCGTCGACTCGATGCTGAGCGACGAGCTGCTGCGCGGCGGCCGCGCCGGCGCCGACTACCTGCTGAGCCTCAAGGCCAGCACGCTGTGGGTGGCCGACGAGGTCGAGGCGGTGCCGGTGCTGATCGCCGAGGACCAGTCGGACATGGCGACGCTCTACGCGGCCATCGAGACGATGGAGGCGCGCGGCAAGCCCTACCTCGCCGATCCCATCCTCGACCCGATCCCCTTCGGCTTCACCGCGTCGATCGTGCGCTACCACGCGCTGCGCGCGCGCTTCCCGGACGCGCCGATCATGATGGGCGTCGGCAACGTCACCGAGCTGACCGAGGCCGACACCAGCGGCATCAATGCGTTGCTGTTCGGCCTGTGCGCCGAGCTCGACGTGGCCGCGGTGCTGACCACCGAGGTGAGCCGCCATGCCCGCCGCGCGGTCGCCGAGGCCGACGTGGCGCGCCGCGTGATGCATGCCGCTGCGCGCCACGACCAATTGCCGAAAGGCCTGAGCGACGCGCTGATGACGGCGCACGACAAGCGCCCCTTCCCCGACACGCCCGAGGAGATCGCCGCGACCGCCGCGCAGGTCAGGGACCCGAACTTCCGCGTCCAGGTCGCGGCAGACGGCCTGCACGTCTACAACCGCGACGGCCTGCGGCGCGCGCAGGACGCCTTCGCGCTGTGGCCGCAGCTCGGGCTGGAAGACGACGCGGCGCATGCCTTCTACATGGGCGTGGAGCTGGCGCGCGCCGAGATCGCCTTCAAGCTCGGCAAGCGCTACGTGCAGGACCAGCCGCTGGACTGGGGCGTGGCCGTGCCGCGCCTGCGCGACGGCAGCGAGGACAGCGACGGCTGGTGCGCGCCCGGCACGACGCTGACCCACAAGAAGCCCGCATGAACGACCAGATCTTCGAGGCGGTGATCACCACCGTCGACGCCGACGGGGCCCCGCATGTCGCGCCCTTCGGCGTGCGCTACCGCGGTGCGCAGGTGGTGCTGATGCCCTTCAAGCCCAGCGCGACGCTCGACAACATCCGCGCCAGCGGCCACGCGGTGCTGAACCTGACGACCGACACGCGCGTCTTCGCCAGCAGCGTGTGCACGCGCTGGCTCGGCGCGCCGCCCTTCGGCCAGCCACCGCTCGTGCCGACGAACCGCATCCCCGGCCTGCGCCTGACCGGGGCGCTGGCGCACAGCGAACTCGAACTCGTCGCCGACGACGAGCATGCCGAGCGGCCGACGCTGACGCTGGCGCGCGCGCTCGACGTGACGCACGCGCCCTTCCCCGGCTTCAACCGCGCGCAGGCCGCCGTGGTCGAGGGCGCCGTGCTGGTGAGCCGCCTGCACATGCTGCCGGCCGACAAGGTCGACGCCGAGATGGCCTACCTGCAGATCGCCATCGACAAGACCGCCGGCCCCGACGAGCGCAAGGCCTGGGCCTGGCTGCGCGAGGCGGTGACCCGCCAGCGCGCGGGGGCGGCGCCGTGAAGCTGCTGGTCAGCGTGCGCGACGTCGACGAGGCGCTGGCGGCCGCGGCGGCCGGCGCCGACTTCATCGACCTGAAGGAGCCGCGCGCCGGCGCGCTCGGCGCCCTGCCGCCGGCGACGATCCGCGCGATCGTGGCCGCGCTGCGGCAGCGCCATCCGGGCCGGCCGGTCAGTGCGACCGTCGGCGACCACGCGCCGGATGCGGTCGACTCCGTGCTGGCGTGCGTCGACACCACGGCCGCCCGCGGCGTCGACTACGTGAAGGTCGGCATCGCGCCCGGCGCCCACGCGCTGCTGGCGCGACTGGCGCAGCGGCGCGAGGCCATCGTGCCGGTGTTCATCGCCGACGCGGGGCTCGACGCCGCGCTGATCGCGGCCGCCTGCGACGGCCCGTTTCCGGCCCTGATGATCGACACCGCCGACAAGCGGCGCGGCAGCCTGCTCGATGTCATCGACGACGCGCCGCTGCGGCGCTTCGTGCAGCAGGTGCGCCGCCACGGCAAGCTGTCGGGACTGGCGGGCGCGCTGCGCGCCGCCGACCTGGCGCGGCTGCAGGCGCTGGACCCCGACTTCGCGGGCTTTCGCAGCGCCGTCTGCGACGGTGCGCGGACCGGCACGCTCGACGCCGGGCGCGTCGCGCGGCTCGCCGCCGCGCTGACGTGGCCGGCGGCCGAAGCCGCGCCGGCCTGAGCCCGGTCGCTCAGCGCGCGCCGACGGCGCGCAGCCCGGCCTGGCGCACGCGGTCGACCTCGGCCGCGGTCCATGTCGCCTCGTGGCGGCCGCGCTCCAGCAGGCCGAGGCGGCGTGCCTCGTCGACCTCGGCACGCAGTTGCTCGCAGGGCGTGCAGGTCACGGCCGGCAGGCTGCGGACCATCGCCACGCGCGGCGCCGGCAGGGCCATGCCGAGCTCCATCTCGGCCGCGCTGGGCGTGGCCCGGGCGCCGGCCGCGAGCAGCAGGCCGGCGACCGCGAGCAGAAGGTGTCGGGGACGGGTCATGGGAATCTCCTGGTGGACGTCGGGGAATCGACAGTGGCAAATCTAGGCAGCGCACCGCACACGGTCCGCACGCCCGGATGACGGTTCCGTAATCCCTGGCGGGTCCGGCACGGCGGACAATCGAGACGCACCCACCGCTCCCGGACATGGCACGACTGCTGATCATCGAGGACGAGGCCAAGGCCGCCGACTACCTGCAGCGCGGGCTGACCGAGAACGGCCACGTGGTCGACGTCGCGCGCGACGGCATCGAGGGCCGCCACCTGGCGAGCGAGGGCCGCTACGAGCTGGTGCTGCTGGACGTGATGCTGCCCGGGCTCGACGGCTTCGAGGTGCTGAAGGCGATCCGTGCGCGCGGCCAGCTGCCGGTGCTGATGCTGACGGCGCGCGAGCGCGTCGAGGACCGCGTGCGCGGCCTGCAGGACGGCGCCGACGACTACCTGGTCAAGCCCTTCGCCTTCTCGGAGCTGCTGGCCCGCGTCGGCGCGCTGCTGCGTCGCAGTGCCGGGCCGGCCGCGGGTGCGCCGACCTCCTGGCGGCTGGCCGACCTGGAGCTCGACCTCGAACGCCGCCGCGTGCAGCGCGCCGGCAAGCGCATCGAGCTCAGCGCCAAGGAGTTCCAGCTGCTGACGCTGCTGCTGCGGCGGCGCGGCCAGATCCTGTCGCGCACGACGCTGGCCGAGCAGGTCTGGAACATGAACTTCGACTCCGGCACCAACCTCGTCGAGGTCGCGGTGCGCCGGCTGCGCGCCAAGCTCGACGATCCCTTCATGCCCAAGCTGCTGCACACGGTGCGCGGCATGGGCTACGTGCTCGAGGACCGCAGCACATGAAGGCTCATGACAACGCCAGCTGCCCGTACTCGATCGGGCGGCGGCTCTCCTGGAAGCTCGCCGGGCTGGCGGCCGTGGGGCTGTCGCTGCTGGGGCTGCTGGTCTTCTTCGCGGTGCGCATGCAGGTCGCCCAGGCCCAGCAGCACCTGATGGACCTGCGCGTGCAGAAGGTGCTGGACATCGCCCGCAAGGCCGCGGCCGACGGCGCCGACCCGGCCGAGCGCGCCGCCGCCTACGCGATGCGCCGCAGCGGCACGCGCCTGGAGATCACCGATGCGCGCGGCGGCCTGGTCTACCGCGACCCGGACCAGGCGCCCTTCCTGCTGTCGCCGCACGTGGTCGAGCGGCGCTTCGAGGCCAAGCTCGGCACGGCGCTGGCCGAGCCGCTGCGCTTCCACCTGGTGGTCGACGCGAACGACGACGCCGAGCTGCTGCACCGGCTGGGGCTGATCCTCGCGGTGGTGGTGCCGGTCGGCACGCTGGCCATCGGCATGGCCGCACTGGTCACGGTGCGCCGCGGCCTGGCCCCGCTGCGCGAGCTGGCGCGCCAGACGCGCGAGATCCAGCCCGACCACCTGGGCAGCCGGCTCGTGCTGGCACCGCCGGTCGAGGAGCTGCAGCCCTGGGTCGACCAGTTCAACGCCATGCTCGAGCGCCTGGAGCGCGCCTACCTGCAGCTGGAGAACTTCAACGCCGACGTCGCCCACGAGCTGCGCACGCCGCTGGCCAACCTGATCGGGCAGACCGAGGTCTCGCTGTCGCGCGAGCGGGCCGCCTCCGACATGCGCGAGACCCTGCAATCCAACCTCGAGGAGCTGCTGCGCCTGTCGACGCTGGTGCACGACATGCTGTTCCTGTCGCGCGCCGACCGCGGCGTCAGCGCGCGCCGCGGCGCGGCGCGCAGCCTGGCCTCGCTGCTGACCGAGGTGGCCGAGTTCCACGAGGCCGCGCTCGAGGAACGCGGCCTGCACGTGCGGGTCGACGGCGACGCGTTGGTCGCGGTGGACGAGGGCCTGGTGAAGCGCGCGGTGTCCAACCTCCTGGACAACGCGACGCGCTTCGCCGAGCCCGGATCGACGCTGAGGATCGTCATCGAGAGCGCTGCAGAGCCCGCGGCCGGGTCCGCGGTGCGGATCACGGTCGAGAACCGCGGCGCGACGATCGCGCCCGAGCACCTGCCGCGGCTCTTCGACCGCTTCTTCCGCGTCGACTCGTCGCGGCCCGACGGCGGCTCGCACCACGGGCTGGGCCTGGCCATCGTCGCGGCGATCGCGCGCATGCACGAGGGGCGCACGCAGGCCGCGTCGAGCGGGGGGCTGACCCGCATCGGCTTCGAGCTGGCCCCGCAGGCGCCGCGCACGCGACCGCCGGTGCACGAGCCGCCGGACACGGCCGATGCACCGGGCCACCACGGCGCGGCCGGCGCCGCGCAGGCCGCCTAGCAGCCTCGACGGTCGGGCGCCGCGCGCGCCGCCTCGGTTGCCGCCGACCCCTCGCGCAGCGCCAGCCATGCGATCACCCCGGAGCCCAGGTCGACCAGGGCATGCAGCACGATCGCCGGCCAGAGAGAACCGAGGACTGCCACGACCAGCGTGAACAAGGCGCCGGCACATCCTGTGCGAAGAACGCCGCTCCACCCCTGGTAGGCATGCGCCACCGCGAAGAACGGCAGGGACAGCGCCGCGGCACCCCACCAACCCAGCCACGGTGCGAAGACCCAGACGAAGTAGCCGCGATACAGGAACTCCTCGCAGAACCCCGCGGTCAGCGACAGCCCGCCGAACCAATGCAGTTCCGTCCGCGTGTGCGGCAACACGGCGGCGAGCCCGCCGAACTGCTGCCGAACGCTCGCCCTGGCATCGGCGCTGCGGACCAGCGCCGCGATCGCATAGGCGTAGTACGCGGCCAGCAGCAGGCACAAGGCGATGGCGGCCCACCAGCGCCAGCCCTCGGGCAGCACGAACCCGAGCGACGCCCAGGATCGGTCATTCGCCAACCACAGCGCCGCCCCGACGGCGACCAGCGACCACGCGCTGGCGATGGCCAGCCTCCAGAGCCGCATCCGCGCCCGCGCCGGGTCGGCTTGCGACCGGCGACGGAACGCCGGCCAGAACACGAGGCCGTCCCAGGCCGGCAGGGCCACTGCGAACAGCGCCACGTAGAGCAGGTCGGAGAGCGTCGGCATGAGGACTCCGCCTGCAATGTAGCCGCGCCCCCCGGGGCGCACGCCGCTCCGATGGCGACGGCGGCGCTACGCGGCGTACGGCCGGCAGCTCAGCGTGTCGTCGAGCAGCCGCGCGCGTGCACGCGCGAGCTCGGCCTTGTGCAGCACGTCGATCGGGAAGGCGGCGCCGCGCGCTCGCGCCGCGAACTCGCTGTCCAGCACGCCGGCCTCGCCCAGCCGGTCGAGCGACAGCGTCGGGTCGATGGCGCAGGACTTGACGACGATCAGGCGCTCGGCGTGCACGCGCTGCGCCAGCCACAGCGCCAGGCTGTCGGAGCTGACGCCCCAGTGCGTCAGCTCGCCCACCTGCTGCCGCAGCAGGTCCAGCGGCACCCACAGCGCCGGCTGGCCGCGGTGCAGGGCCTGGCGGATCTGCGGCTCGTCGGCGGCCGGCTGCAGCGCCGGGCAGAGGCCGCGCATCAGCATCGCCGTCTGCGCCATGCCCAGCACCGCCATGTTGTGGCCGGCCAGGTCGTCGACGCGCCACCAGGCCTGAGCCTCACGGGCCTGGTCGGCGAAGGCGCCGCCGCCGGGCACGACGATCACGCGCCCGCCGCCCAGTTCGGCCAGCAGATCCAGCCAGGGCCGCAGCAGCGGGTCACGCGACAGGCTGCCGCCGAGCTTGACGACCCACATCAGGCACCTGCCTTCGGCAAGAGCAGCCCGACCGCGACGCTGGGCGCCGCGACCTGGGCCCAGCGCCGCAGCTCGTCGCCGCCGTCGGCCGCGTCCGGATCCAGCGCCAGCGACGCGAAGCTGAGGCAGGGCCGGTCGAGGGCACGGGCCAGCTCGGCGGCGAGGAAACCGCCGCAGCCGGCGCTCACGACGGGCGCATCGGGCGACAGGCCGGCCGTGGCGATCACGCGTTCGAGCTGGCCGCACAGCTCGGTCAGCTGCGCGGTGCGCCAGGCGTGGGCGAAGCCCAGCCAGTCGTCGTCGGAGGCGTCGCGCGCGTCGAGGCCGATCATGCGGGCCAGCCGGCGGCGCGTGGCCGCGGCGTCCTTGGCGCCGCCGTCGGCGGCCGGATGCTGCTCGTGCGCGGGATCGAGCTCACCGGTCAGGCGGTAGACGTCGGCCGTGGTCGCGAAGAACTCGTTCATCACGTTGTAGCGCTGCGCGCCGAAGGCGATGCGCGGTGCCAGCGCGCACAGCGGCGTGCGCACGACGCCCTGGTAGACCAGCTCGCCGCTGGCCAGGCGCGCCGCGTCGCTGCGGCCGCGCGCCTGCACCGCGCCACCGCGCAGCGCGATCAGGTCGGTGGTGGTGCTGCCGACGTCGACAAGCACGCCCTCGTCGACGGCGCGGGCCGCCAGCTCGGCGGTGGCCCGCCAGTTGGCCGAGGCGATGGCCTCCCAGCCCTGCGCGACCTCGGCCGGCGCGCACCAGCCGCGCTCGCCGGCATAGAAGGCCAGCGGGCCCTGCAAGGACGCCTCCAGCGCATCGGCCAGCGCCAGCACACCGGCCTCGCGGTGCTCGAACAGGTCGACCATCTCGCCGGTCATCGTGATCGCGTGCGAGGCGCCGGCGCTCGCCGGCCAGCGCTCGCGAGCGGCCGCCAGCACGATCTCCAGCCGGTCCAGGCCCTGCCACAGCGGACAGGCCCATTGGGCGACATCGCGCACGACGCCGCGCTCGACCAGGCTGGCCTTGACGTGCGCGCCGCCGATGTCCCAGCCGATGACGGTGGACTCAGACCGACGCATCGGCGACCTCTTCGTGCAGGGCCAGCACCTCGGCGGCGATCGACCGGCCGAGGGCCGCCGACAGGCCGACGAAGGAACAGGTCAGCCGCGGGTTCACCTCGATCGCCACCGGGCCGCGCACCGGATGCCAGACCAGGTCGACGCCGACGTAGCCGCGCAGTCCGGGGATCGCCTGCGCCACCGAGCGTGCCAGCGCGGCCAGCGGCGCGGCCAGCACGTCGCCGCGGCCGATGCAGGCGACCTGCACGCCCTCGTCGCGCAGGACGCCGTCGGCGTCGACGGCGATGCGCTGGCGGTTGATGGCCAGCAGCTCGGCGTCGCCATCGCGACACAGCAGCGACAGGCTCAGCGCCTCGCCGTCGACCCAGGGTTCCAGCGTGGCCGGCAGGCCGCGGGCCTGGCGCTGCTGCAGGTCGGCCTCGGCCGCGGCGCGGCTCGCGTGGCGGCGCGTGTCCAGCGTGCCGGCGCCGTCGTCGGGCTTCACGACCCAGGCCCCGGCTGCGGCCTCGAAGGCCAGCGGCGTGGCGAGGCCCTGCGCCGCCAGCCGCGCGAGCGTGGCGCTCTTGGACGCGCCGAGGCGGATCGCCTCCAGTTCGCAGCCGATCCAGCGGGCCGGATCGACCAGCATCGCCATGCGTTCGAGCACGCCGCCGCTTTCGGGCGCGACGACCCACACGCGATCGTGCCGCGGCGCCTCGCGCCGCACGAGGTCGAGCGCCGATTCGCCCGCGCGCGGGCGCAGCGCACTGCCGAAGGGCGCCGGCGCGACGCCGGGCGCACAGCCGTAGTCGACGCTCAGGCCGGGCAGCGCGGCGAGTTCGGCCACCAGCGCGTCGCGCATCGCCAGGCCCGCATCGAGCAGCTCGCGGTCGGCGTCGGCGCCCTGCCCGGCAGCGCTGAGATACTCGCAGACGAAGATCCTGTGGGCTGTCATCCGATGCACATCGTTCCGGTCATCGACCTGCTGGAAGGCCGGGTGGTCCGCGCCGTTCGCGGCGAGCGGCAGCGTTACCGACCCGTCGTCTCGACCCTGTGCCGCAGCGCTGCACCGCCCGCCGTGGCCCAGGTCCTATGCGAACACTGTGCCACCGACACGCTCTACGTCGCCGACCTGGACGCGCTGCAGGGCCGGCCGGTGCAGGTCGCTGCCCTGATCGCCCTGCTGCAGGCGCAGCCGGCCCTGCAGTTGTGGCTCGATGCCGGCTTCGCGAGCCGCGACGACTTCGAGGCGCTGCAGGCGGGCCTGGGTCCGCTGTCGGCCCGCGTAATCCCTGTGTACGCCAGCGAGTCGCTGCGCTCCGCCGACGAACTGCTGCGCTGTTTCGCAACACCCGCGCAGGGCCTGCTGTCGCTGGACCGCCGCGGCGGCCTGCCGCTCGACCGCGCCGGCGTCTGGGCCGCGCCGGCCCGCTGGCCGCAACGGTTGATCGTGATGACGCTCGACCGCGTCGGCAGTGCCGAAGGGCCCGATCTCGCCGCGCTGGCCGCCGTGCGCGAACGCGCGCCAGGGGCCCGGCTGATCGGCGCCGGCGGCGTGCGCGATGCGACCGACCTGCGCGCTGCGGCGGCGGCCGGGGCCGACGCCTGGCTGGTGGCATCGGCGCTGCACGACGGGCGGCTGGACCGCGCGACCCTGCGCGAGCTCGCGACACAGTGTGCCGCCGCGGAGGCGGCCGATCCGGCCGCGGCGACACAGTGTCGCGCCACCGGCTGAGTGCCGATGCGACGCGCGCCGCGTCGGCACGGCTGTGCAGAATAGGGCACGCGCTTTGCAGCACACTGCCGGCATGACTCCGACGTCGAGCGCCACGCCCTGGACCTGTCCGTTCTGCCCGCTGCTGTGCGACGGCTTCGCGCTCGAGGCGCGCGATGGCGGCGTCCCCGCCCTGGTCGGCAGCGACTGCACGCGCGCGCGCGCTGCGCTGGCCCGTTTCGGGGCCGCCGCCGCGACGCCAGCCATCGACGGCCAGGCGGCCTCGCTGGACGCGGCGCTCGATGCCGCCGCCCGCCTGCTGGCCGGTGCGCGCCAGCCGCTGTTCGCGGGCCTGGGCACCGACATCGACGGCGCCCGCGCGCTCTACCCGCTGACCTGCGCCACCGGCGCCATCAGCGATGCCGCCAGCGGCGAGGCCCTGATGCACGGCCTGCGCGCGCTGCAGGACCGCGGGCAGTTCACGACCACGCTGGCCGAGGTTCGCAACCGCGCCGAGATCGTCGTCTGCTTCGGGGGCTCGCCGCGCGAGGCGATGCCGGAGATCTGGCGCCGCATCGGGATCGGTGAACTGCTCGTCCCGCAACGCGAGGTCGTCTTCGTCGGTTCACCCGCCGACGCGGCGCTGGCCGGCTTGCCCGGCGTGACGACGACGAGCATCCCGCTCGAAGGCGACCTGTTCGACACCGTAGCGTTGCTGTCGGCCTGCACCGCACAACGCCGCGTGCACGCGCCGGCCGCGATCGCGGCGCTGGCCGAGCGGCTGCGCGCGGCACGCTACGCGGCCTTGCTGTTCGAGCCCGCGCGCCTGCCGGCGCAGGGCATGCTGATCGTCGAGGCGCTGAACCAGGTCGTCACCCACCTCAACCGCAGCACACGCGCCGGCCTGTTGCCGCTGGGCGGCGTCGACGGCAGCAGTAGCGTGAACCAGACCTTCACCTGGCTGTCGGGCCTGCCGCTGCGCAGCCGTGCCGGGCCGCTGGGCCTGGAGCACGAGCCGCTGCGCCACGAGACGACATCGCTGCTGGCGCGCGGGGATGTCGACGCGCTGCTGTGGGTCGCGAGCTTCGGCAGCGAGCCGGCTCGGCCCGCGACCGATGTGCCGACCGTCGTGATCGGCGGCCCCGGCGTCGCGGCGCCCGCGAAGGGCGTCTTCCTGCCGGCGACCACGCCGGGCATCGGCGGCATCGGCCACCTCTTCCGCACCGACGGCGTGGTGGCACTGCCGCTCGAGGCGGTGCGCGACGACGGGCTGCCCGGCGTCGCCGACCTGGCGAAGGCGCTGACCGCGCGCGTGAAGGCGCTGAAGTCATGAGCAGCCTGCGCATCCGCAACGGCCGCGTCGTCGATCCCGTCCACGGGACGGACGCGGTGCGCGACCTCGGCATCCGCGACGGTCGCATCGTCGAGATCCACCCGCAGGAAGCCGTGGGCGAGGAGATCGACGCCACCGGCTGCGTCGTGATGGCCGGCGGCATCGACCTGCACAGCCACATCGGCGGCGGCAAGGTCAACCTCGCGCGCATGCTGCTGCCCGAGGACCACCGTCTCAACCGCGACCCGATCGCGCTGCCGACCAATCCGCTGGAGCTGGCCTCCTGCGGCCACTGCACGCCGGGCACGCTGGCCACCGGCTACCGCTACGCGGAGATGGGCTACACGGCGGCCTTCGAACCCGCGATGCTGGCCGCCAACGCGCGCCACGCGCACATGGAGATGGGCGACACGCCCATCCTCGACCACGGCGCCTACGTGATGCTCGGCAACGACGAGCTGTTCCTGCAGCTGCTGGCCGAGGGCAAGGACTTCCAGTTCATCCGCGACTACGTGGGCTGGACCATCAACGCCAGCAAGGCGCTGGGTGTGAAGGTCGTCAACCCGGGCGGCATCTCGGCCTTCAAGTTCAACCAGCGCAAGCTCGACGTCGACGAGGAGCATGTGCACTGGCGCGTCACGCCGCGCGCCATCGTGCACACGCTGGCGAAGGCGCTGCGCGAGCTGGGCGTGCCGCACCCGCTGCACATCCACGGCAGCAACCTCGGCGTGGCCGGCAACATCGAGTCGACGCTAGCGACCATCGATGCGCTCGACGGCCTGCCGGCCCACCTGACGCACATCCAGTTCCATGCCTACGGCACCGAAGGGCCGAAGAAGTTCTCGTCGGCCGCGCGCCAGCTCGCCGAGGCCGTCAACGCCAACCCGAACATCAGCCTCGACGTCGGCCAGATCCTGTTCGGTCAGACCGTCACCGCCTCCGGCGACACCATGCGCCAGCACGCCAACGCCGACCTCGGCACGCCGCGCAAGTGGATCGGCGCCGACATCGAATGCGACGCCGGCTGCGGCGTGGTGCCCTTCAAGTACCGCGAGCAGAGCTTCGTCAACGCGCTGCAGTGGCTGATCGGGCTGGAGATCTTCCTGCTGGTCGACGACCCCTGGCGCGTGGTGATGACCACCGACCACCCGAACGGCGCGCCCTTCACGACCTACCCGCACCTGATCCGGCTGCTGATGGACAAGAGCTTCCGCGACGAGCAGATGGCCAAGCTCAACCCGGACGCGGTGGCGATGAGCTCTCTCGGGTCGATCAAGCGCGAGCTGAGCCTGAACGAGATCGCCATCATGACGCGCGCCGGCCCGGCGCGACTGCTGGGCCTCGCCGACCGCGGCCACGTCGGCGTCGGTGCCGCAGCCGACATCGCCATCTACCGCGAGGACGCCAACCGCGAGACCATGTTCACCGCGCCCGATCATGTGTTCAAGGACGGTGTGCGGGTGGCGCGCCAGGGCGTGATCACCGCGACGCCGACGGGGGGCACGCACTTCGTCGAACCCGTCTACGACAAGGGCATCGAGAAGCTGCTGGAGAAGTACGCGCACGAGCACCTGGCCGTCGCGCCGCGGCACCTGGTGATCGGGCACGACGAGCTGTGCCGCTGCTGCAACGGCGGGAAGTTGCTGCCGGCGGCGTGCTTCGAGACGGCGGCGAACTGAGCGATGGAACTCAACGGCATCACCATCGACGACAGCTTCGCGGAGGCCTTTCCGATGAAGGGCACGCGGCTGATCGTCACCGCGCACGACATGACCTGGGCACGCCATGCCGCGGTCGCGACCACCGGCTTCGCGACCTCGGTGATCGCCTGCGGTTGCGAGGCCGGTATCGAGCGCGAGCTCTCGCCGGATGAGACTCCTGACGGGCGGCCCGGGATCAGCATCCTGATCTTCTCGATGAGCGGCAAGGAGCTCGCCAAGCAGGTCGAGAAGCGCGTCGGCCAGTGCGTGCTGACCTGCCCGACCACGGCGGTGTATGCCGGGCTCTTCGACGGCGATCCGATCGCGCTGGGCAAGAACCTGCGCTTCTTCGGCGACGGCTGGCAGGCCAGCAAGATGATCGGTGGGCAGCGCTACTGGCGGGTCCCGGTGATGGACGGCGAGTTCGTCGCGCAGGAAACGACCTGGGTCACGACCAAGGCCGTCGGCGGCGGCAACCTGCTGCTGCTGGCCACCGACACCGCCGCCGCCCTGCATGCGGCCGAGGTCGCGGTCGCGGCGATGAAGGCGCTGCCCAACGTCATCATGCCCTTCCCCGGTGGCGTGGTGCGCTCGGGCTCCAAGGTCGGCAGCAGATACCCGACGCTCGGCGCGTCGACCAACGACGCCTACTGCCCCAACCTGCGCGAGATCGCGAAGCAGTCCGAGCTCGGCCCCGACATCGGCAGCGTGATGGAGATCGTGATCGACGGCCTGACCGACGCCGACGTGGCCGCGGCGATGCGTGCGGGCCTGAAGGCCGCGATCGCCCTGGGTGCCGGCTCGGGCCTCAAGCGCATCGGCGCCGGCAACTACGGCGGCAAGCTCGGGCCCTTCCTGTACCACCTGCACAAGCTCGTGCCGGGAGCCGCGGCATGAGCGGCTGGAAGCTCACGCTCAAGCAGGCGCCCGCGCTGCGCGTCGACCTGCGCTCGGTGTCAGTCGCGGCCTTCGCCGATCTCGATGCCGCGGCGGTCGGACGACACGTGGTCCATCACGGCAACGAAGCCGTGGCGCTCGGCGATCTGTTCACTGTCGCGCCGCAGGCCGACGGCGAGCTGCGCCTGGAGGGCGACCTGTCGAAGTTCGACCGCATCGGCTGGCAGCTCGCCGGCGGCACGATCCGCATCGATGGCGACGCGGGTGACTACCTCGGCGCCGGCATGAGCAGCGGCGAGATCGTCGCCAGCGGCAGCGCCGGCCTGCTGGCAGCCTGCGAGATGTCGGGCGGCCGGCTCGAGATCGGCGGCGACGCCGGCGACTTCGCCGCGAGCGCCCTGCCCGGCAGCATGGACGGCATGCGCGGCGGCACGCTGCTCGTGCGCGGCAACGCCGGCCAGCGCTTCGGTGACCGTATGCGGCGCGGCACGGCCCTGGTGTTCGGCGATGCCGGCAACTTCATCGCCTCGCGCATGGTCGCGGGGACGATCGCGGTCGCCGGCCGCCTCGGCGCGCACCCGGCCTACGGCATGCGGCGCGGCACGCTGCTGGCGCTGGGACCGGCGCCCGCGCTGCCGCCGACCTTCGTCGGCAACAACGTCGACATCGGCGTGTTCTGGCAGCTGCTGGCCCGCGACCTGGCCCGTCACGGCGGCGCGTTCGACGCGCTGCCCAAACGCAAGCCGCAGCGCTTTCTCGGCGACCTGGCGGCCGGCGGCAAGGGCGAGCTGCTGACCTTGTCTCTCTGACCGTTTCCATTGACCTGACACTCCGATCGTCCTGAGCCCGTCGAAGGACAAGCTCAGTGCGAACGCGCTCTGCTTCTTTCATCACTCGATCCCAACGACCATGACCAAGACCTACACCTTCCACGCCGGCGAAGCCACCGTCCTCGCCGCCGACGGCCAGTTCACCGACGCGATGCCCGAGATCCTGATCGGCTCTACCTCCGGCCCGGTCGGCGCAGCCTTCGCCAACATGATGGCGCAGAGCAAGGGCCACACCGCGATGTTCGCGATCCGCGCCTGCAACCAGATGGTCCGCCCGGCTACGATCACCGTGCCCAAGGTGACGCTGAAGGACAGCGCCAACATCGACCTGTTCGGCGGCGTGGTGCAGGCCGCCACCGCCGACGCGGTGATCGACTGCGTGATCGAGGGCATCATCCCCAAGGCCGTGGCCAACGAGCTGTGCATCATCAGCCTGGTGTGGATCGATCCGCGCTGCGCGAAG
>CAZUUU010000019.1:0-34502 GCA_964622685.1 uncultured Methylibium sp.
GGAAGGCCTCGTTCTCCCAGGAGATGAAGACGTCGCCGATGCCGCGCTCGACGAAGGTGGTGGTCGATCCGCGCGCGCCCGAGTCCAGCACCGCGACGTTCCTGAAGATGTTGCCGACGAACTCCTGCGCCTTCTTCTCGTCGTTGCCGTTCTTCTTGAGCGAGTAGCCCCAGGCGGCGAGGTAGTTCCAGCGCGCGCCGCCCGAGGTCTTGGGGTTGGGCGTGATCACCGACACGCCGGGCTTGGCCAGGTCGTCCCAGTCCTTGATGCCCTTCGGGTTGCCCTTGCGCACCAGGAAGACGATGGTCGACGTGTAGGGCGCGCTGTTGTGCGGCAGGCGCTTCTGCCAGTCGGCCGGGAAGAGCTTGGCCTTCGCGGCGATCTCGTCGACGTCGTAGGCCAGCGCCAGCGTCACGATGTCGGCATCCAGGCCGTCGATCACCGAACGCGCCTGCTTGCCCGAGCCGCCGTGCGACTGCTTGACGATCACGTTGTCGCCGGTCTTGGCCTTCCAGTGCGCAGCGAAGGCCTTGTTGAAGTCGACGTAGAACTCGCGCGTCGGGTCGTAGGACACGTTGAGCAGGGTCACGTCCTTGGCGGCGGCGGTGCCGGCGGCCAGGGCGAGGACGGAGGTGGCGATCAGGGTGCGCAGCAAGGAGGCAGTGGTCATGGCGGAGGGCCGGAATGGCAGACGGATAGGGATGCTAGGAAGCGCCGTCCGGATCTGGAACGAAGCAATGCGCGCTTGCTTATGCGTGCGCCGCGCTAACGCGACGGGCCTTCGATGACTTCCTCGATGCGGCCGCGGAACTGGTTGCGCACATTGATGGCGGTGATGCTCATGCGGAGGACTCCTGTTGAAGAGCCTCCAGCCCAGGGGCGCCGCGGCGCGTCGGGAACGAAGGTGTTCGCCTGTGCTCAGTCGCCCGGCGCATGAGCGACCGGCTCGCCGACCGCGCGCACCGCCGCGACCAGCGCGCGCGGCTGCTCGACCTTCATGCTGGGCAGCACCGCGGCCTCGGCGGCGTCGAGCGTGCGTCGCAGCGTGGCCGCGTGCGGCAGCAGCGTGCCCAGGAAGCGCAGTTCGGCGCCGCGCGCGATCAGCACCGTCGGGAAGTTCTCGATGTCCAGGCCGAAGGGCGCCAGCGCGTCGCTCTCGTCCTCGATGTCGACCCAGGCGAAGCGCAGCCCGGGGCGCTCGCGCGCGAGGCTCTCGAAGGTGGCGCGGTAATCGCGGCAGCTGCCGCACCACGCGGCGCACAGGCAGGCCACGAGCCAGGGAGCGTCGTCGTGCATGCGCGCAGTGTGCATCGGCGCCGCCGGATGCACGCCGACCGACGAATCGATCACGAAGCGCCCGCTCACCCCGTGAACGCGGGGCGTGACGAATCGACACGACGCTGTTGCTGCGGCGCCAGCGGCGAGCCACGGCGACGCGCAGGCTTCACATTGGCGTCACGGTCCGACGCTCGTCGTCGATCGGTTCTGAAGAGACACGACAGACCCACTTTCGACTGGAGCCCGCAGCATGAACCCGATCCGCAACGCCCCCGCTTCCACCATCGCCACCGTGCTGCTGACCGCGATGGTCGGTGTCGGCGTCTTCAACGCGCAGCCGACCGTCGTCGACGCCCCCGCGATGCAGGCCGTCGCCAGCGTGTCGACCGACACCACCTACCTGCCGGCGCAGTTCGTCGAGCAGCAGCGCCGCGCGAGCGAGTCGCCGCTGCCGGCGCAGTTCTGACGCCGGGTCAGCGCGTGTCGGCGCGCGCGCCGATGCCCAGCTTCCTGCGCAGCCACTGAAGCCCGCTGGCACGCCGGGCGCGGCGCGCCAGCAGCACCGCGGCGAGCGTCAGCAGCACGAGCGACGCGGGCGCGGCCACCCGCAGCAGCAGCTCGGCGGCCTCGACGTCGGCGGCGCTCGCAGACGCCGGGCATCGCTGCAGCCACTGCAGTGCATCGGTACACGCCAGCGCCGGCAGTGCCGACAGTGGCGGCGGTCCGGCGGTCCACCACAGCGCCGCCAGCACGGCCAGCAGCGAGCCGATGGCCGGCCAGACCAGGATCACCAGCAGCACGCTCAGCGGCACCAGCACCTTGGCGCCGCCGAGGCCGGACAACAATGCACCGATGGCGATGGCGAAAGCCAGCCCCATGCGCCAGGAACGCACGAGCGTCGCGATCAGGCCGCCGGCGATCAGCCCCCAGCCGACCGTCGCGACGGCCGCCGGCATCTCCTTCGCCAGCAGCGTGCCGGCAACCAGGGCGACGCCGATGCCGAGCGCGGCGCTCTCGATCGCGATGGCCGTTCGATGGCCTTGCGAGAGGCGCCCGGCCAGCCAGTGGAACACGGCGATGGGCCACTCCGTGAGCTTCAACAGGACGTTCAAGGCGTTGAGCCCGCTGCGACTCGACGAAGCCGTTGCATGGGCGACCGCCACGCTCTGCGCGACCGTCCGCGTGAAGTGATCGGTGCCGACCTCCTGCGCCAGGGTCTCCGCGCCGAGCAGGCTGTCCTTCAACAAGGACACGGCGATGTCGGGCGCCCAGGCCGGGTCGGCCCGCATCCGCTCCAGGCGCGCGCGCAGCCGGCGACCGGCGGGCGAGGGCGTGGCACCGATCGCGGCATCCTGATCCATCGCGTCGGCCAGGTCCGGCAGCTCGCGCATCAGCACCTCCAGATGCAGGCGGCGCGTCAACGCGGCGGCGCAGCAGGTCAGCACCGGCGGGGGCACGGTCGCGCGGGCGTCCAGCCAGGCCAGCTCCTTCTCGATCAGCTCGAGCTCCTCCTTCCACGCGGCCGCGAGCTCCGTGCGCAAGCCGGGCGCGGCGCTGGTGACGGCCAGCGCTTCGAGGTACTGCAGGACATAGGCGGAGGCCCTGTGCTGCGCCCCGTCAGGCGTCGTCACTTCTCGTTCGCCGTACAGCCGCTGCAGGCGATCGGGGTTCAGTGCGATCCTCACGGCGCGGTCGATGCCGTCGAGTCGCCCGTAGATCCAGTCGTTGGCGCGCCATGACCGCTTGTAGAACGCGGCGAAGTGCGCGAGGCCCATCCCGGTGAGCTTGCCCTGCGGCGTGGACGGGCCGCCCCACGGCGAGCGCAGCCGGCCACTGATCTGCACCAGCTCGGCACCGACGTCGGGCCGCTCCTCGCGCGAGCCGGCAGCGACCTCGATCACCTCGAGCGCCAGCAGCCGCAGGGCGATGTCGTCGATGCCGGACTTCGCAGAAGGTGCGAAGAAGTAGTCGCGATAGGCCCTCAGCTCCCGGAGGGCCTCGACCACATCGGCGCGTGTGTCGGGTTGCGCCTCCCCGGCGCCGGTCACCTTGTGCGGCGCCGTGGCCAGGATCTCCTCGATCGCAGGCCGCAGCGCCAGCAGCGCCTCGCACAATCGGCGGGCGTCAGCCAGCCGCGACTGCAGGCGCGTCGGTCGACCCACCGCGGGCGTTTCCGGGGGCGCCAGCTGGCGGACCAGCGCCCTGGCCTCGGGCTCGGGCGGCGTGCCCTTCTTGCGCCAGTCGTCGAGCAGCCTCTCGAAGCCGACCCGCCCGGCCTCGCGCACCTCGCGGTTGCTGTCCTGCCGGCGCTGGCGCAGTCGCAGGTTGATCTCGTAGGCGCTCTTCCACACGTCCCGCAGGTCGTGACTGGCGGGCGTCGCCGACCTCGCGCCGGCGCGAGCGCGCCGGGTCAGCACCGAAGGCTGACGGTCGATGTGCTCCCAGGTGGTGCCGGGGGGCGGCGGCGGCTCGGTGGCGCACGCCAGCGACGGGCCCTTCGTCGATCTGACGCCCGGCCGGACTTCCTGCCAGCGGGCCACCAGATCGCTCAGTCGTTGCGTGCGGCGCAGCACGTCGATGACGACGCCGGCCATGAACTCCAGCGTGTACTGGCCCCAGCGCCATTCGGTGACCCCGTCCGCCACGGGTGACGGTTCCGGGGGGCCGATGTCCGGGCCGATCGGCGCGAACCGGGTCGGGATGAAGTTGCTCCAGGGCTCGACTTCGTCGCGCGTCTCGAGCCACAGCCCGCGCAGCCACAGACGGGTCGATCGCCGCATGCCGGCGCTCGGGCCTGCCGCCGGTGTCGACAAGCTGCGCACCAACTCGTCGAGCAGGTGGTCGATCGCTCCGTCGAGTCGTCGCGCGCGGTAGGCCGGAAACATCAGCTCGGCCACCTTCAGCACGCCGTCGCTCCCGGACGAATGCCGCAGCAGGCCGTTGATGCGCTGCCATCGCCTGCGCATGTCCTCGCCGTACTGCCGCAAGTAGGCGAGCTGGTCGGCGATCGACTGCGTGCCGGGGATGCCGACGGTGCTCTGCACGGCCACGGCGGCCAGCGTGGGCGCAGCCGGCCGGCCCTGGTCGTCGAGCCGGGCGGGCGACGCCGCCGACTTGGGGTCCGGCGCGACATACGCCAGCACGCGCCGCGTGTTGCCGTCGGCCGGCAGCTTGCTGATCGCTTCGAGCGCGGCATCGAAGGGCTTGTTGTCGAGAATGCCGCCGTCGAGCAGGTAGGCGGGTTCGGCGACCGGGTGGGCAGCGCCGCCCTGCTCGCGCAGCGGTCGCTTGTCGCCGTAGGGCGGGCTGCCGGGGATGTACAGCGACGGCTCGAACGCCACGGGGAAGGAGGCGCTGGCGCGCGCTGCCAGCGACAGTTGCCGGACGATGCCGCTGTCGACGCTGAAGTCGTCGTCGCCGGTGCCGTCGTCACGGCGCTCGAACGCGAAGTGAGCGCGATGCACGGTGTCTTCGATCAGCGCGCCGAAGTCGTCGAGCTGGGTCTTGCCGACACCGTGGAGCAAGGTGGTCGTCAGGGACAGCAGCATCGGCGCGCTGCCCTTGTCGATGACCGGGCCGCGCGCGATGCCCGTCAGCGCCTCCTCGATCTTCGGCAGGAAGTAGGCGTCACCCTGCAGCAGCGATGGCGGGTCGGCGTCGTGCGGATCCCGCATCAGCTGCTCGAGCCCGGCGCTCGACAGCCACACGTCACGCAATCCGTAGAGGCTCGCATCGTGCACCTGCGCCAGGGCGAGCGCCGCGCCGTTGATGCCGCCGGCGCTGGTGCCGCTGATCACGTCGATGCGCGCCTTCGTCCGGGTCAGGCGCAGCAGCCCGCGATAGACCGGATGCGTCTCGCGCACCAGGCGGTTGAGCTCGAAGGCCACGCCGCCCATCCACACCGCCAGGCTGACGCCGCCGTTCAGCACCAGGGCGAGTCGCAACTCCTCGCTGCGGTCGTCGTCCGGGGCCGGGCTGCCGGCGCTCTGGCTCATGCTGATCCTCCCGCGCCCGCTAGCTAGCGCGCGCGCCGATTCTGAGCCTGCGCTCAGGCGCCGGGCAAGCCGCCCAGCAAGCGCTGCAGGGCCGTCTCGTAGGTCCGGTACACCGGCGCGATCGTCGCCAGCTCCATGCACTCGTCGGCGGCGTGCAGGTTGCGCGCGCGCACGCCGAAGCCGCACAGCGCGGGGATGTCGCGCGCGGCGAGGTAGTTGCCGATGTTCGAGGGCCCGGCGACCGCGCAGGGCAGCTCCTGGCCCAGCGTCTGCCGCGCGGCCTCGCGCATCGCGCGCAGCATGGGGTGCGCCGCGTCGACGCGATAGGGCGGCCAGCCGGGCTGCCAGTCGATGCGGCTGGCGAGCGCCGGGTCATGCGCGCGGTCCAGCTCGTCGACGACACCGGCCACCAGCACGCGCGCCGCCGCGTCGTCGAAGCGCGGCGTGAGCCGCAGGTCGACCGTGAGCTCGCAGCGGTCGGGCACCTGGGTGTAGCCGTGGCCGCCGTGCAGGCTGGTGACGGTGAGCTGCGGCGGGCGGTCGAAGCCGCTGCGGGCGGGGGCGGCCTTCGGCAGCTTCGCGGCGTGCAGGGCCTCGACCAGCCGCGCCGCGCGCAGCACCGCGTTGACGCCGCGCTGCGTGCTGCCGCCCGAGTGCGCGGCCACGCCGGGCACGACGATCCGGGCGCGCAGGAAGCCGCGGCTGCCGACGATCAGCCGGTCGATGCCCGGATAGCCGATCAGCACGCCGTCGGGGCGCGGCGCCGGCTTCGCCTCGAAGTAGCGGCGCGCGCCGGCGAAGCTGCCGCTGTGTTCCTCCAGGTCGAACAGCAGTCCGAGGCGACCTGCGTAGGCCTCGGGCCGCGCCGCGAAGGCGGCGAACAGGTGCGCGAAGATCGCCGCGCCGGCCTTGGAGTCCGCCACGCCGCGGCCGTAGAGCCAGCCGCCCTGCGCACGCGCGCGATCGGGCCGGTGCTGCCAGGTCGCGCGATCGCCGAAGCCGGCGGTGTCGAGCGTCGCGTTCAGCAGGTAGAAGGGCGGCTTCGCGCCACGCGGCAGCGGCGCACGACCCACGACTTCGGCATGCAGGCCGAGCGGCGTGCCGTCGGCGGCGCACAGGCGCCGGTGCGGCAGGCCGCGTTCGTCGAACCAGGCCTCGATGCGCGTCAGCACCGGGCCCAGCGCGTCCTCACCGGCCCGGCTGGGCGTGTCCACCAGCGACCGCAGCAGCTTCGTGATCGAGGCGCTGGGCGGCGGCGAGCGGCGGGGCATGCAGCGATTATCGCGGCCGCAACGGCGTCATCTCTTCACGCCATCGCACCGACGATCACCGAGGAGGCCTTGAACAAGGCTGTCGCCTGGACGCCCGGCGTCAGGCCCAGCGTGCCCAGGCTGGACCGGGTGACGATGGCGGCGATCGTCAGGCCGTGGCCCAGGTCGATCACCACCTCGGCGTTCACCGCGCCGGGCGTGACCGCGCTCACCGTGCCGGTCAGCTGGTTGCGCGCCGACAGGCGTGCGTCCTGCAGGTCGATCGCGAGGATCACCGACGAGGCCTTGACCAGCGCGAAGGCCGTCGCGCCCGGCTTCAGGCCCAGCGCCTCGGCGCTCTCGTGCGTGACGATCGCGACGATGCGCGCGCCGCCCGGCAGCGCCAGCTCGACCTCGTCGTTGACCGCGCCGCCCTTGCAGGCGCTCACCGTGCCCAGGAACTGGTTGCGGGCGCTGGTCTTCATGTTCAGGGTCCTCAGCAGGTTGAAGTCGTTCGCGACGTCGATCGAGTCGTCGCTCAGCAGCTGCACGAAGCGCGCGTGCACCGCCTCGATCTGTGCGTAGCGCTCGACCAGCTGCTGCCCGCGCGGCGTCAGGTGGGTCGAACCGCCGCCGCGGCCGCCGGTGCTGCGCTCGACCAGCGGCGCGCCGGCGATGTTGTTCATCGTGTCGACCGCATCCCAGGCGGCCTTGTAGCTCATGCCGTAGGCCTTGGCGGCCTGCGTGATCGAGCCGTGCTCGGCGATCGCGCGCAGCAGGCCGATGCGACCCTTGCCGCCGAGGTTCTCGCCGCCGACGGTCATCCAGACGGCGCCGTGCAGCTCGATCGCGGGGGCCTTCTTCTTCCTCGGGCGGGTCGCCATGGTTCGCGCCTCAGGCCGCGACCGCGGCCGGCTCGACGAGCCGGCCCTCGCGCAGCTCCAGCACCGCGTCGCCGAAGCGCTTCACGTCGTCCGGGTCGTGGGTGATCAGCAGCAGCGGGATCGCGAGCCGCGACTGCAGGTCGGCCAGCTCGTCGCGCAGGCGGCCGCGCAGCGCGGGGTCGAGCGCGGCGAAGGGTTCGTCCAGCAGCAGCGCGCGCGGCTCGGCCACCAATGCGCGCGCCAGCGCCGTGCGCTGGCGCTGGCCGCCGGACAGCTGCTCGGGATAGTGGCGGGCCACCGGCTCCAGCTCGAAGGCGCGCAGCCAGCGCTCGACGGCCGCGTCGCGCGACTCGCGCGAGGGGTTGCGCCAGCCGCGCTGCAGGCCGAAGGCGATGTTCTGCAGCACCGTCAGGTGCGGGAACAGCGCGTAGTCCTGGAAGACGTAGGCCAGCCCGCGCTCGCGCGCCGGCACGTCGATGCGCGCGGCCGCATCGAACAGCGCCTGCCCCTTGAGCCGCACGTGGCCGGCGTCGGGCCGCGTCAGGCCGGCGATGCACTTGAGCGTCTGGCTCTTGCCGGCGCCCGAGGGACCGTAGAGCACCAGCCGCGGCGCGGCGCTGGCAAAGCTCAAATGCAGGTCGAAGCGGCGCTTCGCGTGCTCGAAGCGGCGTTGCAGGGCGACGTCCCAGAGGCTCATCGCGTGCTCCACCACCTCAGGGCCTGACCGAGCGCGGTCGCAGCAGGCGGCCGGCGCCCAGCAGCACCGCCATGCAGGTGATCGAGGTCACCATCACCAGGAAATGGGCGATGTCGTCCTGCCCGGCCTGGACCGCATCGTGCACGGCGATCGCCAGCGTCTGCGTCTTGCCCGGGATGCTGCCGGCGATCATCAGCGTCGCTCCGAACTCGCCGGTCGAGCGCGCGAAGGCCAGCATCAAACCGGCCAGGATGCCGCGCCAGGCCAGCGGCAGGGTGACGCGGAAGAACACCGCTGTCTCGCGCAGGCCGAGCACGCGCGCCGCCTGCTCCAATTGCGGGTCGACGGCCTCGAAGGCCGCGCGCGCCGGTCGCACGACGAAGGGAAACGCCACGATGGCCGCCGCGATCACGGCGCCCTGCCAGGTGAAGATGAGGTTGATGCCGAACCAGTCGTCCAGCCATCGACCGATCGACCCCTGGCGACCGATCAGCACCAGCAGGTAGTAACCCAGCACCGTCGGCGGCAGCACCATCGGCAGGGTGGCGATGGCGTCCAGCACCTCGCGGCCGAAGAATCGCTTGCGCGCCAGCAGGAAGGCCAGCGCTAGGCCGAGCACGAGGTCGATCGCCGTCGCCCAGAGCGCGACCTTGAGCGTCAGCGCCAGCGGGACCCATGCGCCCTCCATGCGTGTCCTAGGGCCGGCCGAAGCCGTACTTCGCCAGCACCGCCTGCGCCGGCGGCGACAGCACGAAGGCGACGAACTTCTGCGCCGCGGCGGCGTTGCCGCTGGCCGCCACCGGCGCGATCGGGTAGAGGATCGGCGTCTCGGTCGGCACGGTGAGCGCGAGCTTCACCTTGTCGGGCATCAGCGCGGCGTCGGTCGCGTAGACGAAGCCGGCGTCGACCTCGCCGCGCGCCACGTAGTCCAGCGCCTGGCGCACGTTGCTGGCGCCGATCATCCTGGGTTCGACCGCGCCCCACAGCCCGGCCTTCTGCAGCACGGCCTGGGTGTAGCGGCCCACCGGCACGCTGGCCGGCAGGCCGATGGCGATGCGGGCGTAGGCCGGCTGGGCCAGGTCGGTCACCGCCTGGGGGACCATCTTCGCGTCGCTAGGCACCACCACCACCAGCGTATTCGACACGAAGTTGCGCCGCTCCGTCGCCCTGACCAGCGACTGGGCCTGCGCCTGGTCCATGGTCTCCTGGTCGGCGCTGGCGAAGACATCGACCGGTGCGCCCTTGACGATCTGCTGCAGCAGCGCGCCCGAGGCGCCGAAGTTCAGCTGCAGCTTCGTGTCCGGGTGCTGGGCCTCGAACAGCGGCTGCAGCTCCTTGAAGGCATTGGTCAGGCTGGCGGCGGCCGACACGATCAGGTCGGCGGCCAGCGCCTGCCCGGCCAGCAGCAGGCTGCCCAGGGCGACGGCAAGGCGGGAGAGCGAACGGCGCATGCGGAAACTCCATCCAGGGGGTCGGAGGGGGCGCAATAGTAGCTTGTATATAACGAAAGGCTTGTCGTCCCGCAGCCACCTCGGGCTAGTCCCGAGGCCGGGGCCGGCCCGTCCGGGCCCACCATCGGGGCCCCGCCCCCCGAGGAGCCGCCGTGGACGCGACCCTGACCCGCCTGCTGACCGACAAGACCGACCCCGCGCTCAGCCGCATCGAGACCGGGCCGCTGTCGCCGCCGGCGGAGGGCGAGGCGCTGCTGGCGATCCGCCGCCTCGCGCTGACGACCAACAACATCACCTATGCCGCCTTCGGCGACGCGATGCGCTACTGGGACTTCTTTCCCACCGGCGTCGACGGCTGGGGGCAGATCCCGGCCTGGGGCTTCGCCGACGTCGTCGCGTCGACCGTGCCCGGCATCGACGTGGGCGAGCGCATCTACGGCTACTTCCCGATCGCCAGCCACCTGCGGGTGCAGCCGGTGCGCGTCGGCGAGCGCGGCTTCCTCGACGGCAGCGCGCACCGCGCCGAGCTGGCGTCGGCCTACAACCAGTACAGCCGTTGCCGCGCCGATCCGTCCTACGCCGAGGCCGACGAAGACCTGGTCGCCCTGTTGCGGCCGCTCTATATCACCGCCTTCTTCCTCGCCGACTTCCTGCAGGACAACGCCGCCTTCGGCGCGAAGCGGCTGCTGGTGTCCAGCGCGTCCAGCAAGACGGCCTACGGCAGCGCCCGCGGCCTGCACGGCCAGGCGGGGCTGCAGCTGGTCGGCCTGACCTCGGCGCATCACCGCGGCTTCGTCGAAGGCCTGGGCTGCTACGACCGCGTGCTCGCCTACGACGAGCTGGAAACCGCACTGGCGCCCGATGCGCCGACGCTCTACCTCGACTTCTCGGGCGACGCGGCACTGCGCGCGCGCGTGCACCGCCACCTGGGCGCCGCGCTCGTGTACGACTGCCACGTCGGCTCGGCGCAGACCACGGCCTTCGTTGCCGATGCCGCGCTGCCGGGACCGAAGCCGAAGTTCTATTTCGCGCCCGCGCAGATCAAGAAGCGCCACGCCGAGTGGGGTCCGGCCGTGGCCACCCAGCGCTACGGCCAGGCCGAGCGCGAGTTCTTCGCGCAGGTACGCCGCGCCGACTGGCTGCGCGTGGCCGAGGAGCGCGGCTTCGAGGCCGCGCAGCGCATCATCGCCGGGCTGGCGGCCGGCCGCGTCGACCCGCGGCTCGGGCAGGTGGTGCTGCTGTAGCGACGACTCGCGCGACTACTCGCGGTAATAGACCATCTGGTGCGTGCTGGCCAGCAGCCGGCCGTCGTCGCCCCAGACCTCGGCCGTCTGGTCGAAGTAGCCGTTGCGGAAGTTCAGCGCGCGGGCGATGCCCAGCACCGGCCGCTCGGCCTGCGCGGCCAGCATCGCGGCGTCGGCGTGGAAGTAGGTGCTGAGCGTCACCGTGCCGATCGGGACCGGCTTGCGGCGACGCACGAAGATGCGCGGGAAGAAGCTGTCGCACAGCGCCGCGAGTGATGCGAAGTCGAGGGGCCGCGGCGGGTCGTCGCGGGTCCAGACGATGCTGCGCGAGCCCGACTCCTCGCGGCCGTCGAAGGGCTCCGGCATGCCGCCCTCGACGAAGCGCATGTCGTAGCGCTGCACCCAGGCGAGCCGGCCACCGAGGTCTTGGCGCGGCAGCGACCCGGGCGGCGGCAGGTCCGCGGGCATCGCGGCTTCGGGCGCCGACCAGGTCTCGCGGCGCTGCGCGAACACGGCCGTCGCGGTGGCCGCGACCTCGCCGCCCTGCGCGAGCTCGATGACCCAGTGCTGCGTCGACCGGTTGGTGCGCACCGCGCGCGCGGTGATCTCGAAGGCGCCGTCGGCCACCGCGCTGGCGAAGTTGACCGTCAGCGCGATCGGATCGCCGAGCCGCGCCGGGTGCCGCAGCGCCGCGTTCAGCAGCACCGCGGCGGTGGTGCCGCCGAAGGGGCCGACCATGTTGGCGTAGGCCGGGCTGGTCGCGCCGGTGAAGCTCTGGTGTGGCGTCGGGCTCAGGGCGATGGCGGTGTCGAAGGGATGCATGGGCGTCGTGCGCAGATCGTTCGCCGCAGTCTCTCATCGGCCCGATGCCCTGCCTGTCACGCAGGCGTCGAGGGGCGCCGACAATCCGGCGTCCCACACGCCAGCGGAGCCCATCGCCGTGAGTCGCCTCTTCAGCCCCCTCGCCATCGGCGCGCTGCGCCTGGCCAATCGCATCGTCGTCGCGCCGATGTGCCAGTACTCGGCGGTCGACGGCACGGCCGGCGACTGGCATTTGATGCACCTCGGCTCGATGGCGCTGTCGGGCGCCGGCTTGCTGATCGTCGAGGCCACCGCGGTCAATGCCGAGGGCCGCATCACCGCCGGCGACCTGGGCCTGTACAGCGACGCCAACGAGGCCGGCCTGGCACGCGTCATCGCGGCGATCCGCGCGCATTCGGCCATGCCGCTGGCGATCCAGCTGGCGCATGCCGGGCGCAAGGCCTCGAGCGACGTGCCCTGGCGCGGCGGCGCGCAGCTGGCGCCCGATGCAACGAATGGCTGGCTCGCGGTCGCGCCGTCGGCGCTGCCGCACGCGGACGGCGAGATCGCCCCGGCCGCGCTCGACGAGGCCGGCCTGGCGCGCCTGCGCGACGACTTCGCCGCCGCGGCGCGGCGCGCGGCGCGCCTGGGCTTCGACGCCGTCGAGCTGCATGCGGCGCACGGCTACCTGCTGCACCAGTTCCTGTCGCCACTGGCCAACCGCCGCGATGACCGCTACGGCGGCAGCCTCGAGAACCGCCTGCGTTTCCCGCTCGAGGTCTACGACGCGGTGCGCGCCGCCTTCCCGGCCGAGCGACCGGTGTGGGTGCGCCTGTCGGCGACCGACTGGGTCGACGGCGGCTGGGACGTGGACAGCTCCATCGCCTTCGGCCGTGCGCTGGCCGCGCGCGGCAGCCCGGCGATCCACGTCTCCAGCGGCGGCGTCTCGCCGGCGCAGAAGATCCCGCTCGGCGCCGGCTACCAGCTGCCGCTGGCGCGGCGCCTCAAGGCCGAGGTCGGCCTGCCGACCATCGGCGTGGGCCTGATCACCGAGCCCGAGCAGGCCGAGGCCGCGATCGCCGACGGCGACGCCGATGCCGTCGCGCTGGCCCGCGCGATGCTGTACGACCCGCGCTGGCCCTGGCACGCGGCCGCGAAGCTGGGCGCGCGCGTGAGCGCGCCGCCGCAGTACTGGCGCTGCCAGCCGCGCGAGCTGAAGGACCTGTTCGACGGAGCGCGGCTGGGGCAGCGCTGATCGCGATCGACCACGACCCGCGGCGGGCTCAGCGCCCCACGACGAACCGCGAACGGCCGCCGCGGCCCAGGTTGGCCGCGACCAGCGCGGCCGCCAGCGTCACCAGCCACGAGTAGTACACCCACAGCAGGAAGACCGGCAGCACCGAGAAGGCGCCGTAGACCGCCTGGTAGGTGGGGATCGCGAGCAGGTAGTGCGTGAAGCCGCGCTTGCCCAGCTCGAGGGCGGCGCTGGCGATCAGACCGCCGACGAGGGCGTCGCGCCGCCGCACGCGCGTGTTGGGCACGAGATAGAAGAGGCCGCTCAGGCCCGCCCAGGCCAGTGCCGCCGGGCCCAGCGTCAGCACGAAGCGTGCCTCGGGCGGCAGCGGCCCGATCCAGCCCATCGACACGCCCAGCACATAGGACGTGGCCCAGAGGCTGGCCCCCAGCAGCGGCGGCATCACCGCCAGCACCACGAGGTAGAGCGCGACCCGCTTCAGGAAGGGGCGGTTGCGCCGCACGTTCCAGATCTGGTTGAAGGCGTTCTCCACGGTCAGCAGCATCGCGACGGCGGTCGCCAGCAGGAACAGCGAACCCGCCACCGTGAGGCCGCTGGCCTTGGCGGCGAACTGCTGCAGGTGGTTCAGCACCGTGCGCGCGATCTCGGCCGGCAGCAGGCTGCGCAGCAGATGCTCCTCGAGCGCGGCCTCGAAGCGGCCGAAGACCGGAAAGCGCGTGAAGAGCGCGAAGCTCACCGCGACGAAGGGCACGATCGACAGCAGCGTCGTGAAGGTCAGGCTGCCGGCGACCTGGGGCAGGCGCTCCTGGCGGGCGCGGCGGAGGGTGAGGCGGGTCAGCTGGAGCATGCGGCGTGCGGCGTGCGGCGTGAGTCGATCGGGCGGAACGCCGTCGCGGCCGATTGTGGAGGCGACGCCGGGACTGCACCGACAATCCTCCCGAGCCATCGGGCAGGAGACGACGCGTGATGAAGACCTACGACATCGAAGTGCAGCGCCTGAAGTCGATGCGGCACGACAAGGGCTTGATCGAGATCGGCATCGATGCGCTGGTGCTGCCGCGCGCGGCACGCGACGACGCGGCCGGTGGCGGCAGCAGCACGCTGCACCTGCCGGTCGAGCACGCGCGCTCGCTGCTGATCCTGCTGAAGCAGCAGATCGCCGAGCTCGACAAGCTGCAACCGCGCAGCCGCCGCTCCGGCCGCGCCTGAGCCACCTCCCCGCACGCCCCTCGAGCCGGAAAGACCACCCGATGCTGCGCTGGCCCTCGCTCCTGCCCCTGATCGCCGCCGCGCTGCTGGGCGGCGCCTTCTTCGTGACGCTGAACGCCGCGCTGTTGGCGGCCTGCGCGGCGGCGCTGATCGGCGCGGTGATCGCCGCGGTCCACCACGCCGAGGTGGTGGCGCACCGCGTCGGCGAGCCCTTCGGCACGCTGGTGCTGGCGGTGGCGATCACCGTGATCGAGGTGGCGCTGATCGTGTCGGTGATGCTGGCCGGCGGCCCGGACAAGGCCACGCTGCCGCGCGACACCATCTTCTCGGCGGTGATGATCATCACCACCGGCGTGGTCGGCATCTGCATGCTGGTCGGCGGCCTGCACCACCACGAGCAGAACTTCCAGCTCGACGGCGCCATGGCGGCGCTGGCCGCGCTGGTGGCCCTGGCCGGGCTGTCGCTGGTGATGCCGACCTTCACCACCAGCTCTGCCGGCGGCACCTACACCGTGTCGCAGCTGACCTTCGTCGCGGTGTCCTCGCTGACGCTGTGGGCCGCCTTCGTGTTCGTGCAGACCGTGCGGCACCGCGACTACTTCCTGCCGCCCAGCAACGCCGCGAACGAGGACGTCCATGCCTCGCCGCCGACGAATCGCGAGGCCTGGGCCAGCTTCGGCTTCCTGCTGGTGTCGCTGGTCGCCGTGGTCGGCCTGGCCAAGCAGCTGTCGCCGACGATCGAGGCGGCCGTGACGGCGGCCGGGGCGCCCAAGGCCGTGATCGGCATCGCGATCGCGCTGCTGGTGCTGCTGCCGGAGACCTGGGCCGCGGTGCGTGCGGCGCGAGCCGACCGCCTGCAGACCAGCATGAACCTGGCGCTGGGCTCCGCGCTCGCCAGCATCGGCCTGACGATCCCGGCCGTGGTCGCCGCCGCGGTGCTGCTGGACCTGCCCCTGGTGCTGGGGCTCGACCCCAAGGACATCGTGATGCTGGGCCTGGCCGTGCTGGTCAGCGCGATCACGCTGGGCACCGGGCGGACCAGCGTGATGCAGGGCGCGGTGCACCTGGTACTGTTCGCGGCCTTCCTGTTCCTGGCCCTGGTGCCCTGAACAGCCCCGGCCTGCGGCCGGGGCCGGGGCCGGCTACTGCTGCTTGGCGCCTTCCGTCAGGCGGCGGCCGAGACCGACGGCATACGGGGCTGCCCGCGCCGCGATCATCGGGTCGGCCGACGGTTCCACGCCCTTGGGCAGCACCATCGGGTTGTAGGTGATCGTCAGGCAGGGACCGCCGCCGTCTTCGGCCACGGAGGTGATCTTCAGCAGGCCCAGATTGACCTTCTTGCGACCCTCCGGCAGCGGCACGGTGGCGCTGTCGATCTTGTCGCCGGCCTGGGCCAGTTCCAGGTTGAAGTTGAACGCGACCTTGCCGTCCTTCACGCGCTGGCGCAGGTCGTCGAACAGGAAGACCGGCCCCTTGGCCTTGGCCTCGTCGTCGGTCAGGCCCTGGAGGCCGCCGACGGGCTCGAAGATCCACTTGCCGAACTGCTTGCTGCCGCTGGCGTTGACAAAACCGAAGGCGTGGACGCCCCAGTAGTTGACCGAACCGAAGCTGGCCGGCACCGGCTGCGACGCGAAGTACTTGCCCTGCAGCAGCACCTCGGGGTTGGCATCGGCGAAGGCCTTGACCTTGGCCGGATCGGGCATCTTGGTGGCCGGGTCGGGCTGAAGCGAAGCCAGGCGACCGAGGAACTGCTCGGGCGACGACGCACCGAACACCGGCGCCGAGATGTTGCCCATCTGCCATTGCTCGCCGCCCGGCAGGTCGAACTGCAGGGCGAGGTTGCGCTGGGACTTGGCGTTGTCCGGCGCCTTCGGGTTGGCACCCCCCACCGAGAAGCGCACCACCACCGGCACCGGCTTGCCGCTGAAGGCCGAGGACGTGGACAGCGCACGCGCCTCCGCCGTGCCGACAAATTCGCCGACGGCGCAGATGCCCTTGGCGCCCGAGCGGCGATAGCCCTCGAACTTGCCGAAGGTGGCCTCGAACTGGTTCAGGAAGGTGTTGGGGTCGACCGGCGCCGTCGCCGGCGATTGCGCCAGGGCGTTGGCGGTCAGCAGGGTGGAGGCCGCAGCGACGGCGGAGAGAACCAGCTTCGACATGGACGTAGCTCCTGGTAGAGAGGGTGACGGACGACGGCGCGCCGGCCGCCCGGGCGGGCCGTCAGCAGCGCTTGCAGCGCTAGTCGATCCCGACTGTCGCAACTTACAGAGCCGTCCGCAAGCCGCAGTACCGCCGATACGGTGCGGGGGTCCGGGCCTCGCCGCGAATCGGGGCGACAGCCGCAGCGCGACGTCGGTGGCGCACGAGGGCGTCCCGAGCGACTCGGACGGCAGCGTGTGCACCTCGTCGGCAAGCGTCATGCGCAAGGGGTCGTCGGACGGAAGTACGCCGGTGTTCGGAGTTGTGGGACGTGGGCAGGTGATCAGCGTCCTCAGCCGAGCACACGATGGGCCACGTCGATGTACAGCGGGATGCCGACCAGGATGTTGAGCGGGAATGTCAGGCCGAGCGACATGCCGAAGTAGATCGCGGGCTGGGCTTCGGCAATGGCATGGCGCAGGACGGCGGGCACGGCAATGTACGAAGCACTGGCGGCCAGCACCATCAGCAGCGCACCGTTGCCCGGCGAGATGCCCAGCACCTTGCTCAAGCCGAGCGCGAGGCCGGCATGCAGCAGCGGTGCAGCCACGGCGTACGCCAGCAACCAGGGCGACTGGCCCTTGAGCCCGCCCATGTTGCGCGCCGCCAGCAAGCCCATGTCGAGCAAGAAGAAGGCGAGCATGCCCTTGAACAGATCGCCGGCGAAGGGCTGCATCGCCGCTTGGCCGGCCTCACCGGTGAGGATGCCGACCACCATGGCACCGAGCAGCAGGAGCTGGGCGCCGTCGGTCAGCGCCTCATGCAGGATGCTGCCGATCGGTGCGCCCTGCGCCTGCACGCCTGCCGGCCCGCCGCCCGGCGTCTTGGGCGCTCGACGCCGCACGTGGTTGGCCAGCACCACAGCGATCACGATGGCAGGAGACTCCATCAGCGCCATCGCTGCCGCCATGTGCCCGCCGTAGAGCAGGCCGCGGCTGTCGAGAACCTGCACGGCGGTGATGAACGTGACCGCGCTGACCGACCCGTAGGTGGCGGCGATGGCCGCGGCGTCGAAAGCATTGACGACTCGGCGCAGCAGCACGTAGGCCAGCGCCGGAACGGCCACCGCCAGGGCCAGCGCGCTGCCCAGCGTGATCGCCACCTCGGGCGTCAGCCCCGACTGGGCCAGCGCGAAGCCACCTTTGAGGCCGAGTGCCATCAGCAGGTACAGCGACAGGAAGCGCGAGACCTGCTGCGGGATCTCGAGGTTGGACTTCAGCGTGCCGGCGACGACTCCAAAGACAAAGAACAGGATGGCCGGGTCGAGGAGGCTCTGCATCGATCAGACGGCGCGCCGGCTCATGCCTTGCCCAGGGCTGCCACCTCGCCCCGCGTCTTCCACAGCGACACCAACACGCCACCGGCGATCAGCGCGAAGGTCACGGACAGCGAGATCGTCGGCGGAATCTTGCCGACGATGCCGACCAGGAAGATCTTGGTACCGATGAACACCAGCACCAGGGCCAGCGCGTACTTCAGGTACTTGAAGCGGTGGATCATCGCGGCCAGCGCGAAGTACAGCGCACGCAGGCCGAGGATGGCGAAGATGTTGCTCGTGTAGACGATGAACGGGTCGGTGGTGATGGCGAAGATCGCCGGCACCGAATCGACCGCGAACACGAGGTCGACGAACTCCACCAGGCACAGCGCCAGGAACAGCGGCGTCGCCCAGCGCACTGCGTTTCCGGTGGCCGGGTCCGGGCGCGTCACGAAGAACGCGTTGCCCTCGATCTGCGGCGTCACCCGCAGGTGCTTGCGCAGGAACTTCAGCAGCGGGTTGTTGGCGATGTCGGGCATGTGGTCGGCGATGACCCACATCTTGATGCCGGTGATCACCAGGAACGCGCCGAACAGGTAGAGGATCCAGCTGAACTGGCTGACCAGCGTCGCGCCCAAGCCGATCATGAAGGCGCGCAGCACGATCACGCCCAGGATGCCCCAGAACAGCACGCGATGCTGGTACTGCCGCGGGATCGCGAAGTAGCTGAAGATCAGCGCGATCACGAACACGTTGTCCATCGACAGCGACTTCTCGATCAGGAAGCCGGTGTAGTACTCCATGCCGCTCTGCGCGCCCTGCAACCACCACACCCAGGCGCCGAACAGCACGGCCACCAAGATGTAGCCCGCCGAGAGCAGCAGGCTCTCGCGCACGCCGATCTCGTGGTCGTCCTTGTGCAGCACGCCGAGGTCGAACGCGAGCAGCATGACCACCACGCCGATGAAGACCAGCCAGACCCAGGCGGCCTTGCCCAGGAACGGGCTCTGCAGCAACTCGACAACGGCTTCCATGAAAGAACTCCTCCTCGATGTGATGCGGCTCAGGCAGGCGCGGCCGCTTCAACCCGCCGGGCGTCGCCGACCATCTCGTGATGCAGGCCCCACTGCTCGACGGCCGCGTTCATCACGATCGACTCGCCGTCGGCGACGTGGCCATCGGCCTCCACCGCCGCGACGCACAGCCGCAGCACCCTGCGCCGCAACGCGGGGTCGTCGATCTCGGCCAGCAGCGCCGAGAGCGTGTGCGGATCGATGCGGCAGGTGTCGGCCCAGCCGCCGTGGGCGGCGGCCAGCAGGTCTTCGCAGAGGGCATGCATGACCGCATGAAACTGCGCCGGCTCGAGACCAAGGCTCTCGCGGCAGGCGGGCAGGTCGAGCGCATCGAGTTCGGCCTTGCACAGATGGCCGTCGGCGAGCATCGCCAGCGCGACGAGGCGGGCGGCGGCTTGCGGACTGTTGCGGGGATAGGTTCTCATGTTGGGGACTCCTTGCTGGGATCGATGTTCAGCGCGACAGACTCGCCAGGCGCGGCTGCGGCCGCGCGTGGGCGCGGCTGCGGCGCCAGGCCCGCAGCAGGGCACGGCAGGCGCGCGTCAGCGCCTGGTCCAGGGCGCTGCGCCAATCGCGAGCCATCGACGTGACCACCACGCTGCCGCCGCCGTCCGACTGGATCTCGACGCGGCAGCGTTTGTCCACGCCGCCGCGCGGGCCGTTCACGTCGGCCAGATGCACCCTGGCCCGCGGCACCAGCCACGTCAGTCGCCGCATCGCGAACTGCACGCGCCTGAGCGCCAGGTCGCGGAACTGCTGGGCTTGCGGGTCCTGCGATTCGAAGAGCACTTGCATGGCAATCTCCAGGAGGTGACGACACGGGATGAAGAGTAGGGGCCTGGAGCCCCCCGTAAAAGCAGACAATCACGAACCATTGCTTCTGATAAACCTGATCATGAGCCTGCACTTCAACTACCGCCACCTCTACTACTTCTGGGTGGTCGCCAAGGAGGGCGGCATCGCCCGCGCCGCCGCGCGGCTGGGCATGGCGGTGCAGACCGTGAGCACGCAGGTGCGCGAACTCGAACGCGCGCTCGGCCATGCGCTGCTCAAGCCGGCCGGGCGTGGCCTGGTGCTGACCGAGGCCGGGCGCGCGGCGCTGCAACAGGCCGACCACATCTTCCAGATCGGCGAGCAGCTTCCCGCTGCCGTGCGCGACGCGGTGAGCACGCCGATGGTCCGCCTGGCGGTCGGCGTCTCCGATGGCCTGCCCAAGCTGGTGGTGCGCAGCCTGATGAGCGCCGTCCTGCGCGAGCCGAATCTGCGGCTCGTCTGCCACAGCGATGAGTTCGAGGATCTACTGGCCGATCTCGCACTGCACCGCTTCGACATCGTGCTGGCCGACCGGCCCGCGCCGTCGCACGCCAGCGTGCGCGTCTACAGCCATGTGCTGGGCTCGTCGCCGCTGGCCTGGTACGCGCCGCCGGCACTGCAGGCGGCAGCGCGGCGCCAGTTCCCGCAGTCCCTGGCGCAGGTGCCGGTGCTGTTGCCGACGACGCATGGCGCGGCCCGTGCGCTGCTCGATCACTGGTTCGAGCGCCAGGGCATCCGGCCGCGCGTGGTGGCCGAGTTCGAGGACAGCGCGCTGCTCAAGACCTTCGGCGCGAGCGGGATGGGCGTGTTCCCGGCCGCCGAGATCGTGCACGAGGAACTGATGTCGCGCTACGGTGTCAAGCGCGTCGGCCGCTGCGAAGGCGTCGAGGAAAGGTTCTACGCCATCGGCACCGAGAAGAAGGTGACGCACCCGCTGGTGCAGCGCCTGCTCGCCCAAGCGCGTTGAACTGACCTGATGCCTCGGGGCAGCGTCTCGTTGGGGACCGACCGTGGCAGGCGGGAGTGTTCCGCGATGCTGCGAGCCTTCTGCAGAGCCCCCACCACCGAACCGCTCAAAGAGTCCACCGAGCAAGTAAATGGGGAAGGAATCCTGACGGAACTCCTTCCCCTCTTCGAGCCAAGCGGGACGCCTGTCCAGGGAGCGCTCGACCCCCTGGAACTTCACAGTACCGGCTGACCGCTCGCTAGAACGGAATGTCGTCGTCCATGTCGTCGAAGCCGGTCGCCGACTTCTGCTGCGCGGCCGCCGGGGCCTGGCGCGGCGCGGGGCGCTGGGCCGGGCGCGCGCTGCGCTCGCCGCCACCGCCCCCACCACCGCCTTCCTCGCCGCGGCTGTAGCCGCCGCCCCCGCCGCCCTCGTCGCCGCCGCCCATGCCTTCGCGGCCACCCAGGAGCTGCATGTTGTCGGCAATGATCTCGGTGGTGTACTTCTCGACGCCGTCCTTGTCCTGCCACTTGCGGGTCTTGAGGCGTCCTTCGACGTAGACCGGGCGGCCCTTCTTCAGGTATTCGCCGGCGATCTCGGCCAGGCGGTCGTAGAACACCACGCGGTGCCACTCGGTCTCTTCGACCTTGTCGCCGGTGTTCTTGTCCTTCCAGTTGCGCGAGGTGGCCACCGTGATGTTGCACACCGCCGCGCCGTTGGGCGTGTAGCGGACCTCGGGATCGCGGCCGAGGTTGCCGATGAGGATGACTTTGTTGATCGAGGCCATGGCGGCTTCCTGCTGGGGGTGGAGCCCGGGCGCCGGGCAGGGATCGATTATGCCGAGCGGCCCGCGTCGGCTGGCGTGGTTGCGGCGGCGGCGGCGCGCGCCAGCACCTGCTCCATGCGCTCGGCCAGGCGGCTGATATCCAGCGGCTTGGTCCAGTAGTCGTCGAAGCCGGCGGCGCGGGCGCGCGCCACCTCGTGCGGCATGGCGTCGGCCGATACCGCCACGCAGGGCAGGCGGGCCAGCCGCGGGTCGGCGCGCACGCGGGCCAGCACCTCGTGGCCGCCGATGCCGGGCAGGTTGATGTCCAGCAGCAGCAGGTCGGGCGGGTCGCCGTCGGCCAGCCGGGCCAGGCCCTGCTCGCCGTCGTGGGCCACGCTCAGCTGGTAGCGCGGCCCGCACTGGGCGATCACTTCCTGCATCAGCAGCACGTTGACCGGGTTGTCCTCGACGTACAGCACGCGCAGCCGGCGCCCGTCGCCGTAGCGGCCCGAGGCCGACAGCGCCTCGGGGGGATCCGCCTGCCGCGGTGCGGCGGCCGGCTCGGCGGCGGGCAGCCGCAGCCGGATCATCGTGCCGCGGCCGGGCTGCGACTCGACGTCGATGGCGGCCCCCATGTGCAGCACCAGGGCCTGGGTGATGGCCAGGCCGAGGCCGGTGCCGGGCTGGTCGCCGCGCTGTTCGGCGCCCAGCCGGTTGAAGGGCTGGAACAGCCCGGCGCGCTGCTCGGCGTTCAGGCCCAGCCCGGTGTCCGTGACATCGAAGCCGATCCACCCGTCGCTGCCGTGGCGCCAGGCCAGGCGCACCAGGCCGCCCTCGCGGTTGTACTTGATGGCGTTCGACAGCAGGTTCTCCAGCACCTGGCGCAGCCGCACCCGGTCGGCGCGCACGTGCAGGCCCGGGTCGCCGGCGTCGACCTCGATGGTGATGCGCCGATGCAGCGCCTGCGGCCGGGCCAGCGCCACGGTGGCCTCGACCAGCTCGGCCAGCGCGACCGGCTCGAGCGATAGGCGCAGCTGCCCGGCCTCGATCGCGGCCAGGTCGAGCATGTCGTTGATGAGCTGCAGCAGGTGCTCGCCGGCGTCGTGGATCAGGTCCACGTGGTAGCGCTGCAGCGTCGGCAGCGCCGGGCCGCGCCGCAGCAGCTGGGTGAAGCCGATGATGCCGTTCAGCGGCGTGCGCAGCTCGTGGCTGACGCGCGAGAGGAACTCGCTCTTGGCCTGGCTGGCACGCTCGGCGGCCTCCTTCTCCAGGCGGGCCTGTTCGGCGAGGCGGCGGTCGGTGACGTCGATGCAGGTGCCGATCATGCGGCGGCCCTGGCCGGCGCCCTCGAGCATGCGGCCGACGGAGTGGATCCAGTGCACCGAGCCGTCGGGCCACACCACGCGGTGCTCGGTGTCGTAGGGCTTGCCGGCGCGATGGGCGGCGCGCACGCCGTCGTTGCAGAGCGCCTGGTCGTCGGGGTGGATCAGCAGCAGCCAGCGCGCGGTGTCCATGGGCCCGGCGGCGGTCGTCAGGCCGTGCAGCCGGTACATCTGCTCGCTCCAGTGGACGCGCCAGGTGGCGAAGTCACAGTCCCAGACGCCGATGCCCGCGACGTCGGTGGCCAGGCGCAGGCGCTCGCTCAGCTCGCCGATGGCCAGCTGGGCGGCGCGCTGCTCGGTGATGTCCTGGAACAGCCCGGCCAGCCGCACCACCTTGCCGTCCTGGCGCTCGGCGCTGCCGAGCGCGCGCACCCAGCGGTGCTGGCCCTGGCGCGAGACGAAACCGAGCTGCAGGTCGAAGGGCGCACCGTCGTCGAGCGCGCGCCGGACCGCGGCGCTGATGCGCGGCCGGGACTCGTCGTCGTAGAAGGCGATGGCGGACGCGAGGTCGGGCTCCTCGCCGGGTGTCATGCCGTGGATCGCCGCGGTCTCGACGCTCCAGCGCAGCATCGGCGGGTCGGGCGTGTAGTCCCAGGCGCCGATGTGGGCGATGCGCGCCGCCGCCTTCAGCAGCGCGCCCTCGCGGTCGAGCGAGGCCAGCGGGTCGTAGTAGGGCGCGCCGGCGCCTTCTCCAGGGGACGACATGGCGCGATTGTGAGCGCCCGAGCCGTCGAGCGGTGCGGCCCGTCGAGGGCCTTGCCACATCCGGGGGGGGCCGGACGCTGCTCGCTTACCATGCCGCCCTTCCATGCCTGCCGCTCCCACTGCCGCCACCTCGGCTGCCACCTCCACCGAGCCGCCGGTCATCCTGCAGCAGGTGTTCGGCTACGGCAGCTTCCGCGGCGCACAGGCCGAGGTCGTCGACCACGTCGTGTCCGGCGGCGATGCGCTCGTCCTGATGCCCACCGGAGGCGGCAAGAGCCTGTGCTACCAGGTGCCGGCGATCGCCCGCCACCGCGCCGGCCGCGGCGTGACGGTGGTGGTCAGCCCGCTGATCGCGCTGATGCACGACCAGGTCGGCGCGCTCGAGGAAGCCGGCGTCCACGCGGCCTTCCTCAACTCCACGCTGGCGCTCGCCGACGTGCAGCGCATCGAGCGCGAGATGATGAGCGGCCGGCTCGTGCTGCTGTACGCCGCACCCGAGCGCCTGACGACGCCGCGCATGCTGGGCCAGCTGGACTCCCTGCACGAGCGCGGCCTCCTGAGCCTGTTCGCCATCGACGAGGCGCATTGCGTCAGCCAGTGGGGCCACGACTTCCGCGAGGACTACCTCGGCCTGAACGTGCTGCACGAGCGCTATGCCGGCGTGCCGCGCATCGCGCTGACGGCCACCGCCGACACGCACACGCGCGCCGACATCATCGAGCGGCTGCAGCTCGAAGACGCGCGCGTCTTCATCAGCAGCTTCGACCGGCCCAACATCCGCTACCGCGTGGTCGAGAAGGAAGACCCGCGCAAGCAGCTGCTGCGCTTCATCGCCGACGAGCACGACGGCGAGGCGGGCATCGTCTACTGCCAGACGCGCAAGAAGGTCGACGAGACGGCCGCCTGGCTGGCCGGCGAGAACATCCGCGCGCTGCCCTACCACGCCGGCCTGGACGCGGCCGTGCGGCAGCAGCACCAGGACCGCTTCCTGCGCGAGGATGCGGTGGTGATGGTCGCGACCATCGCCTTCGGCATGGGCATCGACAAGCCCGACGTGCGCTTCGTCGCCCACCTCGACCTGCCGAAGAACATCGAGGGCTACTACCAGGAGACCGGCCGCGCCGGCCGCGACGGCGAGCCGGCCGAGGCCTGGATGGCCTACGGCCTGGCCGACGTGGTGAACCAGCGCCGCATGATCGACGAGAGCCCGGCCGGCGACGAGTTCAAGCGCCTGCAGCGCGGCAAGCTCGACGCGCTGCTGGCGCTGGCCGAGGCGCACGACTGCCGGCGGGTGCGGCTGCTCGCTTACTTCGGTGAAGCCAGCGAGGCCTGCGGAAATTGCGATAACTGCCTGAGTCCGCCGGAGGTCTGGGACGGCACCGAGGCGGCGCGCAAGCTGCTGAGCTGCATCGTGCGCTTCGCGCAGCACGGCCGAGGGCCGCGCAGCTTCGGCGCCGGCCACCTGATCGACGTGCTGCGCGGCAAGGCCACCGACAAGGTCGCCCAGTACGGGCACGAGGCACTGAGCACCTTCGGCATCGGCGCCGACCTGCCCGAGACGCAGTGGCGCGGCGTGCTGCGCCAACTGGTGGCGCTGGGCCACGTGGTGAGCGAGGGCGAGTACAACACGCTGGCGCTGACCGACAGCGCCCGCGCGGTGCTGAAAGGCGAGGTCGCGATCCTGTTGCGGCTGCCGCGCGAGGCGCCGGCGCGCGCGCGCAAGCCGCGCGGGAGCAGGACGTCGGGCAAGGCGGCCGGCGCGCCCGCCGACCTGGACGCCGCGGCGCAGGCCCGCTACGAGGCGCTGCGCGCCTGGCGCAGCGAGGTCGCGCGCGAGCACAACCTGCCGAGCTACATCGTCTTCTCCAACGCGACGCTGGCCGAGATGGCGCGGCGCGCGCCCGCCAGCCTGGCCGAACTGGGCGAGGTCGGCGGCGTCGGCGAGAAGAAGCTCGAGGCCTACGGGCGCGAGATCCTGCGGGTGCTGGGCGCGCCGTGAATGATGGCTGCGAGTTCGGCAAGACGGCCTGTGGCGTGGGACGTCACCGTAAACTGAAGGGGAGTTATGTCCGACTGGACCGTCAGGCGGACCATGCCGCCCATCCGTGACGGTTGGAAACGACTCGTGGAGCCAAGATGATCACGAAATTCACGATCGAGAACTTCAAGCGGCTCGGTGGCGCGACGCTGGATCTTGGTCGTGCTGCGGTGTTCATCGGGCCGAACAACTCTGGCAAGACGACAGCGTTGCAGGCCCTGGCCCTTTGGGACATCGGATTACGCCGCTGGACCGAGAAGCGTGACGGCAGCACTCCAGCAGAGCGTCAGGGAGTCACCATCAACCGACGCGACCTCTACGCAATCCCTGCTCCGAGCGCGAAGCTGTTGTGGAAGGACCTCCACACGCAAGACAGCACGCGGGAGAACGGGAAGCCGAAAACCGAGAAGGTCTACATAACACTTGCGGCAGAAGGGGTGCATGAAGGGCGGGCTTGGCAGTGCGGCTTTGAGTTTTACTACGCAAACGAAGAGTCGTTTTACTGTCGATTGAAGGGCGGTGAGGACGGGAAGGTGCCCGTCGGCGCCCGAAAGCACAGTGTCGTGTTCTTGCCCCCAATGTCAGGTCTGGCGGAGCGCGAGTACCGCAAGGAGCAGGGCGAAATCAGCGTGCTGATAGGAGAAGGTCAGACCGCGCAAGTGCTTCGAAACCTTTGCTGGCGACTCTATTCACTCGAAGACAAGAGCGCGTGGAAGTCGCTTTGCGAGCATGTTGAAGCACTGTTTGACATTCGACTAACCGACCCGCAGTACATCAAGGAGCGTAGTGAACTTTTGTTGACTTACACCGAGCGCAGTGGGGTCGAGCTTGATCTGTCGTCAGCAGGGCGCGGTTGTCAGCAGGTTCTGCTGCTGCTTTCCTTCCTGCTCGCGAATCCAGGATCTATCTTGCTGCTTGATGAGCCCGATGCGCATCTCGAGATACTGCGACAACGGGACGTCTACAACCTCATCACGAAAGTCGCTGAGGAGAATGACTCCCAGATCGTTGCGGCAAGTCACTCGGAGGTGGTCCTGCAAGAGGCTGCCGAACGCGATGTCGTCATGGCGTTTGTTGGCAGACCCCATCGCATCGACACGCGATCTCGGTCAAGTCAAGTGAAGAAGGCACTGGAGAGCATCCGCATGGCCGACTATTACCTTGCGGAGCAGAAGGGATGGATGCTGTACGTTGAAGGTGCCACCGACCTTGCGATCCTGCGTAGTCTGGCTACTCGACTTGGCCACCCGGCTGCAGACGTGCTAGAAGGGTCGGTTCCGGTGATCTATCTTGGAAGCAATAGGCCAAACGACGCCCGGGAGCACTTTCAAGGATTGCGCGAAGCCAAACCTGATCTAGTTGGCTTCGCACTGTTCGACCGACTAGACAAGGAGTTGCACACAGGCTCGCAACTTACGGAGCGCATGTGGCGCAGGCGCGAGATCGAGAACTATCTCGTGACCCCAGACAGCCTGCGGAGGTTTGTACTGCTCGATTTGGCGACCGATGATCTCTTTGCCAAAGCTGAACGAGAGCGGCGACTTGACGCATTGAACGCATGTATCGAGGAGCTAGAAACCGCTCTGCGTGTGGCCCGGCGCCCTGAGCCTTGGGGTAGTGATGTGAAGGTGACGGACGATTTTCTTGATCCGCTCTTCGAGAACTACTTCCAGCGGTTGGGCACCCCGCAGCAGATCTACAAGCGTGACTATCACGGTCTCGCAGACGCGATTGCGATCGAGGACATCGATCCCGAGGTGCCAGACCGACTCGACGATTTGCGGCAGGTTGCGAGTAGCGCCCGCCCGACGCTCTGAGTGAAGTGCTTGAATGCTGGTAGCGCACGGTAGCCGTCGTTGGTGCCGCGTAACCGCTGTGATGACACGAACCATCTGCCCAAAGCGCACCCCTAGTCCGCAGGCCCGGGTTGCCCCTCATCGGGTCTGCGCCTAGGCGATCACGCAACTCCCCGTCCGGCGGCCGGCGGCCTACGCTGCGCCAGGCCGTGCGGCGACCCGCCGCGCGGTGTCCATCAGAACACCACGAGGAGACCCCCCATGCGTGCCGACGTCCTGACCTCCCCCCGCCTGCTGCCGGTCGCGCTGGCCACCGCCGTGCTGGCGCTGCAACCGGCCTGTGCCGCCGACGGCGGCGGGCAGCATGCGGGCCCGCGCAACGAGCTGCCGCGCGGCATCACCTCGCTGACGCGCACCGAATACACGGCCACCGTACCGGGCGCCGGCACCACCGCGGCGACGCAGGACCTGCTGACCGGCGGCCTGGGCCGCAGCGGCATCGGTACCGCCGCCGCACCGGTCTACGCCGACCCCCTGAACCCGACCGCGCTGGAGCTGCGCCGCAACGCGCTGTACTCCAACTACCGCGGGCTGGTCGACCCGACGCCGGGCGGCGGCTACGGTCGGCTCTACGGTCCCAACATCGACCTGGCCGGCAACGACACGCTGGGCGAAGGCCTGGTGCCGGGCGTCGAGTACCTCGGCGTGCTGGATGACAAGTCCGGCCGCAAGCGCGTCACCATGGCGATCCAGATCCCGGCCAGCTTCGACCCGAAGAAGCCCTGCATCGTCGTCGGCCCCTCGTCGGGCTCGCGCGGCGTCTATGGCGCGATCGGCGTGTCCAGCGAATGGGGCCTGAAGAAGGGCTGCGCGGTCGCGCTCACCGACGCCGGCAAGGGCATGGGCCTGTACGACCCGGCCGACGACACGGTGCACCGCCTCGACGGCACGCGGGCCACGCGCGCCGCGGCCGGCGAGCTGAGCCACTTCGCGCCGGCGATCGACGACACCCAGCGCGTCGCCTTCAACGCCGCCTTCCCGAACCGGCTGTCGCTCAAGCACGTGCACTCGCAGCAGAACCCGGAGGCCGACTGGGGCAGCGACACGCTGGCGGCGGTGCGCTACGCGCTGTGGGCGCTGAACGAGGAGCACGGCGCCGACCTGCCGAAACGCCACGGCAAGTCGCGCCGCTTCGATGCCGACAACACGATCGTGATCGCCGGCGCCGTCAGCAATGGCGCAGGCGCGGCACTGCGCGCCGCCGAGCTGGACCGCCACGGCCTGATCGACGGCGTGGTCGCCAGCGAGCCCAACGCCCAGCCCGAGCGCACCCACGGCTACGGCATCAGCTTCGGCGGCGTGCCGGTCGCGAACTTCGGCAAGCCGCTGTTCGACTACTTCACTTTCGCCAACCTCTACCAGCCCTGCGCCGCGCAGGCCGCCGAGGCGCAGATGCCCGGCGAGCTCTCGATCCACAACTACATGACGCTGGTGGCGATGAACCCGCGCGCCGTCAACCGCTGCACGGCGCTGGCCGCGGCCGGCCTGGTGAGCGGCGGCACGCTGGCCGAACAGTCGGCCGACGCGCTGGCCCGGCTGCGCAACTACGGCTGGACGCGCTTCAACGACAGCATGCACAACGCCCACTTCGGCCTGGGCAACGCGGTGATCATCTCGACGATGTACGCCAACGCCTACTCGCGGGCCTCGGTGCTGGACAACCTGTGCGGCGCCAGCGTCGCGGCGGTCGATGCGACCGCCGCCCCGGCGCCGCTGGCCGCGGCGGTCAAGGCCGCGAGCTACGCCACCGGCAACGGCACCTCCAACGGCAGCCCGGCGGCGGTGATCGTCAACGACTCGGTCGGCGGCGCGCGTCGCTGGGATCTGGCGGTCTCGCCGAGCACCGCCACGGCCGACCTCGGCTTCGACGTGGCGATGTGCCAGCGCGCGCTGGCCACCGGGCAGGATCCGCGCACCGGTGCGGCGCTGACCGACACCACCGTGCCGACGCTGGCGCAGAGCAAGGCGGCGCGGCGCGGCGTCGAGGAGGTCCTGCTGAACGGCAGGCTGCGCGGCACGCCGACGCTCATCGTCGCGGGCCGCAACGACGCGCTGCTGCCGATCAACCACGCGGCGCGCGCCTACACCGCGTTCAATCGCGACCGCGAGGGCAAGCGCAGCGAACTGCGCTACATCGAGGTCGAGAACGCGCAGCACTTCGACGCCTTCAACGCCTTCACCGGCTTCGACACGCGCTACGTGCCGCTGCACGTCTACTTCATCGAGGCGATGAACGCGATGTATGCGCGGCTCAGTGCCGGCCAGGCGCTGCCGCCCAGCCAGGTGGTGCGGACCACGCCGCGCGGCGGGCTGCCGGGCGCGGCGCCGGCGGTGACGCGGGCACAGATGCCGGCGATCGCTGCCACGCCGGCCGCGAGCGACCGCATCGGCTTCGTCGGCGACTCGCTGGCGGTGCCGGAGTGAGGCGACGGGGATGAAGATGTCTGCCTGCTCTGCGGAAGCGGGGCAGGCAGCAGTCGATGCAAGAATGCGACCGCCATGACGGTCAGCCGCAACACCCTCGATCCGACGAAGTTCAACGAAGCGGCGCTGTTGCCGTTCGAGCTCAGGCTGGACGATTTCCGGGCGGCGATCCAGGATGTCTACGACTTCTTCTACGACGTAAACACGGGCTTGGTCGAGAAAGGCCTGGAGCGCCTGGATGACACGCTACGTCCGGCGATCATGTCGGGCGTGCTGTCGGACATGCTCACGGCCAGTCTCGCAAAACACTCCCGGACGCTGGTCGTCAACAGTTACTTCAACGGCCATCCCGACCTTGTCGTCAAGGGCCGCTACCCCGGGAACGCCGTCAAGGCCGGCGAGCATGGCGTGGAAATCAAGACCACGCGCAAGGCCGGTGGCGCGGTGGACACGCATGGCGCGCGGGATCAGTGGATGAGCGTCTTCGTGTACGAGGTCGACAACAAGACCGAACCGGCAGTCACGCGACGCCCGATGACCTTCACCGAGGTCTACCTCGGACGCGTCGAGGTCGATGACTTTCGAAAGAACGCGCGCGGCGAACTAGGCACTCGCACCGCGACGCTCCATGCGCAAGGCATTGCGAAACTGAGGAACAGCTGGGTCTATCGACTTTGACGCGCGACCCCTCGCGCTCAGCCGGCATCCAGGCGCAAGCCGGCGAGTCGAGGAAGGGCCTTGCTCGCGAGCTCGAAGTACGTGGCGTCTCGCTCGACGCCAACACTCTCGTAGCCAATCGCCTCGGCCGCCGCTAGCGTCGATGCGGCACCGGCGAACGGATCGAGAACCACGCCCTTGCCGAGCGGCAGGACACCACGGACAAGCTTGCGCAGAAAGGCTTGCGGCTTCAGGCTGGGATGTGGTGCGAGCTTGCGTTCAGCCGCCCGAGTCGGTGCCGACTCGATAACGTCGCCGAAAGGCCGATCGGCCGACACGCGGCGAAAGCCACCAGTGCCCCATCTGCGCAAGTTGTCCTGAACGCGGCCTTCGAGTGGCTTGCGGAACACGAGCCACGGTTCCCACATCGAGCGCGGCATCACGCTCACATCGCTGAACTCGACGTGTGCGGCCTTGGGCCGGTCTCCGCCGCGCATGGTCATCGTCAGACGCACGATCTCACCGCGCCGCTCAAGGCCGGCGCGCGAGAGGGCACCCGACACCAGATACGACAACAACGGATTGCTGGCAACGACGACGTTAGCTCCAGGGACGAGGACTCGTGCGAGGCTTCGACCCCAGGTAAGGAAAAACTGCTCCAGTGCGTCGAGGTCTGTCGGCTTCAGGACTGTGAAACGTGGCAAGGGCGAGCGCTTGCTGCCATCAAAGCTCGGTGGAATGCGCCAGATGCCTCCGCGTCCTTGTCGCAGCTTGTCTTGCTCCTGATCGGAGTACTCGATCAGACCGTAAGGCGGGTCAGTCACGACCGCGTGAAACGAACTTGCAGGCTGCCGATCGAGCCACTTTGTGCAGTCATCCAGTAGCAGGGAGGCCTTCCCGTAAGAGAACTGGCGCGTTGGCGGCGCACTGACCGCGGGCTGGGCCGGAACCTCTAGGCCGCTGAGCGCGTACTGCGCGCGGTCCATGCGAACGAATAGCTCAGGCGTGTTGAGGCGAAGATACGAGCGGACCGACGACGCCGGCACATCGCCAATCAAATCAACAACGCCGTCCGTGATCTGCTGGACGTTCGCCCCGCTGCTGCAAGCTTCGAGTACCTGCACGATCGCATCGCGCACTTCACCTGGACGTCGTCGCACGTCGAGCCTCTCAAAAGAAGGGACGACAGCATTGTAGACGTCTGGACGTCAAGGTGTCACAATAATCGTCGCCGCCGCGCTGTCGGTGCGCTGGCCGGCGTCGTCGACGGCGCGCGCGACGTACTGCAGGTTGGCGCCCGCGCCGGCCGGCACCACGGTGTCGAGCTGGTAGGGCGCGGCGAGGTCGCTGCCCAGCAGCGTCGTGCCGCCGGGGTCGACGCGGTAGAACTCGACCGCGACGACCGCGTAGTCGTCGCTCGCGGCCGCCACCAGGCGCAGGGTGTCGCCGCGCGCGGCGCTGGTCGGCGACACCGCCAGCGACACGCTCGGCGGATCGTCGTCGTAGTGGCCGAAGCCGAGCGAGATGCTGCCGCCGCAGGCGGCCAGACCCAGCAGCGCGGCCAGCGACAAGGCGAGGGCGAGGAAGGGGCGCAGGGACATGGCGGCAGCCTAGCGCGGCCGGCATGTCCCCACAATGGATGCCCCGTGCCCGCGCTCAGCCGGCCGGGCGCTTCGCGAGCTCCTCGCGCACCAGCCGCACCACCAGCCGGTCGAGCGACTCGACCGAGTAGTTGCCGACGTCGTGCGAGGTCTCGCGGCCCGGACCGCTGCCCGGGTCGCCGGCCTTGGCGTAGGTCAGGAACACGAAGCGCCCGCCGGTGTACTGCGCGGCCTGGCGGAAGACGTACTCGCCGGTCGGGTCCAGCCCGCTCGCGCCGACGGCGAACAGCTTGATGCCGCGTGCCAGCGCGCCCTGCATGTCGTCGTCGTACCAGGGCGCGCCGTAGTCCAGGTGCGGCGGCGCGTCGGCCACCAGCACGACCAGCCGCGTCGCGCCGTCGCCGCGCCACGACAGGCGGTGCACGGCGGTGTGCAGGGCCTCGTTCAGCGCCTCGGCGTAGTCGCCGCCGCCGCCGGCCTGCAGCGCGCCCAGGCTCCTCTGGAAGGCGCCGAGGTCGTTGCTGAAGTCGTGCGCGCGCACAAAGAAGGCGTCGCCGCGATCGCGGTAGGCCACCAGCCCCCAGCAGATGTCGGGCTGGCTCGGCAGGCGCGCGATCTGATCGGCCATCGACCGCATCGAGCGCTTGAGCTTGTCGATCTCGTCGGCCATCGAGCCGGTGGCGTCGACCAGGAAGACCAGGTCCAGGCGCGTGCGCTCGGCCGGCAGGCTGGCGTCCAGCCGCAGCTGCAGGCCGTCGCGCTGGCCGCGCTTGAGCAGCGCGCGGCCCGTGGTCCCGGCCTTGCGCACCTGCACCTCGATCAGCCCCGGCGAGCCGCCGTCCATCACCGCGGGGTGCAGCCAGACCTGGCCGCCGCTGTCGGTGCGGGCCCACAGCGGCAGGCTGCGGCCACCGGCGTGCAGGCTGACCTGCGCGTCGGGCACCGGGCGGCCGGCGGCGTCGTGCACGCTGAGGAGGTAGCGCTCCTGCACGTCGCGGTGGCGCACCGGCAGGTGGGCGTTGCGACCGCGGTAGGCGAGGTAGCTGCCGAAGTCGGCGTTGTCGTCGACGACGCCGGCCGTCACCGGCTCGTCGCGCGGGCGTTGCGGCCGTGGCAGCGGTTGCGTCAGCGGTTGCGACGACAAGCCGGGGGCGCGCGACTCGCGGGCATCGGCCGTGGACGGCGCTGCCGCATCGGCCGCAGTGGCGATCTCGCCGCGCGCGCCGCCAGCGGCTTCGGGTGCCGCCGCCTTCGAGGCCAGCAGTTCGCGCGAGCGCTCCTTCAGCAGCCGCGGCTCGTCGTCGGCCCGGCCCCGGCGCGCGCCCTGCTGCGGCGCGCCGTCGGGGCCCCACAGGTCGATGGCCTGCGGCGCGCGCTGGCAGTCGCGCGCGTTCGGCGCGGCGGGCGGCCCGGAGCGCGGCCCGGCCCACAGCGATTCGGCCCAGCCCGATACCGGCGGCTGCACTTGCGGCCGCGGCGGCAGATCGTCGGCCGGCGCCGGCGACACCCAGTCGTGCGCCTGGCTCCAGCCGACGCTGCAGGCGCACAGCAGCGCGGTCAGGGCCAGGCAGCCGTGACGCATGACCGTGGAAAGACGGGGACCGATCGTCGGCATGGCAGTTCCTGCGGGAGTGGATGACGCAGGCTGATACGGCCGAGGGCGCAGAAAGGGGTTAACCCCGTTCGGGCGATTCGCACGTAGAAGACGCACGTAGAAGACATCGCCTGCCTCGATGGCAGACTGGATCGCCACCGACGATGAACGACGCCACCGAGCCCGACGACGACCGCCTGATGCGCGCCTTCGCGCAGGGCGAGGCGCGCGCCTTCGAGCAGCTCTACGCGCGCCACCATGCGGCGCTCTACCGCTTCGTGCGGCGGCTGCTCGGCAGCGCCTGCGCGGCGCAGACCGACGAGGTCTTCCAGGACACCTGGCTGCGCCTGATCGACGCACGCGAGCGCTGGGCGCCGCAGGGCGCGAGCTTTCGCACCTGGCTGTTCACGCTGGCCCACCACCGTGCCGTCGACTGCCTGCGCAAGAGCGGCCGCGAGGTCTCGGTCGACGGCGACGGGCCGCCCTGGGCGCCCGAGGGCGAGCCCTGGGCCGACTGGCCCGCCGCGGCCGATGCCGGCAGCGCCGAGGACCGCAGCTTCTGGCGCGCCGCCGGCCAGCGCCTGCTCGACTGCCTGGACAGCCTGCCGGCCGCGCAGAAGACGGTCTTCCTGATGCACCACGAGGACGGCCTGTCGCTGGCCGAACTGGCCACCGCGCTGGAATGCGGTTTCGAGACCGCGAAGAGCCGCCTGCGCTATGCGATCGCCAAGCTGCGCACCTGCATGGGCGCCTACCTGCCAGGGCGTGAGGCGGTATGAACCACTGACATGGACCGTCACGACACCCCCGACGACGCGGCGCCCGACGCCTTCCTGCGTGCCGCGCTGCGCCACGCGCCCGACCGCGATTTGCGGCCGCCGGCGGCGCTGAGCGCGGCCATCCTGGATGCCGCGCGCCGCAGCGTCGCGCCGCCGCCGATGTGGCGTCGCGCGCTGCAGGGCCTGATCGACGCGTTCGAGGCGACGCGCCGGCCGGCCGTGGCCGGCGCGCTGGCCAGCCTGATGCTGGGCACGGTGGTCGTGCTGATGTGGCGCGAGGGGCCGCCGCCCGAGGCCTTGCCGCGGGTCGACGCGCCCGCGCCGGCCTCCGTCGCGCCCGCCCCGGC
>CAZUUU010000020.1:0-34148 GCA_964622685.1 uncultured Methylibium sp.
GGGCAGGCCGATCACGGCTTCCAGCACGCGGCGCTCGATGAACTGCCGGCGCACCTCGCGCTCTTCGCCGCCGCGGAACAGCACGCCGTGCGGCATCACCGTGGCCAGCTTGCCGTCGGCCTTCAGCACGGCCAGCATGTGCTGCACAAACATCAGGTCGGCCTTCTTGCCCTTCTCGGGCAGCCACACCGGGAAGCGGCCGGGGAACTTGATGTCCTTCTTGATGTAGTTCTGGCTGAAGGGCGGGTTGGCCAGCACGCGGTCGAAGCGCTTCAACTGGCCGTCTTCGTCCTGGTGCTGCGGCTCGCGCAGCGTGTCCTGCTGGCGGATGTCGGCATCGGGGATGCCGTGCAGCAGCATGTTCATCTTGCAGATGGACCAGGTGGTGCCCATCTTCTCCTGCCCGAACAGCGATGCGTTGGCCGCATTGCGGCCATGCTCGCGCAGGTAGTCACGCACCTGAATCAGCATGCCGCCGCTGCCGCAGGTGGGGTCGTAGATGCGCATGCCTTCCTGCGGGTCACACACCTCCACGCACACGCGCACCACCTCGGCCGGGGTGTAGAACTCGCCGGCCTTCTTGCCGGCCTGGTCGGCAAAGTCCTTCAGCAGGTATTCGTAGGCCGCGCCCAGCAGGTCGGGGAACTCGAAGTCCTCGTCCTTCAGCGGGATCTTGTCGAAGTTCTGGATGAAGTTGACGAGCGTGTCGTCGTCCAGCGTGGTCTGGCCGATCTTGCGGTTGAAGTTGATCGTGCCCTTCAGCACGTCCTGCAGCGCGTCGGCGTTGGCGTCTTCCAGCGCCTCCAGCGCCTTGTTGAGCATGGAGCCGACGTTCTCCTTGATGTGCTTCAGCGCCGGGTGGCGAGTGCCGGTCTCGGGGTCGGTCCAGGGTGTGTTCCAGCGGGCGCGCGCCGGCACGTAGAAGTACTGGCCGGCGTACTGGTCAGGGTCTTCGAGGTTGGCTTCGATGGCAGCGAGCGCGAGGCCGTCGCGCTCACCCTCGTCACGGATCTGGGCCTGACGCTGTTCGAACAGGTCGCTGGCGCGCTTCAAGAACAGCATGCCGAAGACGTATTCCTTGTACTCGCTGGCGTCCATGTTGCCGCGCAGGTCGTCGCAGGCGGTGAGCAGCAGTTGCTCCAGGCGGGCCAGGGTGAGGCGTTGGTGGGGCATGCGGTCGGCAGGGTCAGGTCGAAGGGGTTGGCGGGTGATTCTCTCAGGCGCTCGGCGCATGTTCATCGGTCACCGTGAAGCGCGTTTTCGGCGGGTTGAGGGGCTGGAAAGTCCGGCCGTTGCGGCAGTTTCCGCCGTTCGCCAGGCCCCTCGCGGTGGCTCCGCTGCCGCGCGTGTCGGACCTACCAGCAACCCACGAACGCGGGCCTCGTCCGCACCCAACTAGAGGCATGGCAGAAGAAGGTCAAGCCCGAGGGGAGCGCGGCAGCTTCAGTGCTGCAAGGTGTCTTGTCGCACCTAATTGCAATCCTGCCCGGATCAAGTGGTCGGTTCCTGCCCGATGAACATGCGCCGCGTTTTCGGCGCTGTTGACACCACACGCAGGCTTGCGGTCAACTCTCGTTCAGCCCTGCGGTGCCTGCAGCAGGACATCATGTCAACAGCAGGCCGGACGCTGCCTCCGTGCGCTCAGACGCTGAAGCAGCCGTTAGCGGTCGTGACCCGCACTTCCATCGCGTAGCTTGACTACGCGGCCGTGCAAGACGCGGCCCCCATCCCTCGCTCTGATCCGCATCCCCGAGATGCGATGCGCTGCCAGGCTCGCCCGCGAGCACCTGCAGCCACACCCCGCAATGCGTTCGCGTTGCGATCCCTGAATTCTCTCGTCACGGCCACTGCCCTTGCGGGCGTTCGGCCGGCACGCGCTGCGCTTAAGCAGCATGCCGGCTGAAGACCACCGTGACCCTGCACGCCCTCGGTGGAAGGGGGCGCGTCCAGCAGGAGCCGAGGGATCCCCTTCGCTTGCCCACTGCATGACCAGGTGAACCTGGTCGCCGCCGCAGCCCTGACTTCGAAGTCAGGCGGCTGCGCGGTCTGCGCCATGAGCGCATCGATGACCTCGCGCGGAAACGCGCGCGTGTCGTCCGGGCAGCTTCCGATTTTTTAAGACCTCCAGCGGCCGGCTCGGCCGCACCTTTGGACGAACCCTTCCGGCATCGAGGCCCGCTGGTTGTGGACACCGCTCTTCGCCTCCGCGCCGCTTCGAGACGGAACACCTTGAGGTGGCGCGCCCCAACGCCGTGTTCCTGGTAGGCCATCGACCCCGGCTGGCTCCCTGGGTCAACCACTTGGAGATCGATATGGGTTCGAAGACAAGACAACGCGGCAGGCACGAGCTGCGCAAGCAAGCAGGTGAAGGACGTGACCCCGCTGCGGTACTAGCGTCGCTGCCGATCGGCACGAGCGACTGGAAGCGTGTGCTGGACGCCATCGTCAAGCAGCACAACAGCCAGCACGCCAAGCTGTACAAGGTGGTGTCCTTCAAGACCATGAGGGACCGCGAGTACTTTTACTTCAGCTTCTTCAACGAACTGCGCACTCACACGACGTTCCGGGACGCCGACCCGCGCGTCCTCAAGCAGCGCCATGTGCAGGCGGTGGTAGCGCGCTGGCTGCAGCGCGACATGGCCACCGCCAGCATCCACAACTACCTGTCCTTCCTGCGCACCTTCGCGGGCTGGATCGGGCGGCCCGGCCTGGTGCGCGAGGTGGCCTTCTACGTCGGCGCCGATTCGCCGCACGTGCACCGCAAGCAGGTGGCGTTGGAAGACCGCAGCTGGACGGCCCATGGTGTCGACATCGAAGCCAAGATCGCCGAGGTCGCCGCCTTCGACCCGTGGGTCGGCCTCCAGTTGGAGATCTGCTACCGGTTCGGTGCCCGGCCCAAGGAGGCACGGCACTTCCGGCCCCACGGCGCGCTGATCCCTCGGGAGCTGGCCTTCGAGCGCGACGCCGCGGCCTACCCGGAGTGCGAGGAGTTCGTGCGCTTCGCCCAAGGCACGAAGGGTGGGCGCCCGCGCGACGAGCCGCTGCAAACCGAAGAGCAGCGCGAGTTGCTCACGCGGCTGCAGTCCGTCGTCGCCAAGGGCTGGTACGTGGGTGAGCCGGGTCGCACGGCAGCACAGAACCAGGACCGCTTTTATAACGTGCTTCGGCGGTTCGGCATCACTCGCAACGCGCTGGGCGTGACGGCGCACGGCCTGCGGCACCAGTCGGCGAACGATGGCTACGAGGCTGACACCGGTGCACCCTCCCCAGTGCGCGGCCAGCAGGAGCGCCCGGAGAACGATGCCGATGCGCGCTACCGGACGGCCATTCGCCTGGGTCACTCGCGTATGCGTTCCAGCACGTTCTATGTCGGCACGATGGGCAAGGCGGGCCAGGCCGATGCGCCCGCGTGCGCGCCCGAGGGCGCCCCTGTGGAGCAGTCGTCATGAGCCGCGGCCTACCCCTGTCCGAAGCCATGGCGCACGTCGGCCTGAAGCGCCGAACCTTCGACAGCCTGATCCGCCCACGCGTCACGCCAATCCGCGTCGGCACCAGCCTCATCTTCGACGTGCACGACCTCGATCGCGCCTTCGACGAGTTGAAGGCGGCCTCGCAGGCGCCGGACACCTCTGCAAGCGCCGCCGAGCCGGCGCAGAATGTGCGCAGGAACGGACGGCCCATTCCACAGAAAGGAGTTGAACCATGGGCCGATCAACACGGGGGATCCACCCCGACGAAGGCGGGTCCTGGCAGGTCGACAAGGTCTGGCGCGGCACTCGATTTCGCCAGCGCGGTTTCACAAGTGCTGGCGAAGCGCAGGCCTGGCTGATCAAGCAGCTCGAAGAGCTGCGCACCGTGACGCTTCACGGTGCGCGGCCCAAGCGCACGTTTGATCAGGCCGCGGCGCACTACGTGACGATCTTCCAGGACAAGGTATCCATCGAAACCGAAACCTCTTGGCTCAAGAGCGTGATGCCACACATCGGCCATCTCCAGCTGAACCAGGTGCACGACGGCACCCTGGCGCCCTACGTTGCGAAACGTCTGGCCCAGGGCCGTTCGCACAAGACCGTGAACAGCGGCCTGGGCATCGTCCGCCGGATCCTGAATCTTGCGGCGAAGTCTTGGCGCGACGAGAACGGCATGACCTGGCTGGAGCATGCGCCGGCGATCACGATGCTGCCGCTGGTGGGCCACCAGCGCGAACCGCAGCCCCTGAGCTGGGGGCAGGAGCGCAAGCTGCTGCCCTTGTTGCCGGACCACCTGGCGCGCATGGCGTTGTTCGACCTGAACACCGGCGTGCGCGACGACGTGGTCTGCAACCTGCGATGGGAATGGGAGATCCAGGTGCCGGAACTCGGCATCTCGGTCTTCGAGGTGCCGCGGGAGCATGTGAAGGGCCGGCGCCGGCCGCGGGTGGTGGTGTGCAACAGCGTGGCGCAGTCGATCATCGAATCGCAGCGCGGCAAGCACGAGGAGTTCGTCTTCGTGTGGCGCCGCGAGCGCGTGAAGAACCTCGACGATGCCCCGCTGATGCCCTACCGGCCGATCCAGACGATGCACAACACCGCGTGGCAGCGCGCACGACGCGAGGCCGGCATGCCCGACCTGCACGTGCACGACCTGCGCCACACCGTGGGCATGCGCCTGCGGGAAGCGGGTGTGCCGGAGAGCACGGTGGCCGACATCCTCTGGCACAGCAATGCGTCGATGACGCGCCACTACAGCGTGGCGCAGATCGTCGAGCTGCACGCGGCGCTGGAGAAGATCAAGGAAGACTCAGGCCGCTGGAACAAGAGCCTGGCGACCTTGCGGCGCGAGCATGAAGAGGCGAAGCGGGTGGCACTGGAGGGCGAAAGTCACCCAAAGTCACCCAAAAGTCACCCAGCAAAGAAAAACGGGTTAGCGCTTGCGGAGCTAACCCGTTGATCTAGAACGAAGTTCTGGCGCGGCTGGCAGGATTCGAACCCACGACCCCTTGGTTCGTAGCCAAGTACTCTATCCAACTGAGCTACAGCCGCATCAAGCCTCGCAGTTTATCACGGCGATCCAGGCTTGCCGGCCGGGGTCAGGCCAGCAAAGCCGCGGCCCGGTAGCAGCGGGCCGCACGGTCCTCGTCGCGGTCGCGTTCGGCCATCGCGGCCAGCCGCAACCACGCGTCGCGGCGGGCATCGGCCTGGAGCGCGTCGTCCTGGGCGGCCTGCTCCAGCAGTTGCTGGGCCTTGCCCCAGAGTTCGCGCTCCGCCAGGGCGCAGCCGACGGCATAGGCCATCGCGCCTTCGCGCGGACCCTGCTGCAGGGCCGACTCGAGACGCGGCAGCCACTCGGGGCCGATGCCCGGCGAGGCCTGCGCCAAGGCCAGGGCCAGCACGTCGCGTTCCTCGCGCGGCAGGCTCGCGACGCGCTCCCACAGCGGTCGCAACCAGAGCCGCGCGTCCTCGGCCGCGCCCAGTGCCACCAGTCGGCGCGCCGCGTGCGAGACCACGACCACGTCGCGCCGGTCGGCGGCATCGAACTCGCGCCAGACGCCTTGCACCTGCTCGGCATCGCGCGCGGCATCGAGCGCCTCGACCGCCAGCGCGCGCATCAGCCCCTGGGCCGCCGCCGGCGAGAAGCCCTGGTGCTTGGCCAGCAGGCGCGCCGTGCGCAGCGCCTCGAGCGGCTGACGCGCCAGCCGGGCCGCCTGGAGCTTGAGCCGCAGCGCCTGGGTGCGGCGCGCCACGCCGGGCGGCAGGTCGGCCAGCAGTTCGAGCGTGCGCGCCGCATCGCGGTCCTCGAGCGCCCACTCCGCGGCCAGCAGGCGCGCGCCCTCCTCGGCCGGCCGCGCCCCGATGCTGCGACGCGACAGGTCGAAGGCGCGCTGCAATTGCTCGTCGCGCCGCGTGCGGTCCTGCAGGCGGTGCAGGCTGCCGGCCGCCAGCAGGTGGCCCAGCACGGTGAACTCGCCGTCCTGCCGGAGTTCCGGCGTGTCGGCCTGGATGGCGACGGCGCGCTGGGCCGCCTTCTGCGCCCGCGCGTAGCGGCCGCCGAAGTACTGCGACAGCGCCTCGCGCAGCGCCGCCTGCGCGATGCGGTCGCGACGCGAGACGCGCCACTCGCGCGCGCGCTGCGGCAGGTCGATCAAGCCGCCGACGACCTGGATCAGCGCGTTGAGCACCAGGCACAGCAGGACCAGGCCCACCATGAAGAGGTTGAACGAGAGGTCGACGCGCCACGGGGCCCAGTAAAGGGTGACGAGGTTCTCGTTGCCGCCCAGCAGGTTGGCCGCGACCACGGCCACGATGGCCAGCAACAGCAGCCAGATGATGCTGCGCATCGCCGCGCCTCAGCGGCCGGCCGCGGCCAGCGCGGCCAGCGTGTCGTCGGGACGCGGCACGCCCGCCTGGCGCGCCTGCATCGCGACGCTGCGCACGGTCTCGGCCAGCGTCAGCGTGCGGCGGGCACTGCGGTCGAAGTAGCTGTCGATCGCCCCCTGGGCCATGCGCAGGTCGCTCTGGGCCGTGTCGAACTGGCGGCTCAGCAGCGCGAGGCGGGCATTCAGCAGCTTGAGCTTCAGGTTCTCGCGCAGGAAGAAGCGCTGCTCGGGCGCCAGCAGCATGGCCTCGGGCTGGTCGATGCGTGTGACGCGCAGCAGGCCGCGCGCCTCGGCCCAGAAGCCACGCAGCCACTCGCCGCCGGCGGCGGGCAGCCAGGCCAGCGTGTCGCTGGCGGGCGTCGGCGGGTCGGCAGCAGCCGACGCCGCGGCGCGTGCAGGTGCAGGCCGTGCCAGCTTCGTGTCCGTCGCGGGACGCGGGATCTCGACCGCCAGCAGCGGTGCTTCGTCGACCAGGCGTGCGGCTTCGTCCAGCTTGCCGGCCAGCGTCGCGATGTCGGCCACGCTGACGGCCTTGACGCGATCGAGGTCCCGCGCGATGGCGCGCCGCACGACCTCGAGCCGCGGCTGGTTGACGCGCGCCAGGCGCTCGTCGGCGGCCTTCAGCGCCACCACCAGCGGCGTGGCGCTGCCGGTCACCGCCGTCTGCTGCATGGCCACGCGCACACCGGCATCGATCTCGACCAGCAGCCCTTCATCGCGCGAGCGCGACAGCGACTGGATCAGCTCCTCGAGCTGCGTGCGCTGCACCGAGAGTTCGGCGACGCGGCTCTCCAGCAGGGCCGACTTGGCCACCGCGTCGCGCGACAGCTCCTGCGACTGCCGCGCCAGCAACTGCGCCTCGTTCGACTGCTCGCTGCTGGCCTGCTGGCGGCGCACCAGTTCCTCTTCCAGCGATTGCACGCGTTGCTGGCTGGTCCATGCCACGGCCAGCGAAGCCACGCCGACCAGCAATGCGAGCCCGGTGGCCAGGGCCTGCAGTCGGGCGGCCCGGGCCGGCGCCGTCGGCTGCGGCAGGGCTTGCACCGCGGGGGCCGCGGGGGAAACCGGTTCTGCAGCAGGGGACGTCGGGGGCTCGCTCACGGTGCCGATGATTCTATCGACGGGGGTGGCAGCGACCGCAGTGCGTCGGCCACGGCGTCGAGCGAGGGCGGCGTGTCGATCACCTGGCCGAAGCCCGCGGCCCGGGCCCGCGCCGCGATGCGCGGATGCGTGGCCACGGCCTGCGCCGCCGACCATCGCCGTGGCGCGGCGGGCAGCAGCGCCTCGAGCTGGTCGATCGCCTCGGAGCTGCTGAACAACCAGGCGTGCGCGGCCGGCGCGTCGAGCGCCTGCTGCAGCAGCACGCGCTGGCCGGCATCGAGCTGCGGCGCCGCGCGGCGATAGGCCGCGAGCGTGTCGACCGACACGCCCGATTCGCGCAGGCGTTGCACCAGCCAGTCGCGGCCGCTGCCTTCCGCTTCGGCGCCGGCGCTGCCGCGCACGATCAGGGCCGAACAGCCATCCCAGCGACGGCGCGTGCCGAGCACGGCCCACAGCGCTTCGGAGTCGAACTGCGGCGCATCGGCCGACGGCTCGACGATGCAGCCCGGCGGCACGCCGGCCGCACGCAGCGCCGCGCCGGTGCCGGGGCCGGGCGACGCGGCGAGCGTGCCTGCGGGCCAGCTTGTGCCCGCGGGCCGCAGCGCGAACAGGCCGTCGACCGCGTTCGGACTGACGAAGACCACCAGCGGCCGCTGCGCCAGCACCTGCCAGGCAACGACCAGCGGTGCGGTGTCGGCCGGCGGTGCGATCGCGATCAGCGGCAACGCAGCCGCATCGATGCCGCGATCCTGCAGCTGGCGCACCCAGTCCCGCGCCTGCGCCGCAGGCCGCGTCACCAGCGCTCGCATGCAGGCCGGCCTCAGAGCGCAGCCAACAAGGCCGCGCCGCCCTGCTCTCGCAGGCGGTCGGCGACGCGCCGGCCCAGCAACTCGGCGGCGCCGGTGTCGGCGACGACGGCGCTGCTCTGGACCCGCACCAGCGCAACAGGCTGTCCTTCGCCGCTGCCCAGCGCCGCGTCGAGCAGCAGGCTGCCGTCGGCCTGCCAGCGCGCGTGCGCGGCCAGCGGCATGCTGCAGCTGCCGCCCAGGGCCCGCGAGACGGCGCGCTCGGCATGCACGGCCAGCCAGGACGGCGTGTGCGTCAGCGCCTGCAGCGCCTGCCACAGCGGCACGTGGCGATCGCGCGCATCGGCCCGCACCTCGATGCCGAGCGCGCCCTGGCCGGCCGCGGGCAGCATCGTGTGCGGCTCGAAGACGCTGCGGATGCGCTCGGCCAGGCCCAGGCGCTTCAGGCCGGCGGCCGCCAGCACGATGGCGTCGTACTGGCCTTCGTCGAGCTTGCGCAGCCGCGTATCGAGGTTGCCGCGCAGCGGTTCGATCCTCAGGTCGGGCCGCTGCGCGCGCAGCTGGCTCAGGCGACGCAGGCTGGAGGTGCCGACCACGCTGCCCGGCGGCAGCGCGCCCAGGTTCGCGTACCGCGGCGAGACCCAGGCGTCGCGCGGGTCCTCCCGCTCCAGCACCGCCGCGAGCGCGAAGCCCTCGGGCAGGTCCATCGGCACGTCCTTCAGCGAGTGCACCGCGAGATGGGCGTCGCCGGACTCGAGCGCGGTCTCGAGCTCCTTGACGAACAGGCCCTTGCCGCCGACCTTGGACAGCGTGCGATCCAGGATCTGGTCGCCGCGGGTCGTCATGCCCAGCAGGTCGACCGGCTGCGCCAGCCGCTCGCCGAGCAGCGCGCGCACGTGCTCGGCCTGCCACAGCGCCAGCCGGCTTTCGCGGGTGGCAATGATCCAGCGGTCGGCGCGAGTCTCCATGCGGGCATGCTAGCAGCGCGAAGACGCGCCACGGCCTGCGCCTGGCACGGCCGCTGCTAGCATCGTTCGCACTCCGACCCGCCCCGATGCCGCGCACCGCACTGCCCCGCCCGACGCCGTCCCGAGAGAAGGACCGACCGCTGGTCGAGGACATCCGCCTCCTCGGCCGCATCCTCGGCGACGTGATCCGCGAGCAGGAAGGCGAAAGCGCCTTCGAGCTGATCGAGCGCATCCGCCGCCTCGCGGTGGCCTACCGCATCAAGCGCGACGCGCCGGCCGGTCGGGCGCTGGACCGGCTGCTGAAGAACCTGTCGGTCGAGCAGGCGGTGTCGGTGGTGCGCGCCTTCAGCTACTTCTCGCACCTGGCCAACCTGGCCGAGGACCGGCACCACGTGCGGCGGCGCGAGCACCACGAGAAGCTCGGCCACGTGCAGCAGGGCTCGCTGGCGATGAGCTTCGAGCGCCTGGCCCGGCGCGGCGTGCGCGCCGCCGAGATCGCCGACACCCTGGGCCGCGCCTACCTGTCGCCGGTGCTGACCGCGCACCCGACCGAGGTGCAGCGCAAGAGCATCCTCGACGCCGAGCGCGCCGTGGCCCTGCTGATCGCCGAGCGCGATGCGCTGGCCACCGAGCGCGAGCGGCGCGCCAACGAGCAGCTGCTGCGCGCCCGCGTCACGCAGCTGTGGCAGACGCGCCTGCTGCGCACCTCCAAGCTCAGCGTCGCCAACGAGATCGACAACGCGCTGTCCTACTACCAGAGCACCTTCCTGCGCGAGATCCCCAGGCTCTACGCCGATCTCGAGGCCCATCTGCCGGGCTTCGAGATCGCGCCCTTCTTCCGCATGGGCAACTGGATCGGCGGCGACCGCGACGGCAACCCCAACGTCACCGCCGAGACGTTGAACCTCGCGCTGGCACGCCATTGCGAGACCGCGCTGCGCTTCTACCTGACCGAGGTGCACGAGCTGGGCGCCGAGCTGTCGATGTCGGCGCTGCTGGTCGAGGTCACGCCCGAGCTGCGCGCGCTGGCCGAGCGCTCGGGCGACCACAACGAACACCGCCTCGACGAGCCCTACCGGCGCGCGCTGATCGGCGTCTATGCGCGCCTGGCCGGCACGCTGCAGGCCCTGACCGGCACCGAGGCGCTGCGCCACGCGGTCGCACCGCAGGCGCCGTATGCCGATGCCGGCGAGCTGCTGGCCGACCTGCGCACCGTCGCGGCCTCGCTGGCCTCGCACCACGGCGCGGCGCTGGCGGCGACCCGGCTGACGCCGCTGATCCGCGCGGTGCAGGTGTTCGGCTTCTCGCTCGCGACCATCGACCTGCGCCAGAGCTCCGACCAGCACGAGGCGGTGCTCGCCGAGTTGCTGGCTTCGGCCCGCATCGAGGCCGACTACGCCGGCCTGCCCGAGGAAGCGAAGATCGTGTTGCTGCTGGGCCTGCTCAACGACGCCCGCAACCTGCAGGTGCGCGGCGCCGCCTACAGCGCGCGCACGCGCGGCGAGCTGGCGATCCTGGAGGCCGCGCGCGAAGGCCGGATGCGCTTCGGCACACAGGCGATCCGCCATTGCATCATCAGCCACACCGAGACGGTGTCCGACCTGCTGGAAGTGCTGCTGCTGCAGAAGGAGTGCGGCCTGCTGCACGGCACGCTCGACGGCCAGGGTGCGCTGGCGGCACGGGCCGACCTCATCGTCGTGCCGCTGTTCGAGACCATCGCCGACCTGCGCCACGCGGCCGGCATCATGCGCGACTACTACGCGCTGCCCGGCATCCTGCCGATGGTGCTGCGCGGCGCCGCCGACCAGTACGGCGAGCAGGACGTCATGCTCGGCTACTCGGACAGCAACAAGGACGGCGGCTTCTTCACCAGCAACTGGGAGCTCTACCGCGCCGAGACCGCGCTGGTCGAACTGTTCGCGCCGCTGGAACGGACCCACGGCCTGCGGCTGCGGCTCTTCCACGGCCGCGGCGGCACCGTCGGGCGCGGCGGCGGACCCAGCTACGAGGCCATCCTCGCGCAGCCGCCCGGCACCGTGAACGGCCAGCTGCGCCTCACCGAGCAAGGCGAGGTGATCGCGTCCAAGTACGCCAACCCCGAGATCGGCCGGCGCAACCTCGAGACGCTGGTCGCGGCCACGCTCGAGGCCACGCTGCTGCCGCCGCGGCGCCAGGCCTCGAAGGCCTTCCTCGAGGCGGCCGAGGCCTTGTCCACCTTCAGCATGGCGGCCTACCGCGCGCTGGTCTACGACACCGCCAGCTTCGCCGACTACTTCTTCGCCGCGACACCGATCCGCGAGATCGCCGAGCTCAACATCGGCTCGCGCCCCGCCTCGCGCAAAGCCACGCGCGCCATCGAGGACCTGCGCGCGATCCCCTGGGGCTTCAGCTGGGGCCAGTGCCGCGCCGCGCTGCCGGGCTGGTACGGCTTCGGCTCGGCGGTCGAGCGCTTCCTGGACGGTGACGCCAAGGCCCGCGAGACGCGGCTCGCGCTGCTGCGCCGCATGCAGGCGCAATGGCCCTTCTTCGACACGCTGCTGTCCAACATGGAGATGGTGCTGGCCAAGAGCGACCTGGCCGTGGCCGCGCGCTACGTCGAACTGGTGCCCGACAAGCGCGTGGCGCGCAAGGTCTTCGCCGCGATCCGCGCCGAGTGGGAGCGCACGCAGCAGGCACTGACGCTGATCACCGGGCGCGCCCAGCGGCTGGCTGCCAACCCCTCGCTGGCGCGCTCGATCGAGCACCGCCTGCCCTACCTCGACCCGCTGAACCACCTGCAGGTCGAGCTGATGCGCCGCTACCGCGCGCAACAGGTCAGCAGCGAGGCCCAGGCGCGCGTGCAGCGCGGCATCCACATGTCGATCAACGGCGTGGCGGCGGGCCTGCGCAACTCGGGCTGAGCGCGGCGGCGTTCAGCGCGCCGCGCCGGAAGCGGGCGCCGCGGGTCCGGCCGCGTGATCGTGGCTCGCGCCGCGCTCGTGGGCCTGCTCGTGGGCTTGCTCGTGGGACTGTTCGTGCTCGTGCTCGTGGCCGTGCCCCAGCAGCGACAGCAGCGCCGTCGCGGCCAGGCCCACCGACAGCCAGGCCAGCTGGGTAAGCGTCTCGCGCCAGGCCAGGCGCCGCTGCAGCTGCGGGATCAGGTCGGCCACCGCGACGTAGATGAAGCTGCTGGACGCAACGACCAGCAGGTAGGGCAGGAAGGCCTCGAAGGGCTGGATGACGAAGTAGCCGAGCACGCCCCCGACCACCGCCGCCAGCCCCGACAGCGCGTTGTAGGCCAGCGCGCGCGCCCGCGAGAAGCCGGCATTGAGCAGCACGATGTAGTCGCCGACCTCCTGCGGGATCTCGTGCGCGATCACCGCGGCCGCGGTGGCGACGCCGAGCCGCACGTCGACCAGGAAGGCGGTGGCGATCAGCACCCCGTCGCAGAAGTTGTGGATGCTGTCGCCCATCAGCACGCTCCAGCCGCCGCGGCCCGCCTGCTCGGCGTCGAAGCCGTGGTGATGGTGGTGGTGCTCGTGGTCGCCCTCGTGGTGGTGGCTGTGGCGGTAGAGCTCGACCTTCTCGAGCAGGAAGAAGAACAGCAGTCCGCCCAGCAGCGTGGCGAACAGCGCCTGCGCCGACGCGCCGGTCTCGAAGGCCTCGGGCAGCAGCTTCAGCAGCGCGGTGCCCAGCAGCACGCCGGCCGACAGGCTGACCAGGTGGCGCACGATCAGCTTGAGCACGGCCAGCGTCAGTCCCGCGGCGATCACGACCGACAGCACGCCGCCGGCCACGGTGGCCAGCACGATCCAGAACAGGGTCCACGTCATGTCGTCGTCTCGGTGCTCGTCAAGAAAAACCGCGCCCCTCGGGGCGCGGTCGGCTCGCCGGCAGGCGGTGCCGCTCAGGCCACGCCGTTCGCCTTGAACCAGGCCAGGCAGCGCTTCCAGCCGTCGTCGGCGGCTTCCTTGCGGTAGCTCGGCCGGTAGTCGGCGTGGAAGGCGTGCGGCGCGTCCGGGTAGACCACGAACTCGGACTTCTTCGCGGCCGCATTGCCCGCCGCCAGCGCCACTTTCATCCTATCAACCGTGTCAAGCGGGATGCCGCCGTCCTTCTCGCCGTACAGGCCCAGCACCGGGCCGTTCAGCGCGCCGGCCACGTCGACCGGGTGCCGCGGCGTGCCGGGCGTCGCGTCGCCGACCAGCCGGCCGTACCAGGCCACCCCCGCCTTCACCCTGGGGTTGTGCGCCGTGTACAGCCAGGTGATGCGGCCGCCCCAGCAGAAGCCGGTGACGCCGACCCGGCCGGTGTCGCCGCCGTTGGCGCCGGCCCAGGCCAGGGCCGCGTCGAGGTCGGCCATCGTCTCGGCATCACCCTTCTTCGACACCACCTCCTTCAACAGCGTCGGGATGTCGCTGTAGGCCTTGGCATCGCCCTGGCGCACGAACAGCTCGGGCGCGATCGCCAGGTAGCCCTGCTTCGCGAAGCGCCGCGCGACGTCGGCGATGTGCTCGTGCACGCCGAAGATCTCGCTGACCACCAGCACGATCGGCAGGCCGATCTTGCCTTCCTTGGCAATAGAAGGCTGCGCCCGGTAGGCCGGCAGCTTGAAGTCGCCGACCGGCACGCTGACGACACCGGCCGTGAGCCCGGCGGTGTCGGTCGCGATGGTCTGCGCGCTCACCGGCAGCACCGCGGCCGCGAAGCCGGATCCGACCGTGGTCGCGACGAAGTCGCGGCGGCTGAACGGCCGCGTCGGGGTCAGGCTGTCGAAGTCGTCCTTGAGCATCGCGGGTCTCCACGTCGGATTGAGGTGGGGCGGATTCTAGGAAGGGCACAAGCCCTTGGCCGGCGTGCGGTACTGCCATCGAATGCGGACACAATCCGCGCCATGCCGAGTTCCCCGTCCGCCCCGGCCGATCCTCACGACGGCCTGCTGCTGGCCGCGATCGACATGGGCTCCAACAGCTTCCGGCTCGAGATCGGACAGCTGGCCCGGGGTCGCTACAAGCGCATCGACTACCTGAAGGAGACGGTGCGCCTCGGCGGCGGCCTCGATGCCGACGGCCGCCTGAACGAGGAGGCGCAGCTGCGCGGCCTCGCCTGCCTGGCGCGCTTCGCCTTGCGGCTGCGCGGCTTCGCGGCCTCGCAGGTGCGCGCCGTGGCCACGCAGACGCTGCGCGAGGCGCGCAACCGCGACGCCTTTCTGGCGCGGGCGCGCACGGTGCTGGGTCATCCGATCGAGGTCGTGTCGGGCCGCGAGGAGGCGCGCCTCATCTTCGCCGGCGTCGCGCGCCTGCAGCCCAGCGAGCGGCCGCGGCTGGTGATCGACATCGGCGGCCGCTCGACCGAGATGATCCTCGGCCAGGGCCGCACGCCGCGCCAGGCCGAGAGCTTCCAGGTCGGCAGCGTCAGCCTGTCGATGCGCTACTTCCCCGACGGGCGCTTCACCGCCGAGGCCTTCCGCGCCGCGCAGATCGCCGCCGGCGCCGAGCTGGAAGAGGCGCTCCAGCCCTTCGCGCCCGGCCAGTGGGTCGAGGCGCTGGGAGCCTCGGGCACGGTCGGCGCGGTCTCGCAGCTGCTGGCGGCCAACGGCATCAGCGACGGCGTCATCACGCCGGCCGGCCTGCGCTGGTGCATCGGCGCCTGCCTGGCGGCCGGCCACCAGGACGCGCTCGACCTGCCGGGCCTCAAGCCCGAGCGCCGCGCGGTGCTGGGCGGCGGGCTGTCGATCCTCTACACGCTGGCGCTGCAGTTCGGCATCGACGCGCTGCAGCCGGCGCGCGGCGCGCTGCGCCAGGGCGTCATCTTCGACCTGTCCGAACGGCTGGAAGCCGCGGCCGCACCGGCCCGTCGCGGCGCCCGCCAGGACATGCGCGACGCCTCGGTGCACGAGCTGCAGCGCCGCTTCGGCAGCGACCTGGCGCAGGCCGCGCGGGTGCAGCGGCTCGCGCTGGCGCTGTTCCGCAGCACCGGCGCGCCGCGCCCCGGCAGCGCGGGCGCCGAGACGACGCGCGAGCTGGGCTGGGCCGCGCTGCTGCACGAGATCGGCATGTCGGTCTCGCACCACGACCACCACCGGCACAGCGCCTACCTGCTGGCGCATGTCGATGCGCCGGGCTTCTCGCAGAGCCAGCAGCGGCGCGTGGCCGAGCTGGTGCTGGGTCATCGCGGCAGCCTGCGCAAGCTCGATCACACGCTGCAGCAGGAGACCACGCTGTGGCCGGTGCTGTCGCTGCGGCTGGCGGCGCTGCTGTGCCACGCCCGCAACGACGTGCCGGAGCGCGTCGTCGGGCTGCGGCGCACGGCCCAGGGCGCGCAGCTGCACATCGCGCGGGGCTGGGCCGAAGGCCATCCGCGCACCATGCACCTGCTGCGCGAGGAGGCACGGGCCTGGGAGCGCTCGGGGCGGATGGCGCTCGCCGTGCTCAGCGACTGACCGGCTCAGAGCAGGTCAGGCCCCTGCATCGCCTGCAGCACGACCTGCACGCCGGCCTCGCGCTCGCGGTGGCGCAGCCACCAGACCGCGCCCTTCTTCACCGACCAGGCCTCGGCCGACCCGCTCAGCAGCAGCGCCGCCGCCAGGCCGAGCGTCGGCTGGTGGCCGATGACCAGCACCGGCTCGTTCGAATCGGGCCAGCGCGCCGCCGCGAGCAGGTCCTCGACCGAGCCGCCGGGCGCAAGCGCGGCGACGGTCTTGAAGCTGCGCTCGAGCGCCTTTGCGGTCTGCTGCGAACGCAGCGCCGGGCTCACCAGCACGCGCGTCGTCTGCGCGATGCGGCGGTTCAGCCACTCGGCCATGCGCTGGGCCTGGCGCTCGCCCTTCGGCGTGAGCGCACGCTGCGCATCGGTCTGGCCCTCGCGCAGCAGGTGGGCTTCGGCGTGGCGCCACAGGATCAGGTCCATGCCGCCCCGCCAGTCGATCAGGCTTCGTAGCGCGCCATCAGCGCCTGCTGCGCGCTCGGGCCTTGCGTGCCGACGCGCTCGTAGTGGCCGTCCGAGTGCTGCTGCCAGGCGTCCATCCGGTCGTGCAGGTAGGGCTGCAGGCATTCGTCGATCACCCGCTGGCGCAGCGCCGGGTCGCGCACCGGCCAGGCCAGCTCGATGCGGCGCAGCATGTTGCGGGTCATCCAGTCGGCACTGCTCAGGTAGAGCACCTCGTCCTCGTCGCCCGGCCCCCAGCGGAAGTACAGCACCCGCGTGTGCTCGAGGAAGCGGCCGACCACCGAGCGCACGCGCACCCGGTCGGTGAGCCCCGGCACGCCCGGCGGCAGCATGCAGGCGCCGCGCACGATCAGGTCGATCTCGACGCCGGCCTGCGAGGCCTCGGCCAGCGCGAACATCAGGGCCTCGTCGGTCAGCGCATTGAGCTTGGCGACGATGCGCGCCGGCCGGCCCGCGCGTGCGGCCTCGCCGCAGCGCTCGATGAAGCGCAGCATCTGGCGGTGCAGGCTGCTGGGCGCCAGCAGCAGCTGCCTGGGCGCCTTGCCGCGCGTCAGGCTGGCGAGCTGCTGGAACACCAGGTCGGCGTCGGCGGTCAGCTCGGCGTCGGCGGTGAGGCAGCCGACGTCGGTGTAGAGGCGTGCGGTGCGCGGGTTGTAGTTGCCGGTCGACAGGTGGGCATAGCGGCGCAGCAGCGGGCCGCGCGGCCCGGTCTCGCGCCGCGTGATCAGCAGCAGCTTGGCATGCGTCTTCAGCCCGACGATGCCGTAGACCACCTGCGCGCCGACCGCCTCGAGCCGCTCGGCCCAGTTGATGTTGGCTTCCTCGTCGAAGCGCGCCTTCAGCTCGACGACGCACATCACCTCCTTGCCGCGCCGCGCCGCCTCGAGCAGCAGGTCCATCAGCACCGACTGCGCGCCGGTGCGGTAGATGGTCTGCTTGATCGCCAGCACGTCGGGGTCGTGGACCGCCTCGCGCAGCAGCTGCACCACCGGCTCGAAGCTCTCGAAGGGATGGTGCAGCAGCACGTCGCCCTGGCGCAGGCGCTCGAACAGGCTGCCACCGCTGCCGGGCCCGCGCGGCAGCGTGGCCGGCCAGGCGGCCTCGTGGCGCGCGAAACGCAGGGCGTCGGCCTCGGCCTGGTCGATCAGCTGGTTGAGCCGCACCAGATTGACCGGCCCGTTGACGCGGTACAGCGCCGCATCGGGCAGGTCGAACTGCTGCAGCAGGAACTCGCTCAGCTCCTCGGGGCAGCTGCTGACGACCTCGAGGCGGATGGCCTGGCCGAAGTGCCGCGTGCTCAGCGACGAGCGCAGGGCCTGGCGCAGGTTGGTGATGTCGTCCTCGTCGACGTCGAGGTCCGAATCGCGCGTGACGCGGAACTGCGAGAAGGCCTCGACCGTGCGGCCGGGGAAGAGCTCGCCCAGGTGAGCGCGGATCACGCTGGACAGCAGCACGAAGGCCTGCTGCCGCGGCACCAGCGCGTCGGGCAGCCGGATCACCCGCGGCAGCACGCGCGGCACCTTGACGATGGCGATCGAGTTGTCGCGCCCGAAGGCGTCGCGCCCGCCGAGCTTGACGATGAAGTTCAGCGACTTGTTGGCGACCTGCGGGAAGGGATGCGCCGGGTCCAGCCCGACCGGCACCAGCAATGGCCGCACCTGCTTCTGGAAGAAAGTGTCGACCCAGCGACGCTGGGCCTCGTCGCGCTCGGCATGGTTCAGCACGACGATGCCTTCGCGCTGGAGCGCCGGCATGACCACCTCGTTGAAGGCACGGTACTGGTCGTCGATCAGCGCATGCGCCGCGGCGGCCACCTCGCCCATCTCGCGCGCGGTGATGCCCGAGCCGGGCAGGCGCGAGGCCTCCAGGTAGTCGGCGAAGCGCACCTCGAAGAACTCGTCCATGTTGGACGACACGATGCAGACGTAGCGCAGCCGTTCCAGCAGCGGCACGTCCTCGCGCAGGGCCTGGGCCAGCACGCGGCGGTTGAATTCCAGGATGGCCTGCTCGCGATTGAGCAGCAGGGGCCGCCGGGAAACCGGACTCGGCTCGGCGGGCGTCGGGAGGGCGCTCATTTCCAGAGTCTAGGGAAGCGCGACGGCGGCTTCGTGACAAGCCCCGGCAGACCACAAGAAAAAACGCCGGGACCGCTACGGCGGTCCCGGCGTCGGCGTTGTCCAGGCAAGCCCGGACAACGGTGCGGACGCTCAGAAGTCGTGCTTGATGCCGACGCCGATGATCGACGCCTTCTGGCCGGCCGGCGTGCCACCTGCAGCGATGCTGGTCGCGGCGCTGGCGGTTGCGTCGCGGTCGACGCGCACGAACTGGCCGTACAGGACGGTGCGCTTGGACAGCGAGTGGTCGTTGCTCAGCACGATGGCGTTGGTCTTGCCGCCGCCGGTGTTCTTGTCCTTGCCCTGGTAGTAGGCCACGGTCGCGGCGTTCGCCGGACTCCAACGCCAGTCAGCCCCGACACCAACGTGGTCGGTCTTGGACTGCAGAGCGGGCGTCGGCGAGTCGTACTCGGCACGCGCGAACAGGCCCTTGAACGTGAAGTCTCCGAACGGAACCGCCACCCCGAAGCCGACGCGGGTCGTCTCGTCGTTGGCGCCGGCCCCGATGCCGTTGATGCCCTGGTAGGAGAAGGACACGGTCACCGGGCCGTTGTAGCTCAGGCCGAGGGCGATGGTCCGGCCGGCCGAGTTGTCGCCGGCCTGCTCGCCGAAGCCGTACGCGACACCCAGGTTCACCGGGCCGAAGGAGTTGCTGTACGACACCAGGTTGCTGGTGAAGATGCCCAGGCCGTTCGGGCCGGGCGGAGTCTCGACCCCCGTGTTGCCCAACGGCAGCTGCGTCAGCGCGTAGGGCAGCAGCATCGAGTACGACTCCTTGTAGCCGCGCGGGTCGGTGCCCAGCTCGGCCAGGAGCGCCGGGCTGTACTGACGGCCCAGCAGCACGGTGCCGAAGCCGCCCGACAAGCCAACGTTGGCCTGGCGGCCGAAGGCGCCGCTGATATTGCCCAGGCCACGGCTGCCGCCGGTGTCGGCACCGAAGTCGCTCTCGAGGTTGAACACGGCCTTCAGGCCGCTGCCGAGGTCCTCGCTGCCGCGGATGCCCCAGATGCTGGGCAGGATGCCGCCGTTCTTGACCTCGGACAGCGAGTCGCCGGCCGGGTTGACCTTGTTGGTGAACTGCAGGCCGACATCGAGGCGGCCGAACAGCGTGACGTTCTGGGCCTGGGCGGCCCCCGCGGTCGCCGCGAGCACGGCAACGCCGATCAGCGAGCGTCGAGCCAAGGCGTGAGCTACTTTCCTTGTGGTCATGGTGTCTCCTCGTTGTGGATGGTGTGAGTCTCGGGTTCTGTGCACATGTCCGCGACCAAAGCCGCGACGCGAACGGCGCAATCGCTATGCCAGTCGATGCCCGTCTTCGCGCCGCCGTCGGTCTGCGCCGCAATGGCGCAGGCAGACGGCTCCGCAAAGTCTGGGGCAACGCTCGCCGCAGGCGAACCGAGGGATTCCACGGAGAAACAACGGTCCCGGTTGTCCCCGCCCGGCATGACACAGTGCCGTTCCCTTGTCACACAGTGCCCTGCCGGTGGAACAGGCCGGCCGGCGGGCGAAGCGGGTGCTCAGGCGGTCTCGGTCCTGACGGCACTCCCCGCGACGGCCCGGGCCTCGGCATCGTCGCGGTCCGGCAACGCCGCCCGGGCGTCGCGCGCGGACGAGGTCCGCCCGCTCCAGTCGACGATCTCGAGCCGGCCGTCGGCGTGTTCGACCAGGGCCGTGAGGCTCTCGACCCAGTCGCCGTCGTTGGCGTAGAGGATGCCGTCGATCTCGCGCAGCTCGGCGTGGTGGATGTGTCCGCAGACGACACCCTGCACGCCGCGCCGGCGCGCCTCGCGCGCGACCGCCTGCTCGAAGTCGCCGATGAAGCTGACTGCACGCTTGACCTTGAGCTTCAGGTACTTCGACAGGCTCCAGTACGGCAGGCCGATCCGCGCCCGCAGCGAGTTGAACCAGCGGTTCAGCCGCAACGTGAACTCGTAGGCCGCATCGCCGACGTGGGCCAGCCAGGGGGCGCACTGGATCACCCCGTCGAAGTAGTCGCCATGGGTGATCCACAGGCGCCGGCCGTCGGCGGTGACGTGGATGCAGTCCAGGGCGACCTCGATGCCGCCGAAGTTGTGGCCCAGGTACTTGCGCGCGAACTCGTCGTGGTTGCCGGGCACGAAGACCACGCGCGTGCCCTTGCGCGCCTTGCGCAGCAGCTTCTGGACGACGTCGTTGTGCGCCTGCGGCCAGTACCAGCTGCGCTTGAGCTGCCAGCCGTCGATGATGTCGCCGACCAGGTAGAGGTGGCTGCAGTCGACCGTCTTCAGGAAGTCCAGCAGCGCATGCGCCTGGCAGCCCGGCGTGCCGAGGTGCAGGTCGGAGATCCAGACGCTGCGCACCGCGAGCCGGCCCGGCGCCGGCGCCTCGTCGTCGACCGGCGGCCGCGCCGCGGCGGGCAGGCCGGCGAAGACTTCGTCGCCCCCCCGCGAACGCGGGGGTCGACCGGCCCAAGCCATGAACGAGGTCGCACTCCATGCCATGGCTCGCCAGCATGGCCGGCGTCGATGACGCCAGAGCGTCGGGCCCGCGTCGATGCGATGACAAGGTCCCATTGGCACGCGACACGAGCCCCCGTCAAGTCTGCGTAACACCGCTGGTGTGCGGCTGCCGCGCCTCCTTAGACTCTGCGTGCGTTTTTCACGCTGCGCTCGATCTTCTTGGGAACCGGGCCACAGAGCCCCGCGCGCATCCGTCGCGGCCACAAGCCGCCCCGTGTTTCGTCCAGGAGACCTTCCGATGAAGAGGCAAAGTAGTTCCCGATGGAGCGGCCCGGCCCTGTGGCTGGCGCTCGGTGCCTTGTGCGCCACGAGCGGTGCGGCCGCGCAGGCGGCTCCCGAAGCCCAGGCCGCCGAGGCTTTCGGCGGCCAGAAGGTGATGCGCGACCCGGCCACCGGCCAGTTGCGCCATGCCGAGCACGACGAGGCCCAGCCGGCCGCCGCCAACGCGCGCAGCGCGGTGTCGGGCGCCCAGCAGCGGCGCGCCCAGACCCTGCAGCGCTTCCGCGAGATGACCGCCGTGACGACGCCCTCCGGCGCGCGCGGCCAGAGGCTCGACACCAGCTTCCTCAACTTCAGCGTGGCACGGCGCAACGCCGACGGCAGCCTGACGCAGGACTGCGTGGTCGGCGAGGAAGCCGCGGGCACGGCGATGAGCAGCCCGGCATCGACCGCCAAGCACAAGGAGGCCGGCCATGCGCACTGATCTCCTCAAGCACCTCGGACGCGGCCTGCTGGCCGTGGCCGCTGCGTCCTGCCTGACGCTGGCCCACGGCCGCAGCCCGGGGCCCGCGGTGATCCAGATCGTCAACGGCAACGAGCCCGGCATCGGCTTCAACGACCCGTCGCCGGCGCTGCCGGTGGGCGGCAACACCGCCGCCACGGTCGGCGGCCAGCGACTCGCGGTGTTCCAGTACGCCGCCACCCTGTGGGGCGGAAAGCTCAAGTCGGACGTGCCGATCACGATCCTGTCGACCTTCGAGCCCCTGCCCTGCACCGCCACCGGCGCCACGCTGGGCGCGGCCGGGGCGATCAGCGTCTGGAGCGACTTCCCGGGCGCCGAGAAGCCCGGCACCTGGTACTCGTCGGCACTGGCCAACAAGCTGGCCGGCGAGGACATCGACCCGGTGCCGTCGCCCACCGGGGACGACCTCGACATCGTCGCCTTCTTCAACTCGGACCTGGGACAGCCCGACTGCCTGGCGGGATCCGGCTTCTACCTGGGCCTCGACGGCCAGGCGCCGGCCGGCCAGATCGACCTGCTGACGACCATCCTGCACGAGTTCGGCCACGGCCTGGGCTTCCAGACCTTCACCAGCGGGCGCACCGGCAACCAGCTGGCCGGCCAGCCGTCGATCTGGGACCACTACCTGTACGACCCGGCGCAGAACAAGACGTGGGTGAAGATGACGGCCGCCGAGCGGGCGGTGTCGGGCATCACGCCGCGCAACCTGCAGTGGTACGGCAACACGGTCATCGGCAAGGCCGCCGCCGTGCTGGACCGCGGCACGCCGGAGCTGTTCCTGACCGGGCCGGGCCTGGACCGGACCGTGCTGATCGGCACGGCGCTGTTCGGACCGCAGATCGACAGCGTGGACGACCAGCTCAGCGCGCAGATCGCCCAGGTGGTCGACCAGGTCAACGGCACGGGCCTCGCCTGCACGCCGCTGAGCCCGGCCAACGCGACGGCGGTGCGCGGCAAGATCGCGCTGGTCGATCGCGGCGCCTGCGGCTTCACCGTCAAGGTGAAGAACGCGCAGGACGCCGGCGCGCGGGCGGTGATCGTCTCCGACAACGTCCCCGGCGGCCCGCCGCCGGACCTGGGCGGTGTGGACCCGACGATCACGATCCCGGCGGTGCGCATCTCGCTCGAGGACGGGACGGCCCTGAAGGCATCGCTCGCGACGCCCAGCAAGTTCGGCAACTACGGCGTGCTGTCGTTCAACATGCAGAAGCTGGCCGGCGCCGACTTCGGGAAGCGCGTCTTCATGTTCACGCCCAACCCCTTCCAGCAGGGCTCGTCGGTGTCGCACTACGACACCTCGGCCAAGCCCAACCTGCTGATGGAGCCCTTCCTGAACGCCGGACAGCCGATCGCGGTCTCGGCGCCCAAGGACCTGACCTTCGAGCTGCTGAAGGACATCGGCTGGTAAGCCGACCCTCGCAGCCTCGTGGCGAGCCCGGCTTCGGCCGGGCTTTTTCTTGGGTCACGCTCTTGGGTCACGCGCTCAGCGCGGGCCCGGCACCGTGCGCCGCATCATCTCGACCCACAGTTCCGCCGACGAGCGCGTCACGTGGCTGCCGTCGAAGTAGATCGGCCGGCCATCGACCTGCACCGCGCAGCGGCCCGTCTCGCACAGCAGCGCCGACGGCGAGAAGCTGCCGGCGAGCGAGGCCCGGTTCTTCTCGAGCGCGGCCAGGAAGACCGCGTGCTCGGCCCGGTAGCGCTCGCGCGTGACCACCAGGTCCGGCACCTCGCGGCCGAGCGCCGCGCGGGCCAGCGCCTGCGGCACGCTCTGCAAGGCGCCGGGCACCGGCTCCCAGACATAGACGCGTCGTCCGGCCGCATGCAAGGCCTGCACCGTGGCCGCGAAGCGCGCGTCGAACAGGGCGATCGAGGCGTCCAGGGATGGCGCCGTGTCGGCCGTCGGCACCAGGCGCCCCTCGGCCGCCTGCAGCCAGGCCGACACCAGCGCCACCGAGTCGAGTTCGGGCCGGCGCTCCAGCAGGCTGGCCATCGCCTCGTTGAAGTCGTGGCACTGGCCCTGGTCCTTGAAGACGTGGACGCCGCGGATCGGCGGGCAGGAGTTGCGGAACATGAAGAGCCCCGCCTCGCCGCGCGACGCCAGCCAGCGGTCGAAGGCGCCGTGCGCGGCCCACGCATGCGAATCGCCATAGACCAGCCAGCGCGGCGCGGCGCCCGGCGCGCCGATGCGGCAAGGCTCGACGGCGCTGCGGCGGTTGGAGAACTCGCATTCGGCCAGCGGTGGCGAGCGGTCCTCGGCGAAGGCCGCGAGCCGCGCCACGTCGTCCGGGAAGCGTTGCGGCAGCCCGCCGGTGCGCCACACCAGGGCGAAGCCGAGCAGCGTCACGGCAAACGCCACGCCGTAGCCGATCACGACGCTGCGCTCGCGCGGCAGCACGCGACGCTGGCGCACCGGCTGCTCGACCGCGTGGTAGATCGCCGACGCGGCGGCGACCGACAGCGCGAACATCGCGAAGCGCAGGCCCCAGCCGTAGCCCTCGCCGTACCAGCGCGTCGCGAACACGTTGATCGGCCAGTGCACGAGATAGAGCGGGTAGGAGATCTTGCCCACGTAGCCCATCACCGGCAGGCTCAGCAGGCGCGACACGCTCGTCGCCGGGTTGCGCCCGGCCAGCAGCAGGCCCATGCCGCCCAGCACCGGCAGCAGCGCGAACCAGCCCGGGAAGCGGGTCTGCTCGTCGTAGGCCACGATCGCCACGACGATCAGCACCGCGCCGCCCCAGCCCAGCGCCTCGTCGACGCCGCGGTGGGGACGCCGGCGCTCGGTCAGCAGCAGCGTGAAGGCCCCCGCGAGCAGCTCCCAGGCGCGCGTCGGCAGCAGGTAGAAGGTGGCCTCGGGGCGCGCCGCGACGAAGGCCAGGTTCAAGGCGAAGGACAGCAGCAGCGCCACCGCGAGGATCGGCCAGAACCAGCGCCGCAGCCAGCGATGGACGGCGATCAGCAGCAGCGGGTAGAGCAGGTAGAACTGTTCCTCCACCGCCAGCGACCACATGTGCAGCAGGAAGATGTTGTCGGCCCCGAGGCCGAAGTAGTTGACGTTCTTCCAGTAGTAGATGTTGGCCACGTAGAACTGCGAGGCCAGCGCCTGGCGCGCCAGTTCCAGGAAGTCGGCAGGCAGCAGGTCCAGCGCGCCGACCGCCAGCGTGAGCGCCAGCGTCACCAGCAGCGCCGGCGCCAGGCGCCGCACGCGGTGGGCATAGAACTGCCCGAGCCGGAACGAGCCCTCGTCGAGCTGGCGGCGGATGATCCCGGTGATCAGGAAGCCGGAGATGACGAAGAACACGTCGACGCCGATGAAGCCGGCCTTGCCGGCCACCAGCAGCTCGAAGTGGAAGACCAGCACCAGCAGCACCGCGATGGCGCGCACGCCATCGATGTCGCTGCGGTAGCCGGCGCTGGCGGGAGCCGCGGCCGCCACCTCAGTGCGCCTCGTCCCAGTTGGCTCCCACGCCGACCTCGGCGAGCAGCGGCACCTTCAGCTCGGCGACGCCGGCCATCAGCCGCGGCACCTCGGCGCGCGCCCAGTCGAGCTCGGCCTCGGGCACCTCGAACACCAGCTCGTCGTGCACCTGCATGATCATCCGCGTCGCGCGGCGCTCGGCATCGAGCGTGCGCTGCACCGCGATCATCGCCAGCTTGATCAGGTCGGCCGCCGTGCCCTGCATCGGCGCGTTGATCGCCTGGCGCTCGGCGCCGGTGCGGCGCGGGCCGTTGCCGCCGTTGATCTCGGGCAGGTAGATGCGCCGGCCGAAGTAGGTCTCGACGTAGCCCTTCTCCTTGGCCGAGGCGCGCGTCTCGTCCATGTAGCGCTTCACGCCGGCGAAGCGCGCGAAGTAGCGCTCGATGTAGTCCTTCGCGGCCTTCTGCTCGATGCCGAGGTTGCTGGCCAGCCCGAAGGCGCCCATGCCGTAGATCAGCCCGAAGTTGATGACCTTGGCGTAGCGGCGCTGCTCGCTGCTCACGTCGGCGACCGGCACGCCGAAGACCTCGCTCGCGGTCGCGCGGTGTACGTCGATGCCTTCGGCGAAGGCCTTCAGCAGGCCCGGGTCCTCGGAGATGTGGGCCATGATCCGCAGCTCGATCTGCGAATAGTCGGCGCTCAGGATCACGTGCCCCGGCGGGGCGACGAAGGCCTCGCGCACGCGCCGGCCTTCGGCCGTGCGGATCGGGATGTTCTGCAGGTTGGGGTCGTTGCTCGCCAGCCGCCCGGTCACCGCCACCGCCTGCGCGTAGTTCGTGTGGACGCGGCCGGTGGCGGGATTCACCATCAGCGGCAGCTTGTCGGTGTAGGTGCCCTTGAGCTTGGCCAGGCTGCGGTATTCCAGCAGCTTGGCCGGCAGCGGGTAGTCGGCCGCCAGTTCGTCGAGCACTTCCTCGTCGGTGCTGGGCGCGCCGCTCGCGGTCTTCTTCTTGACTGGCAGGCCGAGCTTGACGAACAGGATCTCGCCGATCTGCTTCGGGCTGCCCAGGTTGAAGGGCTGGCCCGCGAGCGCGTGCGCCTCCTGCTCCAGTGCGACCATGCGCTCGGCCAGCTCCTGGCTCAGGCGGGCGAGGTGGGCGCTGTCGATCAGCACGCCGTGGCGCTCGATGCGCAGCAGCGTCTCGGAGGCCGGCATCTCGATCTGCTGGTAGACGAAGCGCAGCCTGGGCTCGGCCTCGAGCTGCGGCCACAGCACCTGGTGCACGTGCAGCGTCATGTCGCTGTCCTCGCCCGAGTACTCGGTCGCGCGCGTCAGCTCGACCTGGGCGAAGGGGATCTGCTGCGCGCCCTTGCCGGCCACGTCCTCGTAGCTCAGGCCCTTGCGGTCGAGGTGGCGGCTGGCCAGGCTCTCCAGGTTGTGCGGCTTGTGGGCCTCGAGCACGTAGCTCTGCAGCATGGTGTCGTGCACGTAGCCGCGCGCCAGGATGCCGTGGTTGGCGAACACGTGCTCGTCGTACTTGATGTGCTGCCCGACCTTGGCGCGCGACGCGTCCTCGAGCCAGGGCTTCAGCGCGGCCAGCACCTCGTCCAGGGGCAACTGCTCGGGGGCGCCCGGGTAGGTGTGGGCCAGCGGGATGTAGCAGGCCTCGCCCGGCTTCAGGCTGAAGCTCAGGCCGACGATGCGGGCACGCACGGCCTCGAGCGAGTCGGTCTCGGTGTCGAGCGCGACCAGGTCCGCGGCCGCGATGCGCGCGCGCCAGGCCTCGAAGGCCTCGCGCGTCAGCACGGTCTCGTAGCGCTTGTCGGCCGGCTTCGCGACCAGCGGCGCATCGCCTGCCGGCGCGGCACCGGCAGGGACCGCTGATGCGGCCGGCGCGGCCGCGGGCGCGACGCCCAGCGCCTCTTCCACTTCGCGCTTCCATTCGCGGAAGGCGTGGCGGGTGTAGAAGGCCAGCAGCGCCTCGCGGTCCGGTTCGCGCCAGCTCAGCGCGTCCCAGGCCGCGGGCTGGTCCCAGCCCGGCAGCGGTCCGGACAGGTCGCAGTCGGTCTTGACCGTCACCAGCTTGCGGCCCATCGGCAGCCAGTCGAGCGCCTTGCGCAGGTTCTCGCCGGCCACGCCCTTGATGCCGTCGGCCGCGGCGATCACGCCGTCGAGCGAGCCATGCTCGGCGATCCACTTGGCGGCGGTCTTGGGGCCGACCTTCTCGACCCCGGGCACGTTGTCGACCGTGTCGCCGACCAGGGTCAGGTAGTCGACGATGGCGGACGGCGGCACGCCGAACTTCTCCTGCACGCCGGCCGGGTCCAGGCTCTCGTTCGACATCGTGTTGATCAGGGTGACCTGCGCATCGACCAGTTGCGCCAGGTCCTTGTCGCCGGTCGAGATCAGCACCCGCTGGCCGCGTGCCGCGGCGGCGCGCGCCAGCGTGCCGATGACGTCGTCGGCCTCGATGCCGGGCACCTCCAGCACCGGCCAGCCCAGCAGCCTGACGACCTCGTGGATCGGCGCGATCTGCTTCGCCAGGTCTTCCGGCATCGAGGCGCGGTTGGCCTTGTACTCGGGGTACCAGTCGTCGCGGAAGGTCTTGCCCTTGGCGTCGAAGACGCAGGCCGCGTGGGCCGACGGGAACTGATCGCGCAGCTTCTTCAGCATCGCGACCATGCCGCGCAGCGCACCGGTCGGTTCGCCGGCCGGATTGCGCAGGTCGGGCAGCGCGTGATAGGCGCGGTAGAGATAGCTGGACCCATCGACCAGCAGCAAACGGGCGTCGTCGCTCATGGGGCCATTGTGGCGGCAGGGCGGGTGGGCCCGCCGCGATGGGACACCCCCCTACAATCAGGTCATGGCTCTGTCCCGCGCCCTGCTGATCGCTGCTTTTTTCTTCGCACCGCTGCAGGTGCTGGCACAGGCGACGGCACCCGTCGCCGCCAAGCCCGCTCCGGTGGCCGCGCCGGCCCCGGCCGGCGAGCCGTCGGTCAAGCGCAACGTGGTCGAGGACGACAACGCACGCATCGAGGAGCTCAGCGTCCGCGGTGCGGTGCGCAGCATCCGCGTGCAGCCCAAGGGCCCGATCAAGGCCGAGTACGAGGTGCTGCCCATCGACGCGGGTCGCGACGTCTCGGACGGCCCGAACTCGGCCAAGGGAGCGGCCGGCAAGCGCGTCTGGCGCGTCCTGACGTTCTAGTCCGCGATGGCGGTCTTCACCGAAGTCGGCGTCGACGAGGCCGCCGGGCTGGCGCACCGCCTCGGGCTGGGCGCGCTGAAATCGCTGAAGCCGATCACCGCCGGCATCGAGAACACCAACTATTTCCTCAGCGCCGACCGTGGCGAGTACGTGCTGACGCTGTTCGAGCGCCTGACGTTCGAACAGCTGCCGTTCTACCTGCATCTGATGAAGCACCTGGCCCGGCACGGCATCCTGGTGCCCGAGCCGCAGGCCGACGACACCGGCGAGATCCTGCACGCCCTGCATGACAAGCCGGCCGCGGTGGTCGACCGCCTGCGCGGCGGCCATGCGCTGGCGCCCAGCGCCGCGCATTGCGAGCAGGTGGGCGCCGCCCTCGCCCGCATGCACCTGGCCGGCCGCGACTACCCGCGCCACCAGCCCAACCTGCGCGGCCTGCCCTGGTGGGACGAGACGGTGCCGCTGGTGCTGCCCTTCCTGACCCCCGAGCAGCACGCGCTGATCACCGCCGAGCTGGCCTTCCAGCACAGCGTCGCCGCGTCGGCCTCCGACGCCGCCCTGCCGCGCGGCGCGATCCACGCCGACCTGTTCCGCGACAACGTGATGTTCGAGGACGGCCCCGACGGCGCGCCGCGCCTGAGCGGCTTCTTCGACTTCTACTTCGCCGGCGTCGACCGCTACGCCTTCGACATCGCCGTGTGCCTGAACGACTGGTGCGTCGACCTGCCGAGCGGCCGCCTGCTCGAGGACCGCGCCACGGCTTTCGTCATGGCCTACGACGCCGAGCGCCGGCTCACCGGCGACGAGCTGCGGCTGATGCCGGCGCTGCTGCGCGCGGCGGCGCTGCGCTTCTGGATCTCTCGACTGTGGGACTACCACCTGCCGCGCGAGGCGCATGCCCTGGTGCCCCACGATCCGGCGCACTTCGAGCGCGTGCTGCGCGAGCGCGTCGCGCAGCCCTGGCACCCGGCGCGCGCGTGAACGGCCGGCCATGAAGCTCAAGACCGTCCGCGCCCTGCAGGGCGTGCAGTGGGTGCGCGCCGGCTGCCGCATGTTCCTGCGCCAGCCTCTGGCCTACACCGCGCTGCTGGCGCTGTGCGGCATCGGGGCCTGGGTGCTGTCCGAAGTGCCGCTGCTCGGGCCGCTGCTGGCGCTGGTGTTCACGCCGGTGGTCAACGTCGGCTTCATGCTGGCCACGCGCGAGGTGCTGAACGGCCGCGTCCCCGGGCCGCGCCTGCTGATCGCGCCGCTGCGCGACCCGCTGCACCGCAAGCGGCTGCTGCAGGCCGGCGCCGCGTATGCCGGCGCGATGATCGTCGCCATGCTCCTGGCGCACGTGATCGACGACGGCCAGCTGACCGAGAACATGCTCGCCGTGGCCGAGGGTCGCAGCACGCCGGAGGCAGTGCAGCAGGACCCGGCCTTCCTGTTCGCGGTGCTGCTGCGGCTGGGCCTGCTGAGCCTCGTGTCGCTGGCCTTCTGGCACGTGCCGGGGCTGGTCTGCTGGGGCCGCATGGGGGTGGGCAAGGCGCTGTTCGCCAACGTCGTGGCCTGCTGGAACGCGCGCGGCGCCTTCCTGCTGTACGGCCTGACCTGGCTCGGCCTGCTGATGCTCTTCGTGCTGCTGATGCGCACGGTGCTGGCGGTGTTCGGGCTGATGGACCAGCCGATGGCAGTGACGCAGGCCGTGATCCCGATGGCGATGCTGGCCTCGACGGTGTTCTACGCCTCGCTGTACTTCAGCTTCGTCGACTGCTTCGAACTCGCCGACGCCGTCGCGGACGAGCCCGCGGACAGCGCGTGAACGAAAAAGGCCGGCGCGATGCGCCGGCCCGGAAAGACCGCCCGCCTGCGGCGGCCGGTCGAGGAGGCTCCTGCCTCAGCTGCCGACGCGGCCGCCGCCGTTCTTCGTGATCGCCAGCGTTGCCGAGCGCGGCCTTGCCATTGCACCGCCGGCCCCGTAGCCGGCATTGCCCGGCCAGTGGCTCACGTAGTTGGCCGGTGTCCCGATGTTGGCGGCGCTGGTCCCTTCGCCCGGGTGCTGGATGTTGACGAACAGCGTCTCGCCGTCCGGCGTCTCCGTCAGGCCAGTGATCTCGCAGTCGACCGGGCCGACCAGGAAGCGGCGCAGCGTGGCAGCCGTCGGGCGCGCGCCCACGTAGGTCGTCACGTTGAGGTTTCCACCGGCGGCCAGCGGATAGCTCAGCGTCGTCGCCACGCCATCGCCGACGCGGCCTGGGATGCCGGCCAGCATCATGCAGTTGCTGACGTCGGTGTAGGAGCCGTCGTCGGTCTGGATCCAGCAGATGCCGGTCGAGCGGCTGAACCACAGGCCATCCGGGCTGGAGAAGTCCTGGTCCGCCGACAGGCGCGAGATATTGATGAGATCGGTACTGGCGTCCGCCTGGGCGCCGAAGAGGTAGACATCCCAGGTGAACGTCGTCGCCGCGCCATCGTCACCGGTCTCACGCATCCGGATGATGTGGCCGTTGATGTTGCCCGGCGCACCGGCTGCACCGCCACCGAAGCTGTCGCTGTAGGCGCGCGGGTTGGCGGCGTCGAGGCCATTCTGCCCCGCGGTCGGCTCGATCTTGCGGTTCGAGTTGTTGGTCAGCGTGTAGTAGATCTCGCCGGTCGTCGGGTGCACCGCGCACCACTCGGGACGGTCCATCCGCGTGGCGCCGACCGCGTCGGCGGCGAGCCGCGCGTTGATCACCACATCGCCCTGGTCAGCGAATGCGTAGGTGGCGTAGGCGGCAATCGTCGGGTTGGTGATCGACAGTTCGATCCAGGTGCCGGTTCCGTCGGCATTGAAGCGCGCGACGTACAGGCGGCCCGCGTCGAGGTACTTGTCGCCGACGCCGATACGGCTGGCCGGGTTGGCATCGGCCGGGTCCCAGGCCGCCGTGGAGACGAACTTGTAGATGTACTCGCCGCGGGAGTCGTCACCCTGGTAGACAGCCAGCGGCCGGCCCGCGGTGACGCGGCCGAACACCGCGCTCTCGTGCGCGAAGCGTCCCAGCGAGGTGCGCTTCTTGATGACCGCGTTGCGATCGTAGGGGTCGATCTCGACGATGTAGCCTTGACCGTTCAACTCGTTGCGGTAGTCGCCGGTGCCGTCGGTCGGCTGACCAGCCAGGGCACTGATGACCCAGCGCTGGTACTTGTCGGCAGGTCCCGAGGTCTCCCAGCCATGACGGCTGGCGGCGCCTTGGGCACGGCCGTAGCGGTTCAGAGACACCACGCTCTTCGCATCGCGCGCGGCGTTGTCGGTGGCGCTGCGGGTGAAGTAGCCGGCCCAGTTCTCCTCGCCGGTGAGGAAGCTGCCCCACGGCGTGTAGCCGGTACCGCAGTTGTTGATCGTGCCACGCGTCGAGGTGCCTGCGGGAGAGTAGACCGTGCGCATCAGGGCGTTGCCGCGTGCGGCACCCGACAACTCGATCGGCGTCAGCGGCGTGACGCGGCGGTTGTAGGCCGAATTCTGCACATAGCCCCAGACACCGGCAGTGCGACGCACCTCGACGACTGACACACCATGTGCGGGGATTTCCTTGTCGGACTCCGCGGCCGGCCGGGGCCGGGCACTGCTTCCGTTCACGTGCAGGAAGTTGTCGGTCAGGGCCTCGTGGTTCACCGCCAGCAGGCCACGCTCGGAGCCGTTGGGGTCCCGTGCGGTGCCCGCGGCGTTGAGGCCGTAGTACTCCATGCCGTCGTGATGATCGCCGGCGCGGTTGTCGAAATCGGTGTCGCTGCCGTTGTTGGCATAGGCCGGCGTGGTGGCGTTCAACGGATCGCCCAGCGCGTAGATGATGCTTGCCGTGTAGCCGGCCGGCACCGAGACCACGTCGGCAGTGCTCTTGGCGACGGCCGCGAAGCTCAGGCTGCTGACCGCCGCGGGACCGGCCGGTGCCGGTGCCGGCGCCGGATCGTCACCACCGCCGCAAGCGCTGAGCGACATGCCGCCCAGCACAGCTGTCGCCGCGCTGCCGACACCGCCGCGCAGCACCGAGCGCCGGCTCAGGCGCGCGTCCAGCACGTCCATGAAGCTCGGATTGCCGCTGGTGTTGTGGTCCTCGTCGTCGTGCGCGAGCGCGTCCAGGGGGAGATCGACCGGCTTGTTCATCTGTGGGGTTCCTTGCGACTGCTGGGGAGGAGGATGGCGACGGCCCGGGAAGGACCGCCGAGAGCCCGGGGGACGGGAAGCAGCGCAGATGAACCCGCCGTGTAGGTGGCGTGACGAAGCCGTGACAGCCGCGGGTAGCAAGTCGATACCTGACCCGACCGGGGGCGGCCGACAATGCCGCCGGCAGACGCCCGCGGGGCCGGCGCCGCAAGGAGATCGAGCGATGTCGAGGTGGTGGAGAACGGCAGCCCTGGCGCTGGTCGTGGCCGGGGCCGGGGCCGGGGCCGGCAGCCTGGCGGGCTGCGCCGTGATCGGCGTGGCCGGCGCGGTCGTCGGAGCGACGGTGAGCGTGGCCGGTGCCGTGGTCAGTACCGGCGTCGAGGTGACCGGCAAGGTCGTCGGCGCCGGCATCGATGCCGTGACACCGGGCAAGAAGCCCGACGCCCCGGCCCCCGAGTGAGCCGCGAGCGCCGGGGTTCAGCGCATCAGGCCGTCGCCGGGGCGGCCTTCTTGGCGAGCATGCCGCCGAGCGCCTCGGAGGCGTAGCCGAACGCGGCACCGATCGCGATCGACACGATGGTCGGCACGATCGCATCCATCGGCGCCACGCCCTTCAGCAGGATCAGGCCGGCCACGCACGCGAAGCCGTAGACGCAGGCCGGGATCGTGGCCAGCAGGCTGAGGTGTGCCGCCAGCACGATGACGGCGGCGCCGATGCCGACCGCCACCGGTGCGGCCAGCGAGCCGAGCGCGCCCAACTGGCCCGCCAGCATCACCGACAGGGCACCGACGACCGTGCCGAAGGACATGCAGATGATGGTGCTCTTGGTGCCTGCGACCTTGCCGCCGCAGTGGTAGTGGCTGGCCCAGGCCACGAAGGCCTGCCAGATCTGGACGCCGAAGGCCGCCAGCGGGCCGAGGAACAGGAAGGTCGCGACGACGGCCAGCACGCCGATCGAAATGGCCAGGGCAATGAGCAAGGGCATGACTTGTCTCCTCAGGAATCTAGGTCTCGATGCAAGAAAGAAAGCGCCCGCCCTCCGGCCGACACGCCACCCCCGACAACCAACGACAAGTGGTGGCGGCAGTGTTCGGACGCGCCCCGGCCGCCACAAGCACGGGGAAACCTTCGTGGGCAGCGCAGCATTTGGTTACAAGGCGCCGCGGGCTGTGTCACGCGGGACCACCACGCACCATCGCGGAGCGCTGCGTGGCGTGCGAACGACAGCTTCAGTCGACCGGTGTCAGCTTGGCCACGCTGAGCGCCAGCCACTTCATGCCGTGCCGGCCGAAGTTGACCTGCGCGCGGGCGTCGGTGCCGACGCCTTCGAGCGTGACGATCACGCCTTCGCCGAACTTGGTGTGGAAGACGCTCTGGCCCGAGCGCAGCCCGCCGGCCGAACGTGCCCGGGCCTCGAACGCCGCCGGCGGCTCGACGCGCCCGGCGCCGACCATCCCGCCGAGGCCCGAGCCGCGCTGCCACGCCGCCTGGTAGTCGCGCGCGAAGCCCGAGCCGAAGCCCTGCGCCTTCGGCGTGATCCAGCGCAGCGCCGCCTCGGGCAGCTCGTCGAGGAAGCGGCTCTTGATGTGATACCGGGTCTGGCCGTGCAGCATGCGCGTCTGGCTGAAGCTGAGGTACAGCCGCCGGCGCGCGCGCGTGATGGCCACGTACATCAGTCGGCGCTCCTCCTCCAGGCCGTCGAGGTCGCTGGCCGAGTTCTCGTGCGGGAACAGGCCCTCTTCCAGTCCGGTAATGAAGACCTGGTCGAACTCCAGGCCCTTGGCGGCGTGCACGGTCATCAGCTGGATCGCGTCCTGGCCGGCCTGGGCCTGGTTGTCGCCGGCTTCGAGAGCGGCGTGAACCAGGAAAGCGCTCAAGGGTGACAA